>CAKTXO010000193.1 GCA_934630985.1 uncultured Oscillospiraceae bacterium | reverse complement strand
AATTACATCAGAGGCTCCATGCCCAGAACCGGGTGATTCTTCTCGGTCAGCCAGTTCAGCAGCTCCTCGCAGTCGGTGGTGACGGTTTCGTCTGCCACCATGTCGGTGAAGTTGTCGATGCCGTAGAGCTCCTTGGCGGTCTTGTTCAGCTTCTCCGCCACATCGTCCTTCAGCTCCTTGGGCATCCAGACAATCCGCTCAATGCCGCCCTCGGCGTAGCAGAACTTCTTGGAGGAGATGAAGTGACGGCCGTGACCCATATAGCCGGGGGTCTGAACGCCGCCGCCGGTGCAGGAGGCCAGCTCGCCGAAGGTCATGCCCGCGGGGGTCATGCCGTTGTATTCCCGGTTGACGATGATCACGCCGTTGGAAACCGGCTCAATGCCGCAGATGCACTCGAAGCAGCCGCAGGAGGTCATGGGATCCTCCAGCAGGGAGTACAGGGTCACGTTCTCCACCGCGCCGTGGGTAGCGTTGGCAATGGCCGCGTTGACACTCTCGTACCGGCCGGTGCGCTCGTCCAGGCAGCCTTCCTTCAAAATGGGCTGGCAGGGGCCGTTGGGGTTCAGCTCATTGGTGGCCTTAGCATCCAGCCAGGACACGGCGCCGCACAGACCCAGACGCTCGGGAGTAACCACACAGCAATGGGCGGGGGCGAAGGACTGGCACAGAATGCAGGTGTAGTAGCGGTCAACGGACTCG
Source organism: uncultured Oscillospiraceae bacterium (assembly GCA_934630985.1). Taxonomy (GTDB): domain Bacteria; phylum Bacillota; class Clostridia; order Oscillospirales; family Oscillospiraceae; genus Faecousia. The sequence continues at coordinate 2,747 of CAKTXO010000193.1, read as the reverse complement.
TCGGTCATAGAGGCCAGGCGGTCGTCACGGGCATCATACCGGGGCATAGCCACCTCGTCCCGGAACTTACCGGCCTGCTCGGCATCGGTAATCAGGGTAATCTGGCACTTGTCCACAACGGCGTCGAACTCGTCCATGATCATGACGTACAGCACCTCGGCGAAGTCCTTCAGCCGCAGGCCTGCCTCAAAGGCAGCGTTGGAAACACGCACCCGAACCTGGTTCCGCTGGCCGGTGTGCATGACGCCCTCCATGTAGTTGTACCAGGCGTGGAACTTCCGCTCGATGACGGACTCGAAGTCGGGCTGCATCTTCTTACCGGCAACTTCCACATAGGTCACCAGGGCCATTTCCTTGGCCTCGTCCAGATCAGGTCCGATGATGTTGATCTTGTGATCCTCCACTTCGGAAGCGTCCTTCATCAGAACCAGCTCGGCGGTGGGGTTCTTGTTGGACCACATCTCGTTGTGCATATCGGCCCGACGGATGATTTCGCCCTCGAAGGCGGCGGCGAAGGCCACGGGGATAGGCAGCTCCTTCACCTTGATCTTGATGTTCCGCAGCTCCAGAGAGTGCTTAACCGTCTCGGCATGATCGGTAACGGACTCCAGAGCGCCGGGCACCTGGTTCTCGCCCAGATCGATGTCCACCACCACAGGGAAGCCCAGGGCGATGGCACCGGCACCGGCGGACACCACCACGGAATCGATGGCGCCGAAGGTGTTCACAAAAGCGGGCACACGCTCCTTGGTATACTTCAGCAGCTCCGCCAGATTACCAGGCTGAACGTTGCCGAAGATCAGAGCCGCACGGATAGCAACGGTGACGACATGGATGACAGCGGTCACGTCGTGACCCAGAGGGATGACCCGGAGCTCCAGACCCATCTTCACGCCGCCCTCGGCGCACTGCTCGATGCAGTCGCCTACCAGGAAGGTCATGATGCCCTTGGACTGGTAGTCCTTGACCACCTTCACGACGTCCGCAGCATTGTCCGCCTTGCCCAGCACCACGGCCACGCCGGGGATATCGCCGGTAACCAGGGGCACGCCCAGAGAACGGATGATGGGGTCGGACACGAAGCCGATGCCGCTGTCGTTCTCGTAGGGGTTGCCGCCCTCCACATATTTCAGGCCTTCAATGATCTCCGCGCCCACGGCGGTGGCAAGACCGGCGTTCAGAGCCTGTCCCAGATCCTCCTGGCCGGTAATCAGGCTCTTCAGAACATCCACGCAGGCAGGCAGGTCGCCCAGGGTCTTGACCTTCACACCGGTCGCCGCGTAGATCGTGGGGAAGAAGTAGGCAGTATCGGGGAATGCGATTTCCTTATCTGCACCGTACTTGGCGATGGCATCCTTGACGGCGCCCTCGGTCAGTCCGGCTACGGCATTGGAGCCGCCGTAAATCAGATCGGTTAATACACTCATTTGAATTCCTCCCAAATATTCCGCAAAATTGAATTTATATAGAGCCGAATGGGCTGAATATACGAAATTTTTACTTTTTCTTCTTGGCTCGCTGTTTTTTCAGCAGCGCACGAAGGGCTTGGGCAAAGGCCTCAAATTCCGGCCTGCCCGCTTTGAGAACATATTCTCTGTCCGCCTTGACGGTGAGCTTCACCATTCTTCCCGGAACGCTTGTCCGATTTCCATCGGTGGTAATGCCCTGGGCGGACTTGATTTTTTCCAGAGGCACCGCCTGAAAGCCGCCCTTTTTTTCCAGCAGCAGTCGCTTATTCGTCAGGATCCACCGGCCTCCCCGCTGGGGACAAACCGCCTGCACCGTTTCCCGGGGCAGAAGCACCGTGTCCAGGGTGCGGCGAAAATCCCGGAGCCGCCGCCTTCCTCGCTTCTGGAGGTAAATATGGGCGATGAGCGCCGCCATCGGCACCGCCATCGCCAGGATTCCCAGCACAGTGGGGGTCATGCCGCATTTCCTTTCGGTCAAAAGCAAAGTGGCTGGGAGGGAGGTTCCCTCCCAGCCGTGAATGCTTGGGATGTGTGTGTCCGCGTCAACAGGCACACAGACTTCACCCGAATCTGATCGACTGATTACAGTTCCAGATAAGAGTCGGAGTACAGAACGTGGTTCTTGAAGATGTCGCAGGACTTGATGGTCTCCATCAGCCGCAGGTCGTTGGGGTTGACGATGGCGGAGGTCAGACCCTGCATCATAGCCATAGCCACCAGAGCGGAGTCCATGATGGGACGCAGCGTCTTGGGTGCGCCGTTGGAGTTGTTGGACAGACCGCCGGTGGACTTCAGGCCCTCGGAGGCGAACAGCTTGATGGCTTCCAGAACCTCCATCTGCTTGTCCTGCATACCCTTGACGACCAGGAACAGGGGGTCGAACCACAGGTCGGTGGCCTCCATGCCCAGGCTCATGCCCCGCTCGAGCATGTTGTGGCAGTGCTTCATACGCTCCTCGTTGTCCTTGGCAATGCCGTCGGCAGAGCACAGAGCGATACAGATGGCATCGTTGGCGGCAGCCAGGTCGATGTTGGAAATACGGGAACCGGCATCGGCGGAGTTGACGATGGGCTTACCGTTGGTACGGTTGTAGACCTTGATACCGGCCTCGATAGCCCGCTTGTTGGCGGTATCCAGAGCCAGAGGCACGTTGTTGAAGTTCTCCTGCAGCAGCTTGACCGCCCACATCATACGCTCGGGGCCGTCCTTCTCGGCAGGTCCGATGTTCACGTCCAGGTAGGTGGCACCGGCAGCGATCTGCTCGGCGGCACGCTTCAG
>CAKTXO010000192.1 GCA_934630985.1 uncultured Oscillospiraceae bacterium | reverse complement strand
CCCAGATTCAGGTCGCTCAGGTCGCCGGGATACTCGTCGATGACCCGGATTTCCTCGTAGGGCAGGGTCTCCATCCGCAGCTCCACACCGTACTCGCTTCGCATCCGATACTGGAATACTTCCAATTGCAGCACGCCGACCACGCCTACGATGACCTCCTCCATACCGGAGTTGGGCAGCTTGAAAATCTGAATGGCACCCTCCTGGGCGATCTGCTCGGTGCCCTTGACGAACTGCTTGCGCTTCATGGAGTCCTTGGCGGACACCCGGCTGAAATGCTCCGGGGCGAAGGTGGGAATGCCGGAGAAGGTGAACTTCTTGCCCGGCACGGTGATGGTATCGCCGATGGCAAAAATGCCCGGGTCGAAAACGCCGATCACGTCCCCGGCGTAGGCCTCGTCCACGATTTCCCGCTCGGCAGCCATCAGCTGCTGGGGCTGGCTCAGCCGCATTTTCTTGTTGCCCTGGACATGGAAATACTCCGCGTCCCGGGAGAATTTGCCAGAGCAAATCCGCATGAACGCCAGCCGATCCCGGTGGGCTTTGTTCATATTGGCCTGAATTTTGAAAACAAAGGCGGAAAAATCCGGGTCAAAGGTATCAATGACACCGCAGTCCGCCGTCCGGGGCAGAGGCGGCGGGGTCAGCTTCAGGAAGGCCTCCAGGAAGGGCTCAATGCCGAAGTTCGTCAGGGCGGAGCCGAAGAACACCGGAGACAGCTGGCCGTTTTCCACGGCCTGGGCATCCATTTCCCGTCCGGCGGACAGAAGCTCCACATCGTCGATGAGCTGCCGGGCTTTCTGCTCGCTGCCCAGAAGCTCCGCGACCTTGGGGTCGTACAGATCCACTTCCAGCTTATCGGCTCTTGACTTGCCGTTGACGCCGGAGAAGAACAGCAGCTCTGCCTTCTCCCGGTCGTAGACGCCCTGGAAGTCCTTGCCGCAGCCGATGGGCCAGTTCATGGCGTAGGTCTCAATGCCCAGCTCCCGCTCTACCTCGTCCAGGAGGTCAAAGGGATCCTTGGTCTCCCGATCCATCTTGTTGATGAAGGTGAAAATGGGAATGTGCCGCATGGCGCAGACCTTGAAAAGCTTTCTCGTCTGGGGCTCCACGCCCTTGGCTCCGTCGATGACCATGACGGCGGAGTCCGCGGCCATCAGGGTTCGGTAGGTGTCCTCGGAAAAGTCCTGGTGACCCGGGGTATCCAGAATGTTGATGCAGAAGCCCTCGTACTGGAACTGCATCACGGAGGAAGTCACGGAAATGCCCCGCTGCTTCTCGATTTCCATCCAGTCGGAGGTGGCGGCCCGGGAATTCTTCTTGCCCTTGACCACGCCGGCCTGGGCAATGGCTCCGCCGTAGAGCAGGAATTTTTCGGTTAGGGTGGTTTTACCGGCGTCCGGGTGAGAGATAATGGCGAAAGTCCGGCGGCGGCTGATTTCTTCTCGCAGGGTAGGCATCTGTCAAGTCCTCCATTGTAAGCTGAAAATCCGGAGGGCAGTTTCCTCCCGATTCGATAATTCTTTCAAAACCAATTCAGTTTACCATATTATTCCGCAGTTTACAAGAGGGATTATCAGATTTTTTCACTGTTTTTCGTCGGGCTCCGTGGGAACCACACGAACCTCCCCATAGGAAAGGCTCCGCTCCTCCCCGTTTGCAAAGCGCACCCGCAGGCGGCACCGATCGTCAATGTCTAACGCCAGTGCCGGTTTGCTTTCTCCGCCTGCCATTACGGCGACGGTTTTCCCGATTACCAGGCTCCGGCGGCGGTAGTCTTCCAGAAAATCCCCGCCGGTGCGGTACAGCGTCCAGAACCGGTTGAGAAATTCCGCTGCCAGCTTATTTTTCCCGTCGGACACCGGGCTTTCCCAAAGCGCTCCCGCAATGTCCGCGATTTCCGGCGGGAAGCCGCCTTTGGGAGCGTAGACGTTGATGCCCGCCCCCACGACCACATATTCCGGCGCGCCGGTTTCCAGGCTGAAGGAGGCCTCGCAGAGAATCCCGCAGACCTTCTTGCCGCGAAGGAAAATGTCGTTGACCCACTTGATTTGAGGATTCTCCACCCCCAGCGCTTCCATAGCCTGGCACATGGCCGCGGCCGCCGCGGCGGTGAGTAGCACCGTCTGCTGAGGGTCTCCTGCCGGACGCAGAAGCAGACTCAGATAAACGCCGGTATCCTCCGGGGAATAGAAGGTTCTTCCGTACCGACCCCGACCCTGGGTCTGGCTTCCCGCCAGCACCACCGTGCCCTCCGGCGCGCCCTGCTCCGCCTGACGGCGGGCAGCGGCGTTGGTGGAATCCAGGGTCTTTTCCACCAGCGGGCTCATTTCCGGATTCAGATATCTGGCAATGCCCTGGGCGGACAGCACATCCCCCTGCTCGGACAGCCGATAGCCCCGGTTTGTCACCGCGTCAATGGGGTAGCCTGCCTGCCGCAGCGCCTTCACCGCCTTGCACACCGCCGCCCGGGACACAGCCAGCTCTCTTGCCGCCTCTTCCCCGGAAAGGAAGCTGCCCCGCCGGGTTTCCAGCAGGGTCAGCAGTTTCTCTTTCGTTGTCACGGTGTCTCCCCCTTCCAGACGCACAGGCTGCTCCACTGGCAGTCCCCACAGATTTCCTCCCGCTTTCCGGGACGCAGGACGGCCTTCTCCACCAGAGCGGAGAAGGTCAGGTAGGGCATCCGCTGACCGGGTTTCAGGCCGCACCGCGCAAGCACCTGCCGGTCATACCGGCAGGCCTTTTCGGCGCAGCTTTCGGTGAGCCGGTTGGGGCAGGCGGCGCAGATGTCGTCGCTGCCCTCAACCAGGCAGATTTCCGGGTTTTCTTCCAGGATTTTCTTCATCCGGCTCATGTTTTCCACAAAGGCCCCGCTGTAGCCCTCCCCCCGGAAGAAGGGAAGGCACATGCCGTGGTGGGCCCGGATTTTGTAGACGCTCACAGCCGGATGGCCTTTTTCAGCCGCTTGTACAGCACCAGCGCCAGGGCGATTTTCACCAGATCCGGCACAATGTAGGGGAACACGCACCAGCCCAGAGCCGTCCAGATCCCCACAGGGCCGGTGGTCTTGGCATACACCGTCACGAACCAGACGGTGCCGAAAGCGTAGCAGGCGATGAGACCCAGCACCATGGAGCCGGCCAGTACCGCCGTCCGGTTGCCGGGAACCTTCTCCATGGCCCACATGAGAGCCGCCGCCACCAGGAAGCCCACAATGTAGCCGCCGGTGCTGCCCATGAGAATCCCCACGCCTCCGGTAAAGCCGGAGAACACCGGAATGCCCACGCAGCCCAGCAGAATGTAAACCAGCACCGCAAGGGTTCCCCGCTTGCCGCCCAGCACGCCTACCGCCAGAAATACGGCGAAGGTTTGCATGGTAAAGGGCACCACATAGGGCACCGAAATCCAGGAGCACACCGCCATAACCACCGCGAACATGGCAATGTAGGCCAT
>CAKTXO010000191.1 GCA_934630985.1 uncultured Oscillospiraceae bacterium | reverse complement strand
ATTGTTTTCAGCGATGTTGTATATCATCGGGAGAACGAGAAGGAGCTGCTGGCATCCGGCCAGTGGAAGTTTGTGATTGAATTGGCGGAAGCCGATTCCGGCGAGCTGGAACTGCTGGATTCGCCGGTATCCGCGAAGGTCTGGGTCAGCCGTACCGGCGCGTCGGAATCGGAAGGGATGGACGCAATTGAGGAAGTTACCTTGACCTCTATCCGCGTCGCACCCCTTCATGTGGAAGTTTCCTTTGAGATGCCCGAACCGGCTGATTCCTTTGTTGGTGTCTTCATTGACGCGGCCGCGTTTGCGCCGCCTCCCGGCACTGACGGGGCGGATTATGAAAACATTGCTATCGTGATGAAAGACGGGACGGAAATTTCCCTGTTCCAGTCCATGGGAGCAAAGGACGTGGCCATATTGACAGCAAGCAGTCCCATCGTACTGGAAGAAGTGGACTGCCTGCGAATGTCAGATGGAACCAGGATACCGGCAAAGTGATTTCCGCAAAAAAGCGGGCGGCACAATGGCCGCCCCTACAGGATACCTGAAAAAGGGAGCTGCCAAGGCAGCTCCCCCTTATTTTGCCCGGATGTCCAGGTGATACTCCACGTCCCCGGCCTGGGCGTTCTCGATGATCACCCGATAGCACAGGTCAATGGTTCCCCCATCGGGGACGATGTCATAGAATAGAAGGCTGGTTTCCACGGTCATGAGCAGGGCTCCGAAGGGCATTTCATAGAGACTGTCGTGGGAATCCCCCTGCCGGAAGACCATTTCGGATTTCAAAGAGCCGGTTCGCTTCAGGGTAATTCTCCCCGGCTCCACCCGGAAGCTGGTGGTGACTCCCTCCAGCCCGGTCAGCGCGCTTTCCCGGTAGCTGATATCCCAGCCTCCGTCCCGGAACTCCATGGTGCCTTCCGTGGTCAGCTCCAGAACTTCCGCCTCCTGCTCCCCATACCGCTGGGTCGAGCGCAGGGACAGCATTACGGGCGTTTTCATTTTCCCGCCTCCATGGCAAGCTTCAGAAGCTCGTCAATCAGCCGGGAATAGGGAATGCCGCTGGCGGCGAAGAGCTTGGGATACATGGAAATGGAGGTAAAGCCCGGCAGGGTGTTGATTTCGTTGAGCACCAGATGTCCGTCCTCAGTGGCGAAGAAGTCCACCCGGCTTAAGCCCTGACAGCCGATGGCACGGAACACCCGCACCGCCGCCTTCCGGATTTCCTCCTGAAGGGCTTCGGGAATCCGGGCGGGAATGTAGGCACGGGAGGTATCGGTGATGTACTTGGCGTCGTAATCGTAAAACTCCGCACCGGAGTCAATCTCCCCGCAGACGGAAGCCACCGGGCTTTCGTTGCCCAGGACGGCCACCTCGATTTCCTTGCCCCGGATGAATTCCTCCACCAGAACCTTGTCGTCATATTTTGCCGCGGCAGCCAGTGCCTTGGAAAGAGCTTCCCGGTTTCCCGCCTTGGAAACGCCTACGGAAGAGCCCGTTCCGGCGGGCTTGACGAACATGGGATAAGCGAAGCGGGCTTCCAGCCCATCCAGGATTTTCTTCTCATCGGCTGCCAGTTCCCGTGAGCGCACCAGCTCCCAGGCCGCCTGGGGGATGCCCTCCTTGTCAATGACCAGCTTGGTCAGGGTCTTGTCCATGGCCACGGCGGAGGCGGAAACGTGGGGGCCCACATAGGGAATGCCCGCCATTTGCAGCAGACCCTGCATGGCGCCGTCCTCGCCGTTCTCCCCGTGGAGCACCGGGAACACCACGTCGATGGGGTGGGCGGTCACGGTATTTCCCCCGAAGCACAGCAACCCCTGTCCCCGGACGGGAGAAATCACCGCCGGACAGGCGCCGGGGCAGGTGTTCCAGGTTTTAGCCGGGAGCATGGAGTAATCCTTGCCGGGGAAATAAATCCACCGGCCTTCCCGGGTGATACCCACGGGATAGACCTGATATTTTTCCTGATCGATGTTGTTCAGAACGGACTCGGCAGAGCGCAGGGACACCTCGTGCTCCGGGCTCACGCCGCCAAAGAGGATGCACACGCTGTATTTTTTCATACTGTTACCTCAAATCAAAAAATGATACTGGAAATCCGGGAAAAGAGTGCTATAATAATGTCTGCTGAATAAGCCGCTTTGCGGCTTATTCACGCACCGTCAGGTGCGCAATTCCATAAAAACGGCTCTTTAAAACCGTTTTTATGGAATTCAGACAGAAATCAATGCGTATCCGAATTGCATGGCGTTCCATGCAATTCGGCAGGTGCAAGGGTTTTGCACTTTTTAGCGCAAAACCCTTGCACCAGAACAACGCAAAAAATGCCTGAACGCCTTGACGTTCAAGGCGTTTTGCGTTGTTCCGTACGCATTATAATATACGGAGGCTTTGATAATGAAAAAGGAGGGGTTTGCCATGACAATCGATTTGACCCCAAAGGAATTCCGGCGTCTGCTGGATCTGGTGTATATCGGCAACTGGGTGCTCAATTCCACCCGGGGAGACGACCGTTTCCAGGACTACGACGACCTGGAAAGCAAAATTTTCGCCCTGTCCCCTGCCCTGTCCGAGCCCTGGAACGGAACCGTGGTTCCCTCCAAGGCCTACGCCGAGGGCGGCATTCACGAGGCCATCGCCTATTACGAGGACAACGTATTCTATGAGATCCTCGCCGAGGAGCTGTCCCGCCGGGATATGGACTACCCGGAAATCGACCAGGACAATTACGATGAAATCACCGCCCGGATGGATCGGTATATGTCGGAATTTCAGGCCAGCGGCGTAGACCACCTGGTGCTGGAAGAGGAATAACAATCGCACATCATTTTCCCCGAAGCAATGGTCTGTGCACGAATTCTTACCCTTAGTGAGTGTTTCGGCTCTGGTCCCTCCGGGGGCAATTTTCTTGTCCCGGCAAGAAAATTGATAAGAAGCCGGCTTAAGGGGCGCTGCCGAAAAGCCGCCCCCTTAAGTATCCCCAGGCCGCATCGCCGGAAGTGCACCAGAATGTTTCAGGTTGCTATGGGGCGTTTTTACGACAGGCCTCCCAATAGCGGAAGATGTAATCCCATTATTATGGCTGAAATGTGTCGGGGTTTCCGGCACATTTTCTTTTTTACTCGCTCTTGAGCAGTGCCTCGCCCGCACGGAAAATATCTCCCGCGCCCATGGTCAGCACCACGTCGCCCTCCCGGACGTTTTCGCGCAGATACTCCGTGACCTCCGGCAGGGTCTCACAGAAGACCGCGCCGGGAATTTTTTCCGCCACATCCGCAGAGGAAATGCCAATGGTGTTCCGCTCCCGGGCGGCGTAGATTTCCGCCAACACCAGCACGTCCGCCCGGCTCAGCTCCCGGACAAAATCGTCAAAGAGGGCGCTGGTTCGGGAATAGGTGTGGGGCTGGAAGGCCAGCACCAGCCGTCTTCCCGGCATGGCGTTCCGGACGGCGGAAATGGTAGC
>CAKTXO010000190.1 GCA_934630985.1 uncultured Oscillospiraceae bacterium | reverse complement strand
GTGGAGAAGTACAGCAAGGAGGCCGCCAACGCCTCCCCCACCCAGTCCGCTTACCGGGACGCCGGCGAGGATCTGGACTGACGGATTATAAAGAAGCCCAGGGCACGGTGCTATGCACCGTGCCCTGGGTTTCTTCTGTGTATTATAGAATCCGTAGGGGCGGCCACGCTGGCCGCCCGCTTTTTATGCTCTTTCGGTGGATAGTGAGAACCAAAATCTTCTTTTTGGTATCGTATAACGCATGTCATTGCAAACCAGTGAGCTGGTTTGCAATGACACCGCATCTTTCTGGCCTATTCAATAAACCCACCCGTAGTAAACCGAAACATTTTGACGCATTTCCGGCGATGCGGCCGGGGGATTCTCAAGGGGGCGGCTTTTCGGCAGCGCCCCTTGAGCCGGCTTCTTATCAATGTTCTTGCCGGGACAAGAACATTGCCTCCGGAGGAACCAGAGCCGAAATATTCCTTAAATGTAGGAATATCTGCACAATTTTCGCTTTGGGACGATGTGGACATCGCCACCCTTGTATAATAGAGTCAGCAACGAAAATGCGGGCGGCCACTGGCCGCCCGCAGACTGTCGAAAAACCATGTCATTGCGAGGCAGTGCGCACACTGCCGTGGCAATCCCCTGAATTTTCAAATATTTTAGATCCTAAACCAGTGGCTTTTACTTCTATCCGGGGGATTCCCGCACCAGTCTGCGGACTGGTGCGGAATGACAACGTATATTGAGGGCTTTTTTGACATGCTGTGCGGGCGGCCAATGGCGCCCGCTGTTTATGATTTTTTAGGAACGGATTGCCACGTCGGCCGCTGGCCTCCTCGCAATGACATGCGTGTTATAATCGCTTCCGCAAGAACGATACCGAGCCGGTACCCAAAGGTCTAGCGATTTCAGACCAGCCGTGCACGCACTGCCCGCCGGGACTCCCGGCCACGCATTGTCAGCGGCGACCCGCCGCCGGCTCAGCGATGAGAGCCCAGGAAGAACAGAGCCAGGGTGCCAGGGCCGGAGTGAGAGCCGATCACCGCCCCCACATAGCTGATGACCACGTCCTTCACGCCGCACTTTTCCTTCAGCTGACGGCTCAGATACTCCGCGTCCGTCAGACAGTCCCCGTGGGAGATAAACATGGTGGAATTGTCGTAGCCCGCGCCCAATTCCTGAGCCTTCTTCACCATGGCATCGATGGCAGCCTTCCGGCCTCGGGTCTTGGTCATGTTGATCAGATGCCCCTCGTCGTCCACATGGAGCAGAGGCTTGATTTGCAGCATGGTGCCCACCAGGGCGGTAGCCGCGCTGATCCGACCCCCACGCTTCAGGTACATCAGATCGTCCACGGTGAACCAGTGGCACAGATGGAGCCGGTTGTCCAGCACCCACTGGGCGACCTCATCCAGGGACAGACCCTCATCCCGCTTCTTGCAGGCATACCACACCAGAAGCCCCTGACCCATGGAGGCGCAGAGGGTGTCGATGACCTGAATCTTGCGATCCGGGTACTCATCCTTCAATTCTTCGGCGGCGATGACGGCGCTCTGGTAGGTGGTGGAAAGGCCGGAGGAAAAGGCCAGCACCAGAACGTCCTTCCCGGCGGCCAGAGCCTTCTCCATGGCCTGGCTCCATCGGCTGGGGTTGACAGCAGAGGTCTTTGCCACTTCCCCGGCACGAAGCCCCTGGTACATATCCTTCAGCGTGTCGTCATTTCTATCATCCGAGGTATTGCCCCGGAACTCCACGGTCAGGGGCACAAAGGTAAGCCCCAGCTGGCCATACATGGGCGTGGGGAAATCACAGCAGGAATCGGTAATAATCTGAAAATCCATTTTTCTTCACTCCGTTACTCTAGACCAACCGTGTATCTTCGTGCTATCATAAAGAACACACGGTTTTTACCTTGCTATCATACAATATTCCCGGTGGGAAGTCACGCCTTTCTTGGGAGAAAAGCCCCTGACAGTCCCCACCGGGGGTAGAATATAGCCCTCTACTGACAGTAGAGAGGCGAATATAGGCCGTTTGGGAGGAAATTATGACGAAATTGCTGCTTCGGCTGTTTGTGAAAGATGGGGAGAACCCGGATGACCCGAAGGTGCGCGCGGCGGTGGGAACCCTGTCCGGCGTGGTGGGGATCGCCTGCAACCTGCTGCTGTTCGGCTTCAAGCTGCTGGTAGGCACCTTGACCGGCTCCGTGTCCATTACCGCCGACGCCATGAATAACCTGTCCGATGCCTCCGGCTCCATCGTGACCTTCGTCGGCTTCCGGGTGGCGGATAAGCCCGCGGACGCTGGACACCCCTACGGTCACGCCCGGGCGGAATATCTGAGCGGTCTGGGAGTGGCGGTGCTGATTCTGGTCATCGGCGTGGAGCTGGCCAAGACCTCCGCTGAAAAAATTCTCCATCCCACGCCGGTGGAATTTTCCGCCATTGCGGCGGTGGTGCTGCTGGCATCCATCGGCGTGAAGCTGTGGATGAACCTGTTCAATCGGACACTGTCGAAGAAAATCGACTCCAAGGCGCTGCTTGCCACCGCCGAGGACAGCCGGAACGACTGCATTACCACCACCGCGGTGCTGCTGGCTGCTCTGTTTGAAAGACAGTTCCGCATTCCGGTGGACGGCTGGGTGGGTCTGGCAGTGGCGGCCTTTATCCTGCACAGCGGCTGGGGCCTGGCAAAGGATACCATTTCTCCCCTGCTTGGGGAGAACGCCGCCCCGGAGCTGCGGGCAAAGCTGGTGGACTACATCGTCAAGCAGCCGAAGGTGCTGGGCTACCATGACCTGATGGTTCACGACTACGGCCCAGGCCAGCGGTTTGCCAGCATCCATGTGGAGATGGACTGCCGGGAGGATCCGCTGGAATGCCATGAGATCATCGATGATATGGAGCGGGAGTGCCTGCGCAGCCACAATGTCCACCTGGTAATCCACTATGACCCGGTGGTGGTGGACGACCCGGAGTTGAACCGGCTTCGCAAGCGGGTGCTCTGCTTGCTCCAGAGCCGGGATCCCCGGCTGAGTCTCCACGATTTCCGGATGATCCAGGGCAAGCGGCACATCAATCTGGTGTTCGACGTGGTGATTCCCAGGGATCTGGAGCCGAAAAAGGAGGAGATCCGCACATTCCTGGAGGACACCCTGAATGCCGAGGGGGAGATCACCTATCATGTGGTGGCAACCTTTGACACCGCGGAGTTTAATTAAATTCTGAGCAGGAACGTTTGAGCAGGAACGAAAAACGCATGTCATTGCGAGCCAGTGCTCACACTGGCGTGGCAATCCGTTTCTCTTATTAGAATGCATACAAAGATACGTTGACAATTCACGGGACGATGAGGGCATCGTCCCCTACAAGATTGTCCTCACGCATAGACAAAAAAACCGGCGTGCCGCGATTGCGGTACGCCGGTATGCTTATCTGTGGAGCTTCCGAGCCCAGGCAAAGCCTGCCCCGGCCAGACCCGTCAGGGATA
>CAKTXO010000189.1 GCA_934630985.1 uncultured Oscillospiraceae bacterium | reverse complement strand
TGCTCGAAGCTCTCCCGGCTGATTTTGGAGTTGGCGGTGACAAAATCCGCGATCTGCTCCTGAATCCGCTGAAAATACCGGAAGGTCTGAGGTGCTCCCACCACCAGTCCCGTCATGCGCACGGGATGAACCGTCATGCTGGCCGTGGGCGTAATAAAGGACTTTTTGGTGCATACTGCCAAGGGAATTCCGATGGAGTGTCCCCCGCCCAGCACCAGAGAAACGGTGGGCTTTTTCATCCCCGCAATCATTTCCGCAATGGCAAGCCCCGCTTCAATGTCCCCGCCCACGGTGTTCAGAAGGAGCAGCAGGCCGTCAATGTCGTCACTTTCCTCAATTCCGGCGAGCAAGGGCAGCACATGCTCATATTTCGTGGTTTTCACCGTTTCCGGTGCCACCTGGTGTCCCTCCACCTGACCGATGATGGTCAGAGTGTAAATATTCCCCTTCTGGGATTTGGTAATGTCCGAGCCCAGCTCAAGAATCTGTTCCCGCTCCTGCTTTTTCATTTGCGCGTCGTTTTCCATAAAAAACACCCCCGCATTTAGGATATCCCTAATTTTGCGGATAATTCCCTCTTGCGCCGGGGCGAAAAAAGTCGTATAATGTCAGGCGGTGATACTATGGCAACAAAAACAAATGCGGTCAGACTGGTAGAGCAGGCGAAAATTCCCTGCCGGGAGGCCTTCTACGAGTTTGACGAAAATGACCTCAGCGGTACCCACGCGGCGGACGCCATCGGTCTTCCCCAGGAGCAGGTTTTCAAAACCCTGGTAGCCCGGGGCGAAAAGACGGGCATCAATGTCTTCTGCATTCCCGTGTGCTGCGAGCTGGATCTGAAAAAGGCGGCCAAAGCCGCCGGGGACAAAAACATGGAGCTGGTAGCGGTGAAGGAGCTTCTGGGGCTCACCGGCTATATCCGGGGCGGGTGCAGTCCTGTGGGCATGAAGAAAAAATACCCCACTTTTTTCGACGAAACCTGCGTGCTCTGGGAGGAAATCGCGGTGTCCGCCGGCGCCAGAGGGCATCAGCTCATCGTCCCGCCGGAGCCGCTGGCAGAGCTTGTGGGCGCGAAACTGCTGGATTTGGTGAAATAACAAACAGAAAGGATAAGACAACGATGTATCAGTATAAAACCAAGGGAACCTGTTCTCAGATGATCTATTTCGACATTGAGAACGGCAAGGTAAAGAACGTGGAATTTGTGGGCGGCTGCAACGGCAACCTGAAGGGCATCGGCCAGCTGGTGGAGGGCATGGACGTGGACACGGTGATCTCCCGTCTGGAGGGCACCACCTGCGGCATGAAGCCCACCTCCTGCCCCGACCAGCTGGCGAAAGCTCTGAAGCAGGCCAAAAACGCCTGATTTTGACTGAATATAGCAAAATCTATCAAAAAAGCATGTCATTGCGAGGCAGTGCGCACACTGCCGTGGCAATCCCCCGGTTGAATGGTAAAATGTCGGGATTTCAAAAAATAGTAAAAAGCACATCCAGTCGGATGTGCTTTTTTCATATCTTAAGAGCAGATATTCTCCTGTTCATGCCGCAAAAGCCACATTTCCCGCATCCGCTCCATAAATTCCGGCAGATTCGCCGGGGAAACGACCTCCTTGGGATCCTCCGGCTGAAGCCAGGGAAGCTCTATTTCCCCGACCCACAGGAAAAAGCTGTCATCCTCCTCCGCCCGTTCCAGCGCAATGGGAATCCCTTCCGCCGCCAGGGTGCTGCTCCCCCAGGTCTCGATTCTTCCGATGACCCGGTAGCAGGCAAGGTAAGTAGTGGGGGTAAAGGGCATCAGCTCCGAAGGCCCCATGGGGTCAATGCCCATCCGGTTCAGTGCCACGCAAAGCCCCGGATATGTAATGGGCAGTGCCTCATAGTAGTTTTTGCAATAGGCGCAGCCGCAATGGTCGGCGGCATTGTCCCGGGTGTGAGCCCTGGTCTTCTCCACGTCCACCTGCACCACCCAATCCGCAAGTTCAAACAGCAAGGCAGTTACTCCTTTACCGCACTCAGGATTCGGCGCACCAGTTCCTCCCGGCCGTCCCCCTTCTCCGCGGAGAAGGGAATCACAGGGCAGCTGTCCGGCAGCCCCAAGTCCCGGCGGATGACTTCCAGGTTGGGCTTCAGTTCACTTTTTTTCAGCTTGTCCATTTTGTTGGCTACCACCACAAAGGGACAGCCGCTGTCCAGGAACCAGTTTGCCATGGTGATGTCGTTATTCGTAGGCGGATGCCGGTAGTCCACAATCAGCACCCCCAGGTCAATCCGCTGGGCGGCAAAATAGTCCTCCATGAGCCTGCCCCACCGCTCCTTCTCCTGCTGGGACACCTTGGCGAAGCCGTAGCCCGGCAAATCCACCAGATAGCATTTCCGGTCGATGACGAAGTAGTTCACATGGACGGTCTTTCCCGGCTTATCCCCTACCCTGGCAAAATTTTTCCGCTGAAGCAGCCGGTTGATCACCGAGGATTTTCCCACATTGGACTTTCCGGCAAAGGCGATCTCCGGCAGACGATTCTTGGGAAAATCCCCGGTAGAAGCGGCGGAAATCAGGAATTCCACATTCTGAAAATTCATATTTCCTCCTTACTGCCGCAGTTGGGGCTTTCTCGGCTTCTTCACCAGCTCTCCGGGCAGCTCCGGAAGAATTCCGGAGGCGCACTCGGTCTGCCTGTTCAGAGCCGCGTCCAGCACCGTGTCCACGGTCTGGGCAGTGATAAAATTCAGCTGACGGCGGACGGTCTGGTCGATTTCCTCCAAATCCCGCTCGTTGTCCGTGGGGATGATCACCGTCCGGATACCGTGGCGCAGAGCCGCCATGGTCTTCTCCCGAAGTCCGCCGATCCGCATGACCCGACCCCGGAGAGAAATCTCACCGGTCATGGCCACATCCCGCCGGACGGACACGCCTGTCAGGGCGGAAACAATGGCCGTGCACACCGTCACACCGGCCGAGGGGCCATCCTTGGGCACCGCCCCCTCCGGGAAATGGACGTGGATGTCCTTGGTCTTATAGAAATCCGGGGCAATGCCCAGCTTTCCGGCGTTGGCCCGGATGTAGCTCATGGCCGCGTGGGCGGATTCCTTCATCACATCGCCCAGGTTGCCGGTGAGCTCCAGCTTGCCGCTGCCGTCCATGACGCCGGCCTCTACCTCCAAAGTCTCGCCGCCCACGCTGGTCCAGGCCAGGCCTGTGACAAGACCCACCTGATCGGTACAGGGCAGCCGGTCAGGCACAAACTTCCGTACTCCCAAAAACTGCTCCAGACTGTTCGGCGCCACTACAATTTTCTTGATCTCAGGATCCTCCAGCAGCCCCATGGCGGTCTTCCGGCAGATTTCGCCGAAATCCCGCTCCAGGCTCCGGACGCCGGATTCTCTGGTATAGCAGGCGATGATCTCCCGCACCGCCTCATCGGTAATGCGCAGCTGGCTCTTTTTCAGGCCGTGCTTTTGCAGCTGCTTGGGAATCAGATG
>CAKTXO010000188.1 GCA_934630985.1 uncultured Oscillospiraceae bacterium | reverse complement strand
TTCCTGCCGGATGTCCTCGCTGTCGGGGGCACCGGCAAATAACAGATTTACATATTGGGTGAGCTGTTCCCGCATATTTCTTCCTCCACTTCCAACAGTCGATTCATAATCTCTTTGGTCTCCTGCCACTCCCGCAGCAGCTGGTCACAGGCCTGACGGCCCTCGGGGGTGATGGTGTAGTACCGTCTCCTGGCCCCGGCCCCGCTGCTGCCCCAGTAGGAGGTGATGTACCCCAGCTCTTCCAGCCGCTTGAAGGCGGTGTACAGGGTTGCCTCCTTCAGCTCGAAGCGTCCGCAGGAGAGGGTGGATATGGTTTTGTTGATTTCGTAGCCGTAGCTGTCACCCCGGAGCAGCCGAGCCAGGATAATGGCATCGGTGTGGCCACGGATCAGGTCGCCTGCGATGGACATACACATTCCTCCCTTGTGAAACCATCTTAACACACAGTACCTCATCTGTCAAGGTATCTCATATAATAAAAACACCGTCCCTTCGGAGAAATCTTCCGAATGGACGGCGCTGCAATCTATTTGTGATACTTAGAACCGGCCTGGATGGCCTCTGCCCGATACAGCTGCTCCAGAACCATAATCCGAGCCAGATGGTGAGGGAAGGTCATAGGCCCCATGGAAAGCTTAAAATCCGCTTTCGCCTTGACCCTGGGAGCCATGCCGAAGGAGGAGCCGATGAGAAAGCAGGCACAGCTTTTGCCGGAATTCTTCACGTTTTTCAGAGTGTCCGCAAAGCCCTCGCTGGAAAGAGTTTTCCCCTCAGGGGTGAATACGCAGAACCAGGCACCCTTGGGGATTTTAGCCAGGATGGTGTCCGCTTCTTTTTCCAGACCGGCGGCAATTTCGGCAGGGGAGGGATTTTCCGGCAGCCGAACCTCCGGCAGCTCAAGGAGGGTGAATTTGCAGTAGCCTCCCAGCCGCTTGGCGTACTCTGCCGCGGCGGAAAGATAGAAAGGCTCCTTCAGCTTGCCCATGGCAAGCAGCGTAATATCGAACATAACAACCTCCGCTTCGGGAATACTCACTGTAGGGGGGTGAAACAATGGCGAAAAAGAAGAAAATCAGAACCGATCCTCAGGGCAGCTATACCGGCAGACCGGAAAACCCCATGGAAAAGCCGGTGCAGGATGCGGATGATCTCTAATCAGCCGTAGGAGGCCACCTGCTGCTTCCAGACGAGCACATGCCGCACGGCGGCATTCAGGGTATCCACGGGAATCCGCCCGTCCAGAACCGCCTGCAAAACCGCCTTGTATTGGGTGGCATACTCCGTGGAGCACAGCAGATCGTTTCCGGCGAGAACCGCCATGACCGCTGCTTCTCCGGCGCCGTACTGGTCGGTGATGGCCTGCATCACCAGGTCGTCGGTCATGATGACGCCGGTACAGCCCATGGTGTTCCGCAGATAATCGTGGACGGCAGGGGAGAGGGAGGCGGGAAGACTGCCGTCCATGGCTTCCACAATCACATGCCCCACCATCACCGCCCCACAGCCGGCCTGAATCCCGGCGGCAAAGGGCAGCAGGTCCTTTCCTTCCAGCTCCTCCAGAGAGCGGCTGTCCTGGGCAATGCCCGTGTGGGTATCGGCGTTGTTTCCGTAGCCCGGGAAATGCTTGAGAACGCTGCCAATGTGGTTCTGATTCATCAGACTGACGATTTCGGACACCACCTGAGCGGTTGTTTCAGCGTCCTGCCCCAGGGAGCGGGAGTAGAGGAAAGCACCGGAATCCGTGGCAATGTCGCATACCGGCCCCAGATTCACGTTAATGCCGAGATTTGCCAGCAGCTGGCATTTTTCTTCTTCCTCGGATAGCACCGCCTCCAGGCCGCCCCGGTTCCACCGGACCCGCAGGGAGGAAAACCGCTTTTCCCGGAAGGCGGAATTCCGGCTGATCCGGGTCACGTCCCCGCCCTCCTCGTCCACTGCCAGCAGCAGGGGATAATCGGCAGCGGCCTGGTAGGAGGTAAGCAGCTTCGTCATACTCTCCGGCGTCTGGCCTTCAAAATCCTCGCCGAAGAGCACCAGCCCGCCCAGATGGTACCGGGAAAGATCAGTGATGACCGTTTCCTTGTTGCACCGTGCCAGAAACAGCTGCCCCACCCGCTGCTCCAGAGACATGTCATCGATCGTCTGATCAATGACATCCTTTACAGGCTCCGTTTCCGGAGGCTCTGTGGGGACGGTGGTGCTGGGCACGGAAGCTGCGGTTTCCGGAGGGACAGTGGTGGGCGCAGTTTCCGGACTCCGGGCAGCGCACCCGGCCAGGAGCAGACAGCAGAGAATCGCAGACAAAATTTTCATGGAAAAACCTCGCTCAAAGAACGCAGCCAATCAGATACCACAGTCCCAGCAGCAGAAGCGCCAACGGAATGTAGGTGATGAGGGCGGCGGCGGAGATGCACACAACGGTGTAGCCGAACAAATCCAGCAGATAGAACACGGCGCAGACAATGGCAGTGGAGAAAACCGCCTTGCTCACCTGCTTGCCCACAATATTGGAGAAAAAGAAGGTGTACATCGCCCCCAGGAAGGGATTCGCCACGGCAATCACCAGTCCCAGCAGCAGGTTGACAACGCCGGACAGCAGGCAGAAGGCCAGAATCAGAAGCAGCAGCATAGGCGCGTAGTTCACCAGTAACCCGGGCAAATAGGTCTGGAAGGCCCAGTCCGCCGCCAGGTGCAGCACCATACACACCCCCAGGGTCACCAGCCGCAGCAGCAGCCAGAGAATCAGATTGCTTCCCTTGGGAATGAAGGTGTCCACCAGATTTACCAGGAAGGCCAGCAGCACCAGGGACAGAGCCTGGGCGCACAGAGCCGGAAACTGCATATCCGTAATGGGCAGCACAATTAAGTATTCCCCGGAAAAGCTGACAAAGGGCAGGGGCGTGAGCAGCAGATTCAGATTCCAGGGGTGAAATGTGTAAATCACCACCGTGGCAGCGTAGACGAACAGAATGCCCATGGAGGAGGAAACAGACAGATTCAGGCTGGAACGTTTTCCCAGAAAGACTCGTCCCAAAATACCGAGAATCAGGGAAATCACCGAAAAATACAGCATGAATTTGGCGGCGGAAACCACGTCCACCTCTTTGGGGAAATAACGCTGGGCATGCCAGATTACATCGGTCAGCCCCTCCGGAATGAAGGAGGCGGCCGCCGTACTTACGGCCTGTCCCAGATGCTCCGGCAGCACGGCGCCGATGGTAGCCAGGGTAGAATCGAGTTCCATAAAAGGGTTCCTTTCGGGTAGAGTGCAAAAACATAGGTACTTTTCAGGAAAATGCCCATGTGTTTGCGCTTTACATAAGCCTTCCCTTGGGGGAAGGTGGCTCGCGCGTCTCCCGCAAGCGCGAGACGGATGAGGGCAAACCGAGGCATTACCCCCACAGAGCCCCCGGCGAAAGCCGCAGCCGTATACACAAAAAGGAAAAGCCGCCGCCATTTCTGGCGGCGGCACAGCATTCCATGGGGAGATAACTTACTTGATCTCGGCCTCGGCGC
>CAKTXO010000187.1 GCA_934630985.1 uncultured Oscillospiraceae bacterium | reverse complement strand
TTCCTTATAAATCACAAAACTGGCAGCGCCTTCAGGCGATGCCTTCCTGATTAAAATTAAGATTTTAATCAGGAAATCGTATCAAATCCCGGATGACCTCGCCTGCCAGCAGCAGCCCTGCCGCGCCGGGAACGAAGGACACGCTTCCGGGAATCTGCCGCTTGCCCAGCGCCGCCGCTTCCTCCTCCCAGCCAGAGGGCTTCCAGGCCTCCTCCCGGGAGTAGACCACCTTCAGGTGCCGGATGCCCCGCTTGCCCAGCTCCCGGCGCATGACCCGCGCCAGCGGACACACGGCGGTTTTGGAAATGTCCGCCACCTGAAAGGCAGAGGCGTCCAGCTTATTCCCCGTGCCCATGCAGGAGATGATGGGGACGCCCGTCTCCTTTGCCCGCTCGATCAGAGCCAGCTTGGCGCTTACCGTGTCGATGGCGTCCACAATATAGGAAAGGCCGGAAAAGTCAAAATCCTCCGCCGTTTCCCTGGTGTAGAAAATGGGATAGGCAGTGACCCGGCAGTCCGGATTGATGTCCAGAATCCGGAGCCTGGCGGCCTCGGTTTTCAGCATTCCCACCGTGGCGTGGGTAGCCAGCAGCTGCCGGTTCAGATTGGAAAGGCTTACCGTGTCCTTGTCCACAAGCACCAGACTTCCCACTCCGGCTCTGGCCAGAGCCTCCACCGTGTAGCCGCCTACCCCGCCCAGGCCGAACACCGCCACCCGCGCCTTTTCCAGGGTAGTTACGGCATCTGTGCCCAGCAGCATTTCCGTGCGGGTAAATTCCTCTTTCATAGAATCTCCTTTTAGCGAAAGCCGGGTCAGTGACCCGGCTTTTCCCTTATTCTTCCGTTCTGCGGATGTCCGCCCCCAGGGCGGTGAGCTTGCCTACGATGTTCTCGTAGCCCCGCTCGATGAAATGGATGTGCTCCACATAGGTAGTGCCCTCGGCGGCCAGTCCCGCGATCACCAGAGCCGCGCCCGCCCGCAGGTCGTGGGCGTAAACCTCAGCGCCCCGGAGCTTTTCCACGCCTGTAACCGTGGCGGTCTTGCCACTGATGCGGATGCTGGCTCCCATGGTCTCCAGCTCCGTGCAGTAGCCGAAGAACCGGGTCTCATACACGCTCTCCGTCAGGCGGCTGACACCGTTTGCCAGCGCCATGCACACGCAGACCTGAGCCTGCATATCCGTGGGAAAGCCGGGATAGGGTCGAGTCTTCACGGTGGTCTTGCGCAACGGGCCGGTACGGATGACCCGGATGGCATCGTCATAGTTGATGATCCGGGCGCCCATTTCCTGAAGCTTGGAGGTGATGCACTCCATATGCTTGGGGATCACGTTCTGAACCAGCACGTTTCCTCCCGCGGCGGTGACTGCCGCCATGTAAGTCCCGGCCTCGATCTGGTCGGGAATGATGGCATAGGTACCTCCCCGCAGGGAGTTGACCCCCCGGATCTTGATGGTATCCGTGCCCGCGCCGGTGATCCGCGCCCCCATGGTATTCAGGAAGTTTGCCAGATCCACAATGTGGGGCTCCTTCGCGGCGGTTTCGATGATGGTCTGTCCGGGAATCAGGGAGGCCGCCAGCATAATGTTCACGGTGGCGCCTACGCTTGCCATGTCCAGGCTGATGCGTCCGCCCCGCAGACCTTCCTCGCCGGGCTCCAGGCTCACATACTCCTCGGTTTCGTCCACCACCGCCCCCAGGGCCTCAAAGCCCTTGATGTGCTGGTCAATGGGACGGGAGGCGAAGTTGCAGCCGCCGGGCAGAGCCACTCTGGCCTTGCCGAACCGGCCGAGCAAGGCTCCCATCAGGTAGTAGCTGGCACGCATCCGCCGAACCAGCTCGCCGTCCGGCTCGGAGCAGGTGACGCCGGAGCAGTCAATCTCCACCACGCCGGTTTCCGGATGCTCCACCTTCGCGCCCATGCCCTCCAGAATGTCCAGTAGAATCCGGACATCGGAAATATCCGGCACATTTTCAATCCGGCATTTTCCGCTGACCAGCAGCGCCGCCGGTAAAATCGCAACCGCGGCATTTTTCGCGCCGCTGATCAGGACGCTTCCGTTCAGCGGCTTGCCGCCATGAATTTCATATCTTGCCAAGGATACCCTCTCCTTGTGATGATTTCAAAAAACGCCCATACGGGCTATAATAGTATAGCACACTACACAATTTCTGTAAAGTGCTAATTCTGAGGTAGGAAATTACCGGCGCAGACCCTTGGGATAGTGGTTTTTCAGAACCGAACCGTCGCCTTTTCCCCAGCCGATGGCATAGCCCCCGGCCTGAACCAGGCACCAGCCCTTTTTCCCGGAGGGCACCACGTCGCCGTGGAGGTAGGCCTTCATTTCCGGGCTCTCCGGAGGAAAGCTTTCCGTAACCGCGCAGGTTTTCAGCCACAGAGCCAGGGCATGGGCAGGCTCGAACCGCCCCTTCCGTTCGGTGCCCAGCTCCAGTCCGGGGCGCAGAACCTTCAGCCGGTTCAGCTCCGGCAGCTCCGTTGGTGCCCAGTACAGGCTCTGACCGAAGGACACCGCCTTGCCCTCAGGCAGGGTGATGTCCAGCTCTATGGCAAAGCTATCCCAGGCTTTGGGGCATTTTCCCCCGGGGCAGGCCGGAACCTCTCCCGATTCTCCCCCGGTTTTCCGAAGCACCGCGGCGAAATGCCCCTCCCCCAGCAGCTTGTGGGGCCACATCCGGTAGCTGGCGTTCTCTCCGGGCACAAACCAGGGGGCATCCACCGGCTCCGGGGCGAACTCCGGATGGGCTTCCAGGAAGGCCGCCAGGGTTTCCTCGTCCTCCTCCGGGGCGAAGGTGCAGGTGGAATACACCAGTCGGCCTCCGGGTCTTACCAGCCGGGCGGCACTGTCCAGAATCTCCCGCTGGCGGCGGGCGCACATCTGAACCGTCTCCTGGCTCCAGTCGGTGACGGCGGCTTCCTCCTTGCGGAACATGCCCTCTCCGGAGCAAGGGGCATCCACCAGCACCCGGTCGAAGAAGCCGGGGAAGCGGCTTGCCAGGGTTTCCGGGTGCTCATTCGTCACCAGGGCATTGGCAACCCCCATCCGCTCAATGTTCCGGGAAAGAATTTTCGCCCGCTTGGGATTGATTTCGTTGCACACCAGGAAGCCCCGGCCCAGCATCCGTCCGGCAATCTGGGTGGTCTTGCCTCCGGGGGCGGCGCACAGATCGCAGACCCGCTCACCAGGCTTCGGATCCAGCAGCGCCACCGGTGCCATGGCACTGGCCTCCTGTAGGTAGTATACGCCTGCCTCGTGGTAAACGTGCAGTCCCGGCCGGGTCTGCGGGTCGTAATAGAAGCCCTCCGGCTCCCAGGGCACCGGCGCGCCCACAAAGGGCAGCACCGGCCGCTCCCCTTTCAGGGGATTGAATCGGAGCGCCACCGCCCGGGGCCGTTCCAGGCTTTCCAGAAAGGCCGGGTATTCCGACCCCAGCTGGGCTTCCATTCTCTGCAAAAAAGCTTCCGGCAGCATAGTGCTCCTCCCAAAAGGCGTAGATTTG
>CAKTXO010000186.1 GCA_934630985.1 uncultured Oscillospiraceae bacterium | reverse complement strand
AGTCTGCTGAAAGCCGCCATGTTCGGCGCGGACGCCAACTGGGGTCGGGTGCTGTGCGCCATCGGCTACAGCGGGGCGGACGTGGACGTGCACAAGGTTGACGTGGCCTTCTCCAGCCCGGCGGGCACGGTGGCCGTCTGCAAGGACGGCGCGGGTCTGGATTTTTCCGAGGAAATCGCAAAGCAGGTGCTTCTGGAAAAGGAAATCGAAATTCTGGTGGAGCTGAACAGCGGCGATGCCGCCTCCACTGCCTGGGGCTGTGATCTGACCTACGACTATGTCAGAATCAACGGCGACTACCGGACCTGAGGAAAACGCCATGGAGAATCTGCTATCCAATCGGGAGCGGGCGGAGGTTCTGACCCAGGCCCTTCCTTATATCAAGAAGTACAGCGGCAAGATCGTCGTCATCAAGTACGGCGGCAATGCCATGATCAACGAGCAGCTCAAGCAGCAGGTGATGGAGGACATCACCCTTCTGTGGCTCATCGGGGTCAAGGTGGTGCTGGTTCACGGCGGTGGCCCGGAGATCAGTGAAACCATGAAACGCCTGGGCAAGCAGGCTCAGTTTGTCAACGGCCTGCGGGTGACGGACAAGGAAACCGTGGACATCGTCCAGATGGTGCTGGCGGGGAAGGTCAACAAAACGCTTGTCAACCTTCTGCAAATGAAGGGCGGTCACGCCGTGGGTGTCAGCGGCATTGACGGCGGCATTATCGAGGCTGCCATGAAGGACGAGGCTCTGGGCTATGTGGGAAAAATCACCCGGATTCGACCCCAGCCCATTACGGATCTTCTGGAAAAGAATTATATTCCCGTGGTGTCCACGGTGGCCAGTGACCGCCAGGGCAACACCTACAACATCAACGGCGACACCGCCGCCGCCTTCATCGCCGGCGCGCTGAACGCCGAGCGGCTGATTATGATGACGGACATTGCGGGAATCCTCCGGGACAAGGACGATCCCAGCACCCTGATTCCGGCTCTGACGGTGTCGGAGGCCAGGAAGCTTTTCGATGAGGGTGTGATCTCCGGGGGGATGATTCCCAAGGTGGACTGCTGCATCGAGGCCATCGAGAAGGGTGTCAAGCATGTGGTAATTATGGACGGACGGGTGCCCCACTCCATTCTGATGGAGCTGCTTACCGACGAAGGCGCGGGCACCATGGTTATGGGGGATTGACAATGAACATTATGGATATGGACAAGGCCTATGTGGCCGGGACTTACAAGCGGTTTCCCGTGGAGATTGTTTCCGGCAAGGGCAGCCACGCGGTAGATTCCCAGGGCAAGACCTATGTGGACATGGGCTCCGGCATCGGCGTGACGGCCTTCGGCTACGGCGACGAAGCCTGGAAAGCGGCTGTCATCGAGCAGCTTGACAAGGTGCAGCACACCTCGAACCTCTACTACACCGAGCCCTGCGCCAAGCTTGCCAAGCTCCTGTGCGAGAAAACCGGCATGAAGAAGGTGTTCTTCGCCAATTCCGGTGCCGAGGCCAACGAGTGCGCCATCAAGGCGGCGAGAAAGTATTCCGCAGAGAAGAAGGGCGCGGATTGCTACACCATCGTGACCCTTCAGAACAGCTTCCACGGCCGGACGCTGACCACCCTGGCGGCAACCGGACAGGATCATTTCCATGAGCTGTACCAGCCCTTGACGCCCGGCTTTGTCCATGTGCCCGCCAACGACATTCAGGCGCTAAAGGACTGCGTGGCAAAGGTTAAGGTGGCGGGTATTCTCATGGAGGTCGTCCAGGGCGAGGGCGGCGTGCTGCCTCTGACGGCGGAATATCTGGCGGCGGCCAATAAGCTGGCTCACGAGCAGGATATTCCCCTTATGATGGACGAGGTGCAGATCGGCAACGGCCGCTCCGGCAAGCTCTACGGCTATATGAATTTTGACGTTCAGCCGGACATTGTGTCCACGGCCAAGGGCTTGGGCGGCGGTCTGCCCATCGGCGCCTGCCTGCTGGGGGAGAAGGTTCAGAATGTACTGGGCTTCGGCGATCACGGCTCCACCTACGGCGGCAACCCGGTTTGCTGCGCCGGCGGCGTGAGCATCATCGGCAGACTGACTGACGATTTCCTGGCGGAGGTGCAAAAGAAGAGCGCCTATGTTTTCGAGGCTCTCACCGGCGCTCCCGGCATTGAGTCCGTCACCGGCCTGGGTCTGATGATCGGCGTGAAGCCGGTGGCTCCCGCTGCGGAGGTCGTGAAAAAGTGCATGGAGCGGGGGGTGCTGTGCCTGACCGCGAAGAATAAGGTGCGGCTGCTGCCTGCCCTGAACATTCCCATGGAGGACTTGAAGTTTGCCGTAGAGACCATCCGGGCTGTGGCGGCGGAGCTGGCCTGACAGGAGGAAAACAGATGGATTTGAAGGGTAAAAGCTTTCTGAAGCTGCTGGATCTGACCCCGGCGGAAATTGAGGGTCTGCTGGCTTTGGCCGCCAAGCTGAAGGCGGAAAAAAAGGCGGGGATTCCCCATAAGCTCTGCGAGGGCAAGAACATTGTCCTGCTGTTTGCCAAGGATTCCACCCGCACTCGCTGCTCTTTCGAGGTGGCAGGTCACGACTTGGGCATGGGCGTGACCTACATCGGTTCCTCCGGCTCCCAGATGGGAAAGAAGGAGTCCATTGCCGACACCGCCCGGGTGCTGGGTCGGATGTACGATGGCATTGAGTACCGGGGCTTCGCCCAGAATATTGTAGAAGAGCTGGCCAAATACGCGGGGGTACCCGTGTGGAACGGGCTGACCAACGAGTACCATCCCACTCAGATTCTGGCGGATTTTCTCACCATTCAGGAGCATTTCGGTTCTTTGAAGGGGAAAAAGCTGGTATATATGGGGGATGCCCGGTACAACATGGGCAATTCTCTCATGGTTGGCTGCGCCAAAATGGGGATGCACTTCGTGGCCTGCGCCCCGGAAAAATATTTCCCCAATCCGGCTCTGGTGAAAACCTGCCGGGACATTGCCATGGAAACCGGGGCGGTTATTGATCTCATCACCGACCCCATGGAGGCGGTAAAGGGCGCGGACGTGCTCTACACCGACGTGTGGGTGTCCATGGGCGAGCCGGACAGCGTCTGGCAGGAGCGGATCGAGGCGCTTTCTCCCTACCGGGTGACCATGGAGCTGATGAACGCCGCGGGGAAGCAGTGCCGGTTCATGCACTGTCTGCCGGCTTTCCACGATTTGAAGACCGTCATCGGCCAGCAGATCTATGACAAGTTTGGCATCGACTGCATGGAGGTCACTGACGAAGTATTCGAAAGCGACCGCTCCATCGTCTTCGACGAGGCGGAAAACCGGATGCACACCATCAAGGCCGTCATGGCGGCCACTCTGTAACGGAAGAAAAACCGGGGCACCCAGCGGGTGTCCCGGTTTTTGCTATACGGTCAAATTCTGAATCCATTTTCCGGCTTTCAGCATCCGCGCGCCGATGAAGCATTTGAGCAGATTCACACTGGTGCAGATGAGAAACAGAGGGACAATGGAGATGTCCGTGAACCGGCTCAGGCAGTAAGC
>CAKTXO010000185.1 GCA_934630985.1 uncultured Oscillospiraceae bacterium | reverse complement strand
GAATCAGCCCAGATACTTAGCCAGGATCTGGTCGTAGGTGCCGTTGGCCTTGATGTTGGCCAGGCCCTTGTTGAACATGTCCAGCAGCTCCTGGTTGTCGGCGTTGAAGATGGCGAAGCCATAATCGCCGCCCGCGTTTGCGGTATCCTCCAGGCACTTCAGAGCCAGACCGTTATCCTTGATGGTAGCCTGCATGATGGGGGTGTCCTCGAAGCAGGCAACGCACTGACCGCCCAGAACCGCCTGGTACATGGTGGGAGAATCCTCGAAGTAGACCAGGTTGAAGCCGTACTCATCCTTCAGGCTCTCGGCGTAGGCAGCGCCCTGGGTGCCGGTCTTGACGGCAACGTCCTTGCCCTTCAGACCGTCAAAGCCGGTGATGTCGGAGTCGGCGGCCACGGTCATGGACTGAGTGGCGGTATAGTAGCCGTCGGAGAAGAGCCAGCCGTTGGCCTTCCGCTCCTCGGTGATGGAGGCGCCGGCAATCATGCCGTCAGCCTGGCCGGCCTGGCAGGCGGCAATGGCAGCGTCCCAGCCCAGGCTCTTGATCTCGTAGTCAAAGCCCTGGTCAGCGGCAACGGCTGCGACAATGTCCACGTCAATGCCCACGAAGTTGCCGGAAGCATCGGTGTACTCGAAGGGCTTGAAGACGGTGTCGAAAGCGATGACCCACTTCTTTCCGGAAGCGGCGGGAGCCTCGGTGGCAGCGGCGGCGGGAGCCTCAGTGGCGGCAGCCGCGGGAGCCTGGGTCTCGGCGGGCTTTGCGGAGCCGCCGCAGGCAGCCAGAGACAGAACCATTACCATGGCCAGACACAGTGCAGTAAACTTTTTCATAACAATTCATCCTTTCCTCTGTTTTTTACAAAAATGGGATTTTCGCCGGATACGGCGCAGATGCACGGGAAAAAGACTGTGGAATGTCACACATCACACCTTTATCACCAAACATCATGCCGGTATTTTACCACTTTCCCAAGTAAAAATCAACACGAGAGAAGGACAATTGTCCATATTCTACGGAACTCACAAATTATTCCATCATTTCGGCGGCACTCTTTAGCAATTGGTACGCTTTTTCGAAGCCCAGGGAGCTGGTGCACAGAGTCAGGTCATAATTCCGGCAGTCTCCGTAGGCTCGGCCGGTCATTTTTTCGCAGTAGGCTCGGCGGGCCCGGTCGGCGGTATCCATGTCGGATTGCAGTTCGTCCCAGGGCGTGTCGGGCATGGACTTACGCACCCGCAGCAGCCGCCAGCTTCTGTCCGCGTGGACAAATACCCGCAGACAGTGGTCGTATTCCTTGAGAATGTAGTCCGCGTTCCGGCCTACGAGGACGCAGCTTTCCTTGTCCGCGATCTGCCGGATGGCCTTCACCTGGGCGTTCCACAGCTCCTCGCTCAGAGGGCGGCTGTAGAAATTGAACAGGCTCTGGGTAAAGCCAAACTCCATGGGCACCCGCTCGTCCCACTGACGAACCTGTTCCGGGGTCAGGTGGGCGCTGGCCTTGGCGGTGCGCAGGATAATGTCCCGGTCGTAGTAGGGAATGCCCAGCTCCCGGGCAAGCCTGCGACCCAGATCGCTGCCGCCGGAGCCGAATTCTCTTCCGATGGTGATAATACGCTTCATTCAGAATACCTCCCGACAGTGCGGGGACTGCCTCCCCGCCGGATTATGTGCATTATAGCACATGCACGCCGAAGATTCAATACGGTTTTATCCCAAATGACGAAAGACCAGGGCAGATTTCCGGGGCACAGACAAATCGAAGGAAATTTCCGGGCAGAAACTTTACAGGAACTTTACATAAGCTTTGCATAGAACCGATGGCATTCCTTCCGGCACTTCCTTATAATAACTGAAATAACAATAATAAGGAGAGACAAGCATGACTTTTTATCTTTTGAAGCTGATTTCCCTGCTGGGGGGTCTGGCACTGTTCCTGTTCGGCATGGATACCATGGGGCAATCCCTGGAGCGCACCGCCGGCGGCAAGCTTCAGACCATTCTGGCGAAGATGAGCTCCAATGTGCCCAAGGGCTTTCTGCTGGGTCTGGCGGTGACGGCGGTGATTCAGTCCTCCTCGGCCACCACGGTGATGGTGGTGGGCTTCGTCAACTCCGGCATTCTGACCCTGAAGCAGGCCGTGGGTGTCATCATGGGCAGCAACGTGGGCACCACGGTCACTGCCTGGATTCTGTCCCTGAGCGGTCTGGAGGGAGAGGGCCTTCTTGTGCAGCTGTTTAAGCCGACCACCCTGGCTCCACTGCTGGGCAGCGTGGGCATTGTGCTGTACATGTTTACCAATTCCGAGAAAAAGAAGAGCATCGGCGGGATTCTGCTGGGCTTTATGGCTCTGATGACCGGCATGGAGCTGATGAGCGGTTCCATGGAATTTCTGAAGGACGAGGCCTGGTTTGTCCGGATGATGGTCTCCTTCTCCAATCCGCTGGTGGGAATTCTGGTGGGCGCGGCGCTGACTGCCATTATCCAGTCCTCCTCTGCCTCCGTGGGCATTTTGCAGAGCCTGTGCGCCACCGGCATTGTGACCTACGGCTGCGCCATCCCGGTTATCCTGGGTCAGAATATCGGCACCTGTGTCACGGCGATGATGGGCGCCATCGGCGCGAACAAGAATGCCCGGCGGGCGGCTATGGTGCACCTGTACTTCAATATCATCGGCAGCCTGCTTTTTGTCCTGGTGTTCTACGGAATCGGCCTGTTCCATCCCTGGGATTTCCTGGGGGATACCTGCGGCGAGATGAACATCGCGGTCATCCACACCTCCTTCAACGTCTGCGTCACCGCACTGCTGCTTCCTCTGAATGGGCTGCTGGTCAAGCTGGCAACCCTGTCCGTGCCGGATGACAAGCAGGAGGAGA
The DNA here is from genome assembly GCA_934630985.1 of uncultured Oscillospiraceae bacterium. Classification (GTDB taxonomy): domain Bacteria; phylum Bacillota; class Clostridia; order Oscillospirales; family Oscillospiraceae; genus Faecousia. Next base: position 670 of record CAKTXO010000185.1, on the reverse strand, counting down.
AGCCGGTGCTGCTGGACGAGCGTTTGCTGGCCACCCCGGCGGTTGCCATTCAGCGCTCCCAGGACATTGCCACCCGGATGGCGGAGGATTCCGCCCAGGCCATGCGTCTGGCCATGGGACTGATTCAGAAGTTTGACAGAAAGAGCCTGGATCGGGTGCTGGAACTGGAAAACAATACCGACCGCTATGAGGACGCTCTGGGCACTTATCTTGTGCAGCTGTCCAGCCGAAGCCTGTCCGTTGCCGACAGCCGGATTCTCAATACCCTCCTGTACACCATTTCCGATGTGGAGCGGATCGCCGACCACGCGGTGAACGTGGGCAAGGCGGCGCTGGAAATGGAGGAGAAGAAGATTGTCTTCTCCCAGCAGGCGCAGGGGGAGCTGGAGGTGCTGGAGCGAGCCGTTTCCGACATCCTGGGTCGGACGGTGGAGGCCTACCGAAGCTTTGACCGGGAGCTGGCTCGGAAGGTGGAGCCTCAGGAGCAGGTGGTGGATGCCCTGGTGCGGGAGATCAAGTCCCGGCACATCCGTCGGCTCCGGGACGGCCGGTGCAGCGTGGAGTACGGCTTCGTGCTGGAAGACCTTCTCACCGCCTTCGAGCGGTCGGCGGATCACTGCTCCAATGTGGCGGTGGAGATTTTGCAGGTGTCTGAGGGCAAGCTGGAGGC
>CAKTXO010000184.1 GCA_934630985.1 uncultured Oscillospiraceae bacterium | reverse complement strand
GTAATCGTTTGCGTGCAAACGAATAAGAAAAGGATAAGAAGGTGATATTTGGTGGATTATACCAAGTATGTGTTGAAGAACAAGGAAGAGTTGGAAGACTTGCTTGCGGGGAAGGACAATCTGTTTGTGGTTGCCTGCAACAAGTGTTTCAAAGAGTTCGACACGACCGAAGAACCTGAGCTGGGGGCGTTTTCCGCAATTGCGGAGGCTCAGGGCAAGCACATCACCGGAACCGCTAAAATCGACTTCCTCTGCAATAGGGTGCAGACGGAGAAGAAGCTGGCGGGTCTCGTGCCGGAAGGCACCGAGAATGTGGTGGTGATTTCCTGCGGCCTGGGCGTGCAGACCATTGCCGAGCTGGAAAGTGTTCCCGTATTCACCGCAACCAATTCCCTGAACTACACCGGCCATCACGGCATGGCTCTGACCCAGAAGACCTGCGGCGCCTGCGCCCAGTGCTATCTGAACGTCACCGGCGGCATCTGCCCCATCGTGGACTGCTCCAAGAGTCTGGTCAACGGCCAGTGCGGCGGCGCCAAGAACGGCAAGTGCGAAATTGACCCCAAGAAGGACTGCGCCTGGGAGAAGATTTATCAGCGCCTGGAAAAGCAGGGCAGAACCAAGGAATTCCTGGCTCAGCCCGTGCAGCTGCGGGATTACTCTGCTGTGAACGTAGACCAGATCAAGGCCTATGTGGAAGCGGCCCGTGCCAAGCGGTACGAGGGCTTCTACGGCGGTGTCCATCCCACCGAGAACAAGGAGTACACCGAACATCTGGCGTTGCAGAAGTTCCCGGAGCCGGATACCGTCATCATTCCTCTGGCCATGCACATCGGCGCACCTGCCAATCCCGTGGTTCAGGCCGGTGACACCGTGAAGGTTGGCCAGCTCATCGGTGAGCAGGCCGGCTTCATCAGCGCACCCGTCCATAGCTCCGTCAGCGGTACCGTCATCGCCGTGGAGCCTCACACCCATCCCAACAAGGGCCCCGGCGTTATGAGCGTGGTCATCAAGAACGATGGCAAGAACACTTTGGATGAGTCCGTGAAGCCCAACAAGCCCCTGGAAGAGCTGACTCCCGACGAGATCGTGGAGATCGTCAAGGAGAAGGGCATCGTCGGTATGGGCGGCGCAACCTTCCCCACCTATGTCAAGCTGAAGCCCGGCAAGCCCATCGACGCCGTGCTCATCAACGGCTCCGAGTGCGAGCCTTACCTGACCGCTGACCATCGGGTTCTGTTGGAGTTTGCTGACGACATCGTCTATGGCCTGCGGGCAATGATGAAGGCCGTGGCCGCTCCCGAGGGCGTGATTCTCATCGAGGACAACAAGCCCGATGCGGTGGCTCTGATGGAAGAGAAGGTCAAGCCCTACGACAATATCCGGGTGGTGGCCGCCAAGACCCAGTACCCCGAGGGCGCTGAGAAGATGCTCATCAAGAAGGTCATGGGTCGTCAGGTTCCCAGCGGTAAGCTGCCTGCCGATGTGGGCTGCGTGGTGTCCAACACCTCCACCGCCAAGGCCATCTCCGATGCCATCCAGAAGGGACTTCCCCTGGTGGAGCGTGTGGTCTCCGTCACCGGCGAATACATCAAGAATCCCGGCAACTACATTGTCAAGCTGGGCACCAATGTCCAGGAGATCATCGACCACTGCGGCGGTGTTACAGGCTCCGACGTGGTGCTGAAGATGGGCGGCCCCATGATGGGCGCTCCCATCAAGGACACCAATGTGCCCATTATCAAGGGCTCCAACGGCATTATCGCCATTGCCGCCGACCACACCGAGGAAAAAGAGTGCATCAAGTGCGGCCGCTGCGTGGACGTGTGCCCCATGGAGCTTCAGCCTCTGGAAATCTACAAGCTGGGTCAGCTGGGCGATGCGGAAGGCCTGCTGAAGTTGAACGTCATGGACTGCTTCTCCTGCAAGTGCTGCGAGTACATCTGCTCTTCCAAGATTCCTCTGGTTTCCAAGATCAATGCCGCAAAGGGCTTGGTTATGCCCTTGCTGAAGAAGAAGTAAGGGGGACGAAGACGTATGTTAATGACAAAACTGAAATCCGAAGAGGTTATCGGCTCCCTGGCGTCCGGCAAGGTATTCATCATCAACTGCCACGGCTGTAAGGAAGTGGGCTTCCCGGAAGAGGAGGCCAAGACCCTGCAGAAGAAGCTTCAGGCTGAGGGCAAGGTCGTGGGCATTCTCACCACCGACTATGTGTGCAATCCCGACGAGCTGGCTCTGCGTCTGCGCGGCGTGCTGGATAAGATCGAGCAGGCCGATGCGGTGCTGGTGTTCTCCTGCGGCGTAGGCGTGCAGACCATCTCCGGCGTGCTGGAGGATAAGCCTGTTTACGCCTGCTGCGATACCATCGAGCTGCCCGGCTTCCAGGGCGTGACCCCGCTGGAAGTGGACTGCGGCCAGTGCGGCCAGTGCTTCCTGAACCTGACCGGCGGCATCTGCCCCATCACCGCCTGCTCTAAGAGCCTGGTGAACGGCCCCTGCGGCGGCACCAAGAACGGCAAGTGCGAGGTTTGCCCCGACATGGACTGCGGCTGGGAGCGGATCATTCAGCGCCTGAAGGCCCAGGGTCGCCTGGACGTGCTCAAGTGCCCCACGCAGCTGCATGACTTCAATACCGATGAGGCCACTAAGGCCGTCAAAGAATCTGAATAAATTAGGAGCGAATAGAATTATGAGAATTACGGAACTGTTTGATAACGGTGAATTTGTAGTTACTGCCGAGGTCGGCCCTCCCAAAGGAATTCATATTGACGGCATGGTGGAAGAGGCCAAGGAGTATCTGTCCGGTGTCCACTTCGTAAACGTCACCGATAACCAGTCCTCTGTTATGCGTCTGGGCTCTCTGGCAACCTGCAAGGTGCTGAAGGATGCGGGCCTGAATCCCATCTTCCAGCTGACCTGCCGGGATCGGAACCGGATCGCTCTCCAGTCCGATCTGCTGAGTGCCGCCATGCTGGGCATTGACAACATTCTGTGCCTGACCGGCGACCACACCAAGATGGGCGACCATCCTCAGGCCAAGCCTGTCTTTGATCTGGACTCCGTGTCCCTGCTGCATACCGCCAGCCTTCTGGAAACCGGCAAGGACTTAGGCGGCAACGACCTGGTAGGCGAGCCTCCCAAGTTTGCCAAGGGTGCGGTTGTGTCCCCCTGCTCTGACTCCGTGGACGCACAGCTCGTCAAGATGGAGCGCAAGGTTGCCGCCGGTGCCCAGTATTTCCAGACTCAGGCCGTCTTCGAGCCTGAAAAGTTCATCAAGTTCATGGAAGCCGCCAAGCAGTTTGGCAAGCCCGTGCAGGTGGGCATCATCATTCCTAAGTCTGCCGGTATGTGCAAGTTCATGAACAAGAACGTGGCCGGTGTCCATATCCCCGATGCTCTCATTGAGGAGCTTCAGGCGGACAAGGAGAAGACCAAGGCCGGTATCACCGGCGTGGAGATCGCCGCCCGGATCATCCGGGAGTGCAAGCCCTACTGCCAGGGCGTGCACATCATGAGCCTGGGCTGGGAGTCCAAGATTCCCGCTCTGCTGGAGCAGGCCGGTCTCAAGTAAG
>CAKTXO010000183.1 GCA_934630985.1 uncultured Oscillospiraceae bacterium | reverse complement strand
TCGGCTTTGGAGATCACGGAGAAGGGGTTGGTGCCGGAGCTGGCCCGCATATAGGCAAGGGCCAGATTTTCCTCGATGGTCATGGTGGGGGCGGTGCCCTTCAGCGGATCCTGGAACATGCGCCCGATGAACTTGCTGCGCTTGTAGTCCGGTAGGCTGGTGATGTTCTTCCCGTCCAGCGTGATGGTGCCCCGATCCACCGGGAAGGTTCCGGCGATGGCGTTGAAGAGGGTGGACTTGCCCGCACCGTTGGAGCCGAGAATGGTGACGAAATCGCCCTTCGCAAGGTGCAGGCTCAGGTTGGTCAGAGCCTTCTTTTCGTTGATGGTGCCCGGGTTGAAGGTTTTGGAAATGTTTGAGATTTTCAGCATATTACTTTCCTCCCTGGCTGGTTTTGGGCTTGAGACCGGCCTGGATGGCGGGCAGACCGATGGCCAGCGCCACGATGACGGCGGAAATCAGCTTCAGACACTCACTGGGCAGATCCAGCCGCAGGGCGATGGCGATGATGAACCGGTAGACCACGGAACCGGCGATGGCACCCAGGATTTTCACCCAGGTCTTGCCCTTGGGCATCAGAGTCTCGCCGATAATCAGGGAGGCAAGGCCAATGATGACCATGCCGGTGCCCAGGTTGATGTCGGCGGTTTTCTGATATTGAGCCAGCACCGCCCCGGACAGGGCGGTCAGAGAATTGGAGATGCACAGGCCAACGGTAACGGTGAAGCCCGTGTTGATGGAGGAGGCACGAACCATGTCCGGATTGTCGCCGGTGGCCCGGATGGAAAGGCCGATCCGGGTCTTTAGGAACAGAGCCAGCAGAAGCCCTGTCAGCAGGGCAATGAGAGCTACGGGGATGATCTTCCCGAAGGTTTTGCCTAAGACAGGCTGGAGCAGGGAGAACAGGGTGTCGGCGCGCATCATGTTCACGTTGGAGGAGAAGCCCATGACCGCCAGATTCACGGTGTACAGACCGGTGTTGGTGATGATGCCCGCCAGAATGGAGGGAATATTCAGCTTGGTCTGCAAAAAGGCGGTGACGCCGCCGGCACAGGCACCGGCCAGCATGGCGGCGGGAATGCCCAGCAGGGGATGACCGGCCACGGCAAAGGTGGCGGACACGGCGCAGCCCAGGGTGAAGGCGCCGTCGGTGGTCATATCGGCGATGTTCAGCACCCGGAAGCTGAGAAACAGAGCCAGGGCAACCAGAGCGTAGACAAAGCCCAGCTCCAGCGCGCTGAATACAATGGCGGAAGAAATCATGGAATCACTCCTTCATGGAATATGGAAGACGCGGGAAAACGGTGCTGCAATACATATAATATATAATGTAGAAAACGGCCGGAAGCAGGCGGGGAAAATCCCGCCTGCGCCCGGAAGAAAACTTGTTATTTCTTATTTTGCGGTGGTCACTTCGGTGACGGTGTTTGCCATGGTGGAGAACACGCTGTAGTCGATGTTCAGCGCCTTGGCGGTATCGGTGTTCACGGTGATGATGCCGCCGTCCATCACATGGAACTCGGGAACGGCGCCGCCTTCCAGGATGTCGAAGGCCATATCGGCGGTGTACTTGCCCAGCTCGGTGTAGTTGACGCCGCAGGTGGTGAAGGCGCCGGACTGAACGAAGGAGTCAGCACCGGTGTAGTGGGGGATACCGGCCTCATTGAGAATCTCGGCTACGGCGACCTCTGCGTCCATGACCCGGTTGTCGGTGGGGGTGAACACGGCGTCTACCCGGCCAACCAGGGAAGCGGCAGCGGCGACGATCTCATCGGTGGTGTTGCCGGTCTTTTCCAGATAGGCAATGCCCTTCTCGTCCAGATATTTCTTGGCCTCGGCAATGGGGGTGATGGAGTTATCCTCGGAGTTGCTGAACAGAAGACCCACGGTCTTGATGTCGGGGTTGACGGCCAGCATCATGTCCAGGATGAAGGGGGTGTTCAGAGCGTCGGAGGTGCCGGTAACGTTATCCAGACCGGTGAGGCCCGCGGTTTCGGGGTCGGAGCAGGCGGCGTAGACGATGGGGGTGCCGGTGCCCTCGGCGGCGGTGACCATGGTCTGGGCGGCGAGCGTTGCGATGGGGATGATCATGTCCACCTTGTCATCCAGAGCCTGGGCACCGATCTGACCCAGCATGGTGGTGTCGTTCTGACCGTTGTAGTCGGAGATGGTCAGCTCCACACCGGCGGCCTCGGCTCTGGCCTTCAGCTCGGCGGAGATGGCCTCGTGAATTTCATCCAGGGAGGAGTGGGACAGCTGCTGAACGATGGCTACGGAGTAGCTCTTGACTTCGGTGGTTTCGGCGGCAGTCTCGGCGGCGACGGTGGCCGCGGGAGCAGTGGCAGGGGCAGTGGTGGGGGCGGGAGCGGAGGAAGCGCCGCAGCCAACCAGCAGGGAGGCGGACAGAATCAGGGAAGAAACGATAGCAGTGATCTTTTTCATAAGAATACTCCTTTTCAAGTTCAAAAATGATGGTGGATGTGTTTTTTCATTGGATGGTCAGTCCAAGATCACCATCGTCTCCCCGGTAGCTTTTTTAACATATGTGCCACTCCTTACTGGGAAGCTCTGATTCCATCGGCAAGCACCGACAGCGAATTTTGCGTTTCCCAAGAATAAAAAAAGTCCTTGTTCCCCGAAGGGAACAAGGACAGAAAATACAATTTCTGCGGTACCACCTTGTTTGCCGGTAAACCGACCGCTCGACCGGCGCCAACACGCCGCCTGCCCAGTAACGCTGGCAATGCGTCAGAAGATACTCAAGCCCACGCTCTTTCCCTCTGCCCTCGGCGGCCCATTTGCTGCCCCGCTTCTCGCTTCCCTCTCAGCTGTGGGAAACTCTCTGTGGATGCGCTTGCAGCTTTACTTCCGCGTCTGTGGTTTGCTGTTTTGAAGTTGTTTCCTTTATACACCAAGTCAAACTGTTTGTCAAGAACTTTTTTCAAAAATTTTTCCGGGACTTGCGGACAAGTGTTTTCCACTGACGCTCAGTACTCCCGCACCACGCCTTTGACTACGCCGATGATCTGGGCATAGGTGCCGTCGATGGGGGAGTAGGCATCGTTTTCCGGCATGAGCCAGACCTGACCGTTCCTGCGCAGAAGCCGCTTGACGGTGGCCTCGTCCTCAATGCGCGCTACCACGATCTGACCGTTGTCCGCAGTGGATTGGGGGCGCACCACCACCTTGTCCCCTTCCAGAATGCCGGCATTGATCATACTGTCGCCCCGAACCCGAAGGGCAAAGCACTCCGGGTCAGGCCAGGGCAGAGTACCCTCCTGATTTTCCACCGCCAGAATGGGAAGGCCGGCGGTGACCACGCCGATGACGGGAATCTGACCCTGCCGGGCACCGGTGACCAGAGCCCGCTTGCGCCCCTTGACCCCGGTGGACTGAAGAAGCCCCTTCTGCTGCAAAGCCTGCAAATGATAGCTGACGGAAGCGGTGGAGCGCAGACCCACCGCCTCGCCGATTTCCCGGACGGAGGGGGAGAAGCCGTTCTCCTGAATGAAATGGTTGACATAATCCATTATCATATCCGCTTTGTTGCTGGTTCTGGGCATGACGCTACCTCCAAGGGGTTGTTTTTA
>CAKTXO010000182.1 GCA_934630985.1 uncultured Oscillospiraceae bacterium | reverse complement strand
CTGGATGCCAAGCTGGCGTCCTTGACCAAGTGGATCGCTCTGGTGTGGGTTCTGCTGACCCTGGCTCTGAGCCTGGTATAATGAACTGCCGACAAGACCACGGAAGCATTTCCGTGGTCTTTTACTTTTTAAAGGAAACTCTGAGAAAATCGTCTGCGGCTGGATAGCGGATCTTTTCCGCTATCCGTGCGGTTCCGAAAGCGGGAAATATAGCGCAGCCGTTGCCAGCGCAAGCTGGCTTACGGATGCGGCATACCCCTTGCGGGTACACAAAGTATTCCTCCGCTTCCGGAACCTTCGGCTAGCGAAAAATCTCTCGCTCCCAGCTCTTGCCGATTTCCTCAGAGCTTCCCAGATGAATTCTATTCCACGTTTTCTGAGAGAGGACAGATATTTATGAAACCATTGATTGCGGATTTACATATGCACTCCGTCATGAGCGGTCATGCCTTCGGCACCATCCGGGAGCTGGCTTTTGCCGCCTCGGAGAAAAAGCTGCTGGCCATCGGCGTCACCGAACACGGCCCCGGCATCCCCGGTACGGTGGAGCCCATCTACTTCCGGAACCTGATCGATGCCCCCCGGGAGCTGTACGGCGTGGAAATGCTCTACGGCAGCGAGGTGAACGTGCTGAATGACGGCACCGTGGATCTGGACACCCGGCACCTGAAATGCCTGGACTACGCCATTGCGGGCATTCACGGTCTGTGCTATGAGGATGCGGGCAAGGTGAAGAATACGGACAACATTCTGTCCTGTCTGGCCATCGGCAAGGTGAAGTTCATCTCCCATCCGGACTGCGATACCTACCCGGTGGATTATCCTGCCCTGGTTGCCGGTGCCAAGGCCTTGGGCAAGGCCTTGGAGCTGAACAACAGCTCCCTGCGCAAGCCTAAGCTTCGCCCGGGCTGCGGGAAGAACTACCATGAAATGCTGCCCCTATGTGCGGAAATGGGCGTGCCCATTATTATCAACACCGATGCTCATGACCCCTCCTATGTGGGAGATTTTACCATGGCGCAGGCTCTGCTGGAAGAGATCGGTATGCCGGACGAGCTGATTCTCAACAACGATTTGGACAAATTGAAGGCATTTCTGCTGGCTCCCTGAGCCTTCGGCAGCCTTTGACGAAAAGCCGTCCAAAGCCCTTTCGGATTTTCGGTAGACTTATTCATAATCCTGTGATAGGATAGAGCTGTGAAGTAAAAGAAAAGGAGCGAGAATTATGGAAGCGAAGAAATTAGCGGGTTTGGAGCCCGGGTCTGTTTTCGGTTATTTTGAGGAAATCTGTGCCATTCCCCATGGCTCCCGGAATACAAAGGCTCTGTCGGACTTTGTGGTGGACTTTGCCAAGTCCCATGGCCTGCGGTATGTTCAGGATGAAATGAACAACGTGATTGTCTATGGCCCCGGCACCTGCGGCCTGGAAAACCATCCGCCCGTGATTTTGCAGGGGCATCTGGACATGGTCTGCGAGAAGGATGGGGACTGCCCCATTGACATGGCGTCGGAGGGACTGGATGTGACCCACGACGATCGGTTCGTTTTCGCCAAGGGCACCACCCTGGGCGGCGACGATGGCATCGCCATTGCCATGGGCTTGGCGCTGCTGGCAGACCCAACCATTCCCCATCCGCCTGTGGAGCTGGTATGCACCACTGAGGAGGAAATTGGCTGCCTGGGCGCGGACGCTCTGGACATGTCCGTGCTTCAGGGCAGAACCATGATCAACCTGGATTCCGAGGCCGAGGGTATTTTCACCGTTTCCTGCGCCGGCGGCTGCACTGCCACCATCACCCTGCCCGTGGAGCGGCGGGCAGTTTACGGCCCCTGCATCCGGCTTAGCGTGGACGGCCTTCAGGGCGGCCACTCCGGAGCGGACATTCACCGGAAGCGAGCCAACGCCAACAAGGTCATGGGCGAGTTTATGAGCCGGATCCAGAAGCTCATGCCTCTGTGCCTGACCTCCTTCTCCGGCGGCTCCAAGAGCAATGCCATTCCCCGTTCCTGTCAGGCCAACCTGGTGGCCATGGGTATTCACCTGGAGCGGATCAACGAGATTGCCCAGACCCTCCAGGAGGAGATCCGGGCGGAATATGACGAGCCGGAGGCGCTCATTCAAGCCTTTGACGTGGATGCCCTGGGAGGCAACAGCCTGACCACCGAGTCCACCGCCAGGGTCATTAGCCTCTTGTGCTCCGCCCCCAACGGGGTGCGGGAGTGGAGCCGGGACATAGAAGGCCTGGTGCAGACCAGCCTGAACCTGGGCATTGCCAAGCTGGGCGATCGGTTCAGTGCCACCATTTCCGTCCGCAGCAGCGTAAATGCGCAGAAGATGGAGCTGCTGGAGCAGCTTCGCCGACTGGCGGAAATGCTGGAAGGCACCTACAGCCAGGATGGGGAGTACCCTGCCTGGGAGTACCGGAAGGAATCCCCCCTCCGGGACATCATGGTGCCCATTTTCCGGGAAATGTTCGGCTCCGAGCCTCGAGTGGAGGCCATTCACGCGGGACTGGAGTGCGGTATATTCAGCCAGCGGCTGCCGGGACTGGACTGCGTTTCTATAGGGCCGGATCTGCTGGATATCCACACCAGCCGGGAGCGGATGGACATTGCTTCCGTTCAGCGCACCTGGCGCTTCCTGCTGGAAGTACTGAAGAATCTGTAAGGGCCTTTGCGGGAGGGAATGAGAACGGTGACAGAGAAAGAAAAAATGCGCGCTCAGATGCTCTATGACGCAAACTACGACCAGACTCTGCTGGAGGAAAGAGACAAAGCGAAAGATCTTTGCCATCAATACAACCAGCTTCGCCCCTCAGACAGGTCAGGTCAGCGGGAAGTCCTGAAGAAGCTTCTGGGGAAAACCGGAGAGAATTTTATTCTTACGGCTCCCTTCTGGTGCGATTACGGCTACAATATCGAGCTGGGCGAAAATTTCTACGCCAATCACAACCTGGTGATTCTGGATGGAGCCAAGGTGACCTTTGGGGACAACGTGTTCATTGGGCCGGACTGCGGCTTTCATACCGCCGGACATCCCATCGATTTTGAACGCCGGAACCGTGGGCTAGAATATGCCTATCCCATTACGGTTGGCGACAATGTATGGATCGGTGCGGGGGTTCAGGTCATGCCCGGCGTTTCCATCGGAAGCAATGTGGTCATCGGCGGCGGAAGCGTTGTGGTCAAGGACATTCCCAGCAACTGCGTTGCAGTGGGCAATCCCTGCCATGTTCTCCGTCCCATCACAGAGGCAGACCGGAAAACCAGCTGGGATAGATAAGGGCAGTAGCCAATATCCAAGAACTTCCGATACACCCCCATAGCAACCCGAAAGATTCTGACGCGCTATCGGCGGAGCGGCCGGGGGATTCTTAAGGGGGCGGCTGTTCGGCAGCGCCCCTTAAGTCGGCTTCTTCTCAATGTTCTTGCCGAAACAAGAACATTGCCCCCGGAGGGACCAGCACCGAAACCTTTATGAAGGGGTAGGGTAAAAAGAACTCTCTTTCACTTTTAGGCAATGCGTATTACCCTCTGTTCAAAGTCCTTCTTTGAAAACAAAAATCACCACACAATTCCTCGAATTGTGTGGTGATACTGTT
>CAKTXO010000181.1 GCA_934630985.1 uncultured Oscillospiraceae bacterium | reverse complement strand
CGTCCTCCTGAGATAGAAACGGCGTGGCACACGCCGGGAATGGGAAGCCCCTGCTGGGTGGAGGTGGGAGACAGCAGCGCACCGGTGCCGCAGAACAGAATCCGCTTCCACTTGCCGGAATTCAGCTGATCCAGAAGATATCCGCATAGGGTGATGGCACTGCATCCGCAGCCGGAGCCGCCGGAATGGACATCCTGGGCATGGTTGTCGAATACGGTGGTCCCGCAGTCCATGAGCTTGCCGCCCAGGGACAGCCCTTCCAGCCGGGCAAGCTCCAGCAGAGCCTCCATACCCACTTGCCCCAGGTCGCCGGTGACAATCCGGTCGAAGTCCTCCGGGTCGGTGTGCAGATCGGCAAAATGGGCTTTGATGGTGGAAAGAGCCGCCGGAGCCATGGCACAGCCCATATTGTTGGCATCCTTCACGCCTAAATCCGTCACCGTTCCCATGGTGCAGGCGGTGATCGCCGGCCCCTTGCCCTGGCGGCACAGCAGGGCCGCACCGGAACCGGTGACCGTCCACTGGGAGGTGGGGGTTCGCTGACCGCCGTAGCCCAGAGGAAACCGGTACTGCCGCTCGCAGGAGGCAAAGTGGGAAGAGGTCATGGCTACCACCCGGTCGGAAAAGCCGCCGCCTACGGTCATGGAGGCAAGCAGAAGACCTTCAGCCATGGTGGAGCAGGCACCGTAGAGCCCCAGGTGGGGCACGCCGGTATTTCGCAGGGTAAAGGAGGAACCGATGCACTGGTTCAGCAAATCCCCGGAAAACACCGCTCCGAAGTCCGAAAGGGTAAGCCCTGCCTTGTCCGCCAGTTTCCGCAGAGCCAGCTGCTGCATCTGCTTTTCCGCCTGTTCCCAGGTTTTCTGACCGAAAAAGGTATCCCGGCATTTTACGTCAAAGGTGTGCGAGAGGGGGCCTTCCACTTCCTTTTTTCCGGCTACGCTGGCCCAGGCGGTGATGGTCACCGGCTGAGGCAGAAGAAAGCTCTGCCGTCCGCGTTTGTAATCCGTCATACAATCCACCAACTTGCTTTGATTTTCCCTAGTATGCGCGGAAATGGCAATTTCATGCAAAAAGAAAATGGGCTGCTGCAAAATGCTGCAACAGCCCATAATTTTGTATCATTCTGCATCCTATGGATGTAGGGGCGGTCATTGGCCGCCCGCGGGCGACGAATCGTCGCCCCTACAGATTCTATGGATAGATTTTGCAAGGATCCCGAGATATCAGGATGATGCAAGGCGGCAGGCGCCGTAGTAGTGTTCCGCCCAATAGCTTTCCGTCAGGGAAGAATAGGAAACCGGGCTTCGGGAATTGGGGGCGTGAAGGAACTGGCCGTTCCCGGCGTAAATGCCCACATGGGAAATGGAGCCGCCGGAGGTCAGCCGGAAGAAAACCAGATCCCCAGGCGTCAGGGAGGACTTGCCCACCGGCGTACCCATTTTATACTGATCGGCAGGGGAGCGGTAGGGAGCAAGCCCCAGCTGGTTCAGGACATAGTATACAAGCCCCGCGCAATCAAAGCCACTGGGGGAACTGCCCCCGGCTCGATAGGGACAGCCGATGTATTTCTGAGCCTCCGCCAGAATCTGGGCGCCGGTGACACCTGTGGGAAGGGCACTGGCAGAGCTGGGAATCTTTTGGGACTGGACAGGCAGGCTTCCGATTGCCTTACCGCCCCGGAAATACTGGGGAGACTTGGCCGATGCCGGATTTTCATAGGGAATTTCGGTAAGTTCAAGGTAGTCGCTGCGGATGTACGCGATTGTGTTCTGATAGATTACCTTGTACCAGCCTTCGTTTACGCCGATGATATAGCAGCTTTCGCCTTTCCCGGCAACCGCCAGGGAAGAAGCGGCGGTGGAAGGGCCGGAGCGCAGATTCACGCCGCTGCCGGTCACCAGACCGTTGCCCAACTCCGCGTTTTCCTTGGAGCTGACGGCGAGATACTGGGCGAACATGTAGCCGGTTTGCAGATTGTAGTTGACCTGGTACCAGTCGCCGACCTTGGCTAGAACGGTGACACATTCGCCCTTAGCGGCGGTAGCCAGAACGGGAGCCTGGGTGTTGGCTGCGGAGCGCAGCTTCAAAGAAGAAGCGTTTACAAATCCGATGCCCAAGACCGTGGTTCCGGCAGCGGATGCTTTCATCGGAATCGCGCCCAGCAGCAGAACCAGTGCCAGCAGGGCGGCGAGAAGATTGCGGTTTAACTTCATAGATTTCCTCCGTCAGGAAGGGATTGACCCATATGGGCGTGGAGAAGGGGAGCAGAAGCTCCCCAAATTCTTTTATTTACCGGCCAGAGCCCGCTCCAGCCAGACACAGCCCACGTCCAGGGCAGCGTACAGGCCGTCTTTTTCGCTCTTTTTTACCACACGATCCCGGCTTCTTGCCGCAGGATCGGTCAGCTGCAGCTGAACGGCCACCCGGGTGGCAACGTCCATGTCGCCAACCTTCTTGCTGTCCAGAATCTGAAGCATGACGATATGGCTGTCCGCCATGGAGCCGTAATAAATCATGTTGTCCTTGCGCATCAGCGGCCGACCTTTGTACATGAGAACCGCGTTTTCTTCAGCCATGAAAAATACCTCCTTAAAAATGTAATCGAATTGTAACACATCGTTACAAAAATGTCAAGAAAAAAGTGCCAAATCCGCCGGAATCCGGAAGTTTACATAACCGATTCCGGGAAAAGAATGCCAAACAAAGGAAGTCTATGAAGTTTTCAAGGTACAAAACAAGAGGCCTTTGCCAAAGCAAAAGCCTCTTGGCTTTGGTTCAATTACGCTCGAAGAGGTACTCGCGGACGAGAACCTGCATCAGCTCATCCCGGTCGATCTTGCAGATCATGCTCCGGGCGTTGTTGTAATTGGTGATATAGGTGGGGTCTTCGGTGAGAAGGTAGCCCACGATCTGGTTGACGGGGTTATAGCCCTTTTCCGTCAGAGCCTCGTAGACATCCCGAAGAATCCTGCGCATACTCTCCCGGTCGTCACTTGGCACTGTGAATTTCTGGGTATCCTGTTCGGTCATCATACTCAGCTCCTCTGAAATAGAATAAAGCTATTATACCCGAAAGAACGGTCGGTGTAAAGGCCTCAAATGGGAACTTACTGTGAATTTTTAGCCCCGGAGGGTGGCGTCCAGCTTCTCCTTCAGGCTGGCCAGCACCTTGGCCACCACGGCCTCGGAATCCGTATCCGTCAGGGTCCGGTCGTCGGCACGAAGCTCCAGAGAGAAGGCCATGCTCTTCTTGCCCTCGGGTACGCCTACGCCACGGTAGATGTCGAAGAGCTTCACACCCTGCAAAAGCTTACCGGCAGCGGCGGTGATCACATCCTCAGCCTGAGCCACGGTGACGGCCTCGTCGCAGATGAGAGCCAGGTCACGGGTGACGGCGGGGTACTTGGGCAGGGGGGTATAGGTGGGATCGGGCAGAAGGTATTCCATGAGCTTCGTGAAATTGATCTCCGCGCAGTAAACGTCCGAGTCAATGCCGTAGTTCTTGGCAACCAGGGGATGCACCTGACCCATAACGCCTACGTCCACGCCGTCCACGCTGAGCTCGGCGCAGCGGCCGGGATGATAGCTGGGATTGTGCTTTTCCGCCCGGTAGCTGACCTT
>CAKTXO010000180.1 GCA_934630985.1 uncultured Oscillospiraceae bacterium | reverse complement strand
TTGTTCATTTCCCAACAACTTACAGAAGAATCCCTGCTTTCGCTTGCTGAAAGCAGGGATTCTTTGACAGACTGACAGTCCCTCCGGCGTTTCGCCGGAGGGACTTTTCCGTTTTGGGAAATACCTGCTATCCCTTGTTATGGCAGCAGCCGCAGGCGCCGCAGCTGGCGCAGTTGCCGCCGCAGGAGGACTTTCCCTGCTTTTTATCCCGCATCATGATGCGGACAACCAGGATAACCACTGCCAGAAGAACAAGGCCAACAACAATTGTACCGATATTCTCGCAAATCCATTGCAGCATAAAAATCACTCCATTTCAAAAGAATCGGCTTTGGAGCCGGGCAGAGTGCCCGGCTCCGCAGCGTGTCAAAAAAGCCCCCAATATACGTTGTCATTCCGAACCAGTGGTGCTCCGCGCAGCGAATTAAAATAGTGATGATTGCCAGTGGCAATCATACCGTAATATATCGCATAGTGGTGTTGGAATCCCCCGGATAGAAGTAAAAGCCACTGGTTTAGGATCTAAAATGTTTGAAAATTAGGGGGGATTGCCACGGCAGTGTGCGCACTGCCTCGCAATGACATGGTTTTTCGACAGTCTTTGGAGCCGGGCAGAGTGCCCGGCTCCGGAATTCGGAATCTTAAACCTTGGACAGCTTGGTGGCTTCCTTGTAGGGCTTGAAGAGCATGTAGAGCATTCCCGCCAGAGCGGCCAAAGCGAAGATCAGGCCGATCACGTTGGCATTCCCCATGAACAGGCTGCCGAACTGGTTGATCATCAGGGCGATCAGGTAGGCAAAGCCGCACTGATAGCCAATGGCGAACCAGGTCCACTTGGCGTTGTTCATTTCCCGCTTGATGGCGCCGATGGCCGCGAAGCAGGGGGCGCACAGCAGGTTGAACACCAGGAAGGAGTAACCGGTAATGCTGTTGAAGGCAGTAGCCAGGTTCTGATACACGGTGCCGTCGCCGCCGCCGTACAGGATACCCAGGGTGCCGACGATGTTCTCCTTGGCAACCAGGCCGGTGATGGAAGCCACAGCGGCCTGCCAGTTGCCCCAGCCCAGGGGAATGAAGATCCAGGAGATCAGGCTGCCGATCTTGGCCAGGATGGAGTAGTCGATTTCCTCCTCGCTCAGCATCCGGAAGGTGCCGTCCACGAAGCCGAAGTAGGTGGTGAACCAGACGAAGATGGTGGACAGCAGGATGATGGTGCCGGCCTTCTTGATGAAGCTCCAGCCACGCTCCCACATGCTGCGCAGAACGTTAACTACGGTGGGCATATGGTAGGCGGGCAGCTCCATAACGAAGGGAGCGGGCTCACCGGCGAACATCTTGGTCTTCTTCAGCATAATGCCGGAGACAATGATGGCGGCCATACCGATGAAGTAAGCGGAGGTAGCCACCCAGGCGCTGCCGCCGAACAGTGCGCCGGCGATCATGGCGATGAAGGGAACCTTCGCGCCGCAGGGGATAAAGGTGGTGGTCATGATGGTCATCCGGCGGTCACGCTCGTTCTCGATGGTACGGGAGGCCATGATACCGGGCACGCCGCAGCCGGTACCCACCAGCATGGGGATGAAGGACTTACCGGACAGACCGAACTTCCGGAAGATACGGTCCAGAACGAAGGCAATACGGGCCATGTAGCCGCAGGCTTCCAGAATTGCCAGCAGCAGGAACAGCACCAGCATCTGAGGCACGAAGCCCAGAACCGCGCCCACACCGGCCACAATGCCGTCCAGAATCAGACCGCTGAGCCAGTCGGCCACGTTGGCCTGCTCCAGCAGATTGCCGATGAGAACGGGAATGCCGGGTACCCACACACCGTAGTTCGCCGGGTCAGGCTCTTCCCCGTAGCTCTCCAGGGTCGCCACAGCGGCCTTATAGTCCGCAAGAGAAGCGGTCTCGGTGGTGATCTCCAGGGTCTCCTCGTCCTCGACCTCGTAGGGGAAGTCGCCGGTGGGAGCCTGGCCGTTCTCTTCGACGTAGGCATCATAGCCGTCCACGATCAGAGAAGCCGCGCTGTACTCGTCGGCAGCGTCATTGTAAGCGGAGGAACCGATGCCGAGCAGGTGCCAGCCGTCGCCGAACAGGCCGTCGTTTGCCCAGTCGGTGGCGGCAGCGCCCACGCCCACCATGGAAATGTAGTAAACCAGGAACATGATGACCGCGAAGATGGGAAGACCCAGCCACCGGTTGGTCACGACCTTATCGATCTTGTCAGAGGTGGTCAGCTTTCCGGCGGAGTGCTTCTTGTAGCAGCGCTTGATGACCTCGCCGATGTAAACGTAACGCTCGTTGGTGATGATGCTTTCGGCATCGTCGTCCAGCTCCTTCTCGGCAGCCTCGATGTCAGTCTCGATGTGAGCCATGGTCTCCTTGGTCAGACCCAGCTTCTGCATGACCTTGTCGTCCCGCTCGAAAATCTTGATGGCGTACCAGCGCTGCTGCTCCTCGGGCTGATCGTGCACCGTAGCCTCCTCGATGTGGGCAATGGCGTGCTCCACAGGGCCGGAGAAGGTGTGCATGGGAACGGTCTTGCCGTTCCTGGCCGCGTCGATAGCCGCCTCGGCAGCGGCCATCACGCCGTCGCCCTTCAGAGCGGAAATCTCCATGACCTTGCAGCCCAGTGCCTGGGACAGCTCATCAATATTGATTTTGTCGCCGTTCTTGCGGACAATGTCCATCATGTTGATGGCGATGACCACGGGGATGCCCAGCTCGGTCAGCTGGGTGGTCAGGTACAGGTTCCGCTCCAGGTTGGTGCCGTCGATGATGTTCAGGATGGCGTCGGGACGCTCCTCGATCAGGTAGTTCCGAGCCACCACTTCCTCCATGGTGTACGGAGACAGGGAATAAATGCCGGGCAGGTCGGTGATGGTCACATCGGTATGCTTTTTCAGCTTGCCTTCCTTCTTCTCCACCGTAACGCCGGGCCAGTTGCCCACGAACTGGTTGGAACCGGTGAGGGCATTGAACAGTGTGGTTTTGCCGCTGTTGGGGTTGCCCGCAAGGGCAATTCTGATATCCATGATACGCTCCTTCCGTTAGCTATGGCTAACACATAATCAAAATCTGGGCTTGTATCCCTATGTATTACCGGGATCTTACTGGATCTCGATCATTTCGGCATCTGCCTTCCGGATGGACAGCTCATAGCCACGGACGTTGACCTCAATGGGGTCGCCCAGGGGAGCCACCTTCCGCACAAAGACCGACACGCCCTTGGTAATGCCCATGTCCATGATTCTGCGCTTGACGGCACCCTCGCCGTGGAGCTTCACCACAGTCGCGGTATCGCCGACTTTCGCCTGCTTCAGTGTTTTCATACCAATTCCTCCTTTTCCTCATTAAACCATAATTTTTTGAGCCATTTCCTGACTGATGGCCACCCGGGACTCCTTCACCTTGACGATGACGTTGCCGCCCATCGTAGTAACGACCGACACCACCGAGCCGACCACGAAGCCCAGGTTCTCCAGATGCTGTTTGACTTCCGGCTTTCCGCCGATCCGCTTGATGACGTATTCCTCGCCGGTATCCGCAACCGTAAGCGGCATGGAGAACACCTTCTTTTTCTGGATTTTGGATTAGCGAGAGCTAACCAAGATTCGGTAATATTGGTTAGCTCTCGCTAACCTTTTGTATGATA
>CAKTXO010000179.1 GCA_934630985.1 uncultured Oscillospiraceae bacterium | reverse complement strand
TTTAATTGGAGTTCAGTATGAAATGGAGTGATTTTTATGCTGCAATGGATTTGTGAGAATATCGGTACAATTGTTGTTGGCCTTATTCTTCTGGCAGTGGTTATCCTGGTTGTCCGCATCATGATGCGGGATAAAAAGCAGGGAAAATCCTCCTGCGGCGGCAACTGCGCCAGCTGCGGCGGGTGCTGCGGCTGCCACAAGGATAGCCGTTATCCTTCTTGATGAAACCCCCTCCTGCCCTCCGGAAGAAGGCAGGAGGGGGTTGTTTTCCAACCGGCATTGCCGGATGGAACGGCTGCGTTTAGGTCATGCCGTCCAGCTTTTCGTTGATGGTATCGGACACCTTCCAGGCCACATCCTCCATCCGGTTGGCGGCCTTGGCTGCCAGGCGGCGGGTTGGATTGGTTCTGGGCATCATCAGCACCGCTACCGCTCCGGCTGCCGCGCCGATTCCGGCAGTAAGCGCCCATCCTTTCATTCCCATATGGCTCCCTCCTTCCGGGGTTATTATGCCCATTTCGTCAAAATTCACATCTGGAAGGATTTGTGCTTTTCAAGGGGGATTTTCTGTGATATGATAGAAAAAAGCGCTGGGAGGCGGTCGAATGTCCATCGATATATTGCAGGAGAAAATCCGGAAAACCAAGTGCCCCGTGATGCTGGAGCTGGCTGCCGCTCCGGCGGATCTGCCGGAAGAGGTTCTGGCCGCGGAGCCTACGGAGGCCGCCGCCTTCGCTCGGGTATGCCGGGAGCTGCTGGAGACTCTGAAGGGGCAGGTTCCGGCGGTACGGGTCAGCTTTTCCAGCTTTGCCCTGTTGGGGTCTGAGGGGATGGAAGCACTGACCCCGGTACTGAAACAGGCCAAGCGGCTGGGCTACTATGTGGTTCTGGACGCGCCCGAAATTCTGGGAGTACGCTCTGCCCAAAATGTCGCAGCCCGGCTTTTCTGTCCGGATACCCAGTTTCCCTGCGACGGTGTGGTGCTGAACAGCTATCTGGGAAGCGACTGCATCGCCCCTTTTCTTCCCGGCTGCCGGGATGGGAAAAAGACGGTTTTTGTCGCCATCCGCACAGCCAACCGGTCAGCCCCGGAATTGCAGGATCTGCTGGCAGGGGGACGGCTGGTGCACATCGCAGCGGCGGATATTATCAGCCGGCTGGGAAGCGACCTGCGGGGCAAAAACGGCTACAGCCCGGTGTGCGCCATGAGCGCGGCCAACGCCCCGGACAGTCTGAAGGCACTGCGTGCCAAATATCCGGGTCTGTTCCTGCTGGTGGACGGATACAACGCCGTGGGCGCCAACGCCAAGAACTGCTCCTACGCCTTTGACAAATTCGGCCACGGGGCAGTGGTATGCGGCGGCGGAGCCATTCTCAAAGCCTGGCAGGAACGGCCTGAGCAGGACTATCGCCAGGCCGCCCAGGAGGCCGCTGCCCGGATGAATCGGAACCTTTCGCGCTACCTTACCATCCTATAATACTATTTCTTAATAAAATGATTTCATCATTTTATTCTGCCGTTTCACGGCAGACCGCCTGGGCGGCGGTAAGAAATGTATTGACTTCGTTTTTTAGCGGCAGTGGCCGCTGGCCGCAATCCTGCGGCCCAATAAAACGCTTTTAAGCGTTTTATTAAAAACTCGTATAAGCGCTATGTAGGGCAGCCTATCGGCTGCCCTGCTTTATTGGTTGGGCTTGGTTCTGCCGTTGGTACCGGGAATGGTAGTTTCCCCAGAGGCCGCGGTGGCTCCGGTGCTCTCCTCCACCAGCGGGCCGTTGCCGTGGTTCACGGTTTCATCGGTCTGGGTGGGCGCAGTGGTCGTCTGCGTGGGGCGAGAGGTAGCCACGGTGGTTTCCTCAATGGTGGGCAGCAGGGTCGTCGGGGTGGTCACCGCCCCGTTCCGGTTCGTGCAGCCGCAGCCGGTGAGCATAGCGGCTGAAATGACCAGACTCATAAACAAAGACGCAAAGGCTTTCATTTCATTCCCTCCAGAAATTTTGGTTGCAGAGCTATTATTTCCTTTGCTTTCCGGTTTAGCCTGGTAAATATTCCCGGATTTCTCCTTTCCTTTTTGTTTTATCGATATAAAAATCGCAAAAATCCGTTGCTTTTTTCCCGGCTTTCAGGTATAATACGAAATGTAAAATAAGGGGAAGGTTCTGAGGAAATCGGCAAAGGGTGCTTCTTTTCGGGTCAGGGGGATTGCGAAGGGAGGCCGAGCCGCCGCAAGTAAGGAAACAGGGCTTTCCCGCGGATTAGGGAGGATCCTTTTATGAAAAAATTGGTAGCAAAGAAAGACGCGCAGTGCATGGCCTGCCTGCAGTGTGTGACTGCCTGTTCCGAGGCGTTCTACAAGCAGGCGGACGTGACTCTGTCCTGCATCCAGATCGTGGCCAAGGGCACCGGTGCCAAGCCCAACACCTGCATTCAGTGCGGCAAGTGTATGCGCTCCTGCGAGCATGAGGCCATCACCCAGAATCCCAAGACCGGCGTGTACATGATCAATAAGAAGAAGTGCGTCGGCTGCGGCAAGTGCGTGGAGGCCTGCCCCATGAAGGTCATGGTTCTCAAGGACACCGCTTCCAAGTGCATCGCCTGCGGCATCTGCGCCAAGGCATGTCCCATGGACGTTCTGGAAATCGTGGAAAAGTAAGGCTTTCCCAGGCGGGCAGCTGCGGCTGCCCGTTTTTTCTGCCAGAAGAAGGAAGGAAACATCATGAGCAAGAAAAAAATCTGGCTGACGGCGGCGGTAGCCCTGATCGGGGTATTGCTGGCGGCAGTTCTCGCTGCGGGGGGCTATCTGCGGCATATGGTGGGTCTTGTGCGAAGCGCCGAGGAAAATACCGTGGCGACCCTATCTCAGGAGGAGCTGGAGGCGTTGGTGGGAACCACCGAGGAAACCCGGGAAACCAGTCCCGAGGACACCTGGCCCCAAATTCACTCCGATCAGAACATTACAAACATCATGCTGGTAGGCCACAACTACCGGGAGGACGAGCAAAACATGCTGGCAGACACCATGATTCTGTGCTCCGTCAACCGGGAGACCAAAACCCTGAGCATGGTGTCCTTCATGCGGGATCTCTACGTTCCCCTGCCCGCCTATGCCGGACACTCCGGAGGCCGGAACCGGATCAACGTATGCTACGCCCTGGGAAGCCAGTGGAAGCGGTCGTCTCTCGGCGGCATGGAGATGCTGGCCAAGTGCATCGAGCAGAATTTCGGCGTCCATGTGGATCACACCATTGAGGTCAGCTTCGACACCTTTATTTCCATCATCGACACCCTGGGCGGCGTGGAGGTGGAGCTGACGGAGCAGGAAGCGGAGTATCTGACGAAAAAGGTGGGCTATGTGGGCGAAATGCAGGCAGGACGGCAGGTGCTTGCGGGCAACGAGGCTCTGGCCTACGCCCGAATCCGGAAAATCGACAGCGACCGCCAGCGAGCCGCCCGGCAGCGCGGCGTCATTACCTCGGTCATTGACCGTTGCCGCTCTATGGGGCTGCTGGAAATCCACGATCTGGCGGAAAAGGTACTGCCCATGATCGTCACCGACATGACTACCGATGAAATCACCGACTATCTCTGGGAGTTCATTCCCATGGTACGGGATTTGAAGCTGGAATCTCTGACCATTCCCGTGGACAACGAGAT
>CAKTXO010000178.1 GCA_934630985.1 uncultured Oscillospiraceae bacterium | reverse complement strand
ATGCCCGCGGCCAGCTGAATGGGAAGGGAGGGCAGGACGATGGAGATCACCTGGACGAAGGACAGCAGCCACAGAAGGCAGGCACTGTAGGTTCGGCTCTGGTTTTCCAGACAGGCTTCCAACGCCCCGTCATTGCCGCTGGACAGGGCAGCCCAGATATCGGGCACATAGATTCTCAGCAGCTCCACCACCAGACCGACGGCGAGCAGCAGCACAAATATCATAACGGCCAGGGTTATGGTCGCAGACCGGCGTTCTTGCTTCTGCACAGGCGATTTCTCCTTCTTTGGAAATACAGTGATTATACCGCAAAACCGGAAAAAGTCAAGAATATCAAGGGAAATCCCAGAGAATACCGGGGAAAAGCAATAACTGCGGACATTTGTCCGCAGTGGAGATCAGCCTATCTAAAAATAGGTTTTGCCACTGAATTCAGCTTCCTTGAGACTTTTGGTGCTGGTTCCTCCGGAGGCAATTTTCTTGTCCCGGCAAGAAAATTGATAAGAAGCCGGCTTAAGGGGCGCTGCCGAAAAGCCGCCCCCTTAAGAATCCCCCGGCCGCATCGCCGGAAGCACGCCAAAATGTTTCGGGTTGCTATGAGCGATTTATTCAGAGTTTCCTTAGAATAGTGCAGCAACAGAAAAGGACTAAAAGGAAGCGGCGTGGCCGAAGCCACGCCGCTTGGATATTTGGTTGCCTGAGAACTTACATCTCGAAGGGCTCCATGCTCAGCACGGGATGGCCAACCTCGGACAGGTAGTTCAGCAGCTGCTCGGGATCCTCGGTGCAGATGGTTTCATCGGCGATCATGTCGGTGAAGTTCTCCACGCCGTACATCTCCAGAGCGGTCTTGTCCAGACGCTCACGCATCTGATCCTTCAGGATCTTGGGCAGCCACACGATACGGCCGGGGCCGCCTTCGGCAGCGATGAACTTCTTGGAAGCGATGAAGTGCTTGCCGTGACCCATGAAGCCGGGGGTCTGAACGCCGCCGCCGGTCATGGAGGCCATCTCGGAGAAGGTCATGCCCAGGGGGGTCATGCCCGCGTGCTCACGGCAGGTGATGACAACGCCCATGGTGACAGGCTCAACGCCGCAGATACACTCGAAGCAGCCGCAGGAGGTCATGGGATCCTGGAACAGGGAGTACAGAGTGACGTGCTCCAGAGCGCCGTGGCTGTACTTGCTGACAGCCTCGTCCACGCTGGTGTAGCGCCCCAGATGCTCGTCCAGGCAGCCTTCCTTGGGGATGGGCTGGCAGGGACCGGCGGGATCCAGCTCCTTGGTGGCCTTGGCGTCCAGCCAGGACACGGCGCCGCACAGACCCAGACGCTCGGGGGTAACGATACACACATGGCTGGGGGAGAAGGCCTGGCACATGATGCAGGTGTAGTAGTCGGAAACGGACTCGTCGGTCATGGAGGCCAGACGGGCGTCACGCTTGTCGAAGACCTCGTTGGCTTCGGCACGGAGCTTGGCGTTCTGCTCGGCGTCCACCACGATGGTCACCTGGCACTTGTCCACAACGGCCTCGAACTCGCTCTTGACCTTGGCGTAGAGAACCTCGCCCAGGTGACGGAACTTGAAGCCGGCCTCGAAGTCGGCCTTGCTGATACGGATACGGATCATGTCACGCTGACCGGTGTGCATCACGCCCTCGATGCAGTTGATCCAGGAGTGGATCTTCCGCTCCATAACGGACTCGAAGTCGGGCTGCATGGCCTTGCCGGCAACCTCCACGGTGTAGCTCAGAGAGATCTTGGAGCCCACGGGGATGTCGTCGATTTCGGGGCCGACGACGGTGATCTTGTGATCCTCCACCTGGGCGGCTTCTCTGGTCTGCACCAGCTCGAAGCAGTCCACACGGGAGCCGTCCACTTCCACCTGCATATCGCCCCGGCGGATGATTTCGCCCTCGAAAGCGGAGGCGAAGGCCACGGGAATGTCGATGTTGGTGATCTTGATCTTGATGCCGCGAGCCTCCAGAGAGGTGGCGTTCCACTTGGAAACGTCCAGCTGCTGGATCAGGGACTTGGGCACCCGGAACATATTCTCGGTCTCGTTGGAGACAACGGGGAAGCCCAGGGCGATGGCGCCGGCGCCGCAGGCAACGATCACATCGTCCAGAGGAGCGAAGGCGTTGACGAAGGCGGGCACACGCTCGAAGGTGTACTTCATCAGGCCAGCTGCGTCGCCGGGCTGGATGTTGCCGAAGATCAGAGCAGCACGGACGGCAACGGACACGACGTGGATGACGGAAGTGACTTCCTTGCCCAGGGGGATGACCCGCAGGTTGTCGCCGGTCTTTACGCCGGCCTCTTCCAGCTGATCGATGACGCCGCCCACCAGAGTGACCAGCATACCCTGCGCCTGATAGCTCTTGACCAGGTCAACGGCTTCCTGGGTGGTGGGAGCCTTGCCCAGAATGACGGGAACGCCGGGGATATCGCCGGTAACCAGGGGAACACCCAGGCTGCGGACGATGGCGTCGGGCAGATGGCCGTAGCAGGGAGCGGTGTAGGGCTCCGCGCCGTCGATGTACTTCAGAACCTCGATGAACTCGGCACACAGGGCGGTGGCGATGCCGGACATGAAGGCGTCATGCAGACGCTTCTCCCGGGTCATCAGGGTCTTTACCACACCCAGAGCCTCCTTCAGCTGGCCCAGGGTCTCAACCTTCACACCGGTCACGCCGTAGTAGCAGGGAAGGCTGTAGGCGGTGCCGGGGAAGGAAACGGCATGGTCTTCGCCGTACTGTGCAATGGCGTTGTTGATTGCGGCCTCGGTCAGGCCGTAAACCGCATCGTTGCCGCCAAAAACTCTTTCAAAAAGTGTCACGGTTTTTCCTCCTATTGTTAGTTAGTTTCCTCGGAATCCAGAACATCCTTGATTTTCCGGATCTCGTCGATTGCCGTGGGGCTGAAGTCGTAGGGCGATCTGCCCTGACGATCCGCGTCCATGATCTCCGTGTTGTAGTGGATAAAGCCCAGCAGATCCTCGGCGGGAATCTGGGATTTGACAAATTCCTCATCCCGGACATCCCGAACCTTATTGGCTACCACCCGCACCTGCTTGACCCCCAGGTCAGCGGCCAGCCGCTTGACGTTGTGATAGGTCTGCACGCTCCGGGCACCGGGCTCAATGACCACGATAAACTGATCCATGTTGCCCGCGGTACCCCGCCCCAGATGCTCCAGGCCTGCCTCCATGTCCATGATGACCACGTCGTTCTTGCGGTAGGTCAGGTTGGCCAGCACCGCTTTGAGCATTACATGCTCCGGACAGACACAGCCGCTGCCGCCCAGATCCACCGTGCCCATGACCAGCAGCTTTACGCCGTTGATCTCCCGGGAGAAGGTGTCGGGAATGTCAGCCACATAGGGGTTGAGCTTGAAGAACTTGTTGGCGGCGTTTGCGCCGGTACGCTCTTCCACCAGAGTGCGCATTTTGGAGATGGGGACGATGGCGTCCACTTCCTCCTGAGAAAGTCCCAGTGCCAATCCCAGATTGGCATCGGGATCCACGTCGGCGGCCAGGACGGTGCGTCCCTCGTCGGCGTAAAGCCGAGCCAGCGTGGAGGACAGGGTGGTTTTGCCCACGCCGCCCTTACCGGTAATCGCTAGTTTCATTGGAAAAAGACCTCGTAATTGTTAATGTA
>CAKTXO010000177.1 GCA_934630985.1 uncultured Oscillospiraceae bacterium | reverse complement strand
AGGCGGTCAGGGACAGAAGCATACATACGGTCAAAAGGACTGCTAGGATTTTTTTCATATTCTTTTCCTCCCATCTGGACGGATATCCGCGCCAAGCGGACATCTGTCTTTATGGAAGCAATTATAGCGGATGAATTCTGAAATTGCAATTGTGAATTCTTACGCCAATGTGAAAAAATCTTGACCATTTTTAGGCAATCAGCACAATGCTGTGCAAGAAAAGACCGGAAATCCTGCAAAACGGGAAGCTCACATAGCCGGAAAATATGGCTGTCATATCTTCCGGCTATGCCATGGTCGGTCAGACGGAAGCGCTCGGCATCAAAACCGGGAGAAGACCGGCTTCCTTGGAGAGAAAAAGATTTATTACAGAAAGAAGGCTGCCCCTTTTCGAAAACGCAATCGGAAGCAAAGTATGTAACGAACGAGAGGAAAAGGATACGGATTTTCCGGAAACCTGCAAAGCCATCGGAAATTCATGCTTGATTTGTCGGGCGCACAATGGTATGATAAAATATCATTTTGTAGAAAAATGCGAGGAAAAGTCGGTGACTGCCGCCATGCCGGCGCAGCGGAACGGGAGATGAGGGAATGGGGCGTAAACAAATTCTGGTCGTTGAGGACAACGAACTGAACCGGGAGATTCTCTGCGCGATTCTGAAGGAAAGTTATAATGTCTTGCAGGCGGAGAACGGTCAGGCTGCGCTTGACCTGCTCCGGCGGAAGGGAGAGGAAATCTCCCTGATCCTGCTGGACGTAGTGATGCCGGTGATGGACGGCTATACCCTGCTGGACATTCTCCGGAAGGATCCGGTTCTGTCGCTGATCCCCGTGATCGTCACCACCCAGTCCAGCAGCGAGGAGGACGAGGTGGCGGCGCTTTCCCACGGCGCCACGGATTTTGCGCCGAAACCCTACCGGCCCCAGGTGATTCTGCACCGGGTGGCCAGCCTCATCAATCTCCGGGAAAACGCGGCCATTGTGAATCTTTTGCGGTACGACCGGCTTACCGGGGTCTATACCAAGGAATTCTTCTGCCGCAAGCTCCGGGAGTGCTTGGATGCCAACCCGGATAAGTCCTACTGTATCGTTTGCGTGAACGTGGAGAACTTCAAGCTTTTCAACGACACCTTCGGTGTCCGGGAGGGAGACCGGCTGCTCCGGGCGATTGCCGATACTCTCCGGAAATCCATGGGAAAAGAGAACTTCTGCGGGCGGTTCGGCGCGGATCGGTTCCTGTTTCTCCAGGAGGCCGACCCCCGGTGGCTCACCGGCGAGGGAAAAGAGCTGGAGCCGGAGGTGCTGAACCACAAGGTGGCGCTCCGCTGGGGCGTTTATGAGATCACTGACCGAACCGTCCAGGTGGAGCAGATGTGCGACCGGGTGCTTCTGGCGGCGCAGACCATCAAGGGAAAATACAATCAGTTTCTGGCGGTTTACGACGATGCCCTGCGGGCAAAGCTTCTGCGGGAGCAGGCAATCAGCGATGCCATGGAGCCGGCTTTGGCAAATGAGGAATTTGTGGTGTATCTTCAGCCCAAGTACAGCCTGAAGCAGGGCTGCATCGCCGGGGCTGAGGCTCTGGTGCGCTGGATTCATCCCCAGTGGGGCTTCATGTCCCCGGGCGAGTTCATTCCCCTGTTTGAAAAGAACGGCTTCATTCCCAGGCTTGACCGGTATATGTGGGACAAGGTCTGCCGCCTGCTGGGGCAGTGGAAGGGGGAGGGGCATCCCATGATTCCCATTTCCGTGAATATCTCCCGGGCGGACATTTTTCAGCAGGATCTGGTGAAGACCCTGACGGGACTGACCGAAAAGTACGGCGTGGAGCCGAAGTATCTTCACCTGGAAATCACGGAAAGCGCCTATGTGGACAATGCCAGCCGAATCGTGGAGACGCTGAAGGAGCTGCGCCAGCTGGGCTTCCCCATTGAAATGGACGACTTCGGCAGCGGCTACTCCTCCCTGAATATGCTGGGGCAGCTGCGGCTGGACATTCTGAAGCTGGACATGCAGTTCGTCCGGAACGAAACCGGCAAGCCCGAGGACAGAAGCATTCTCCGGGACATCGTGACCATGGGTCACCGGCTGGGTCTGGGAATCGTGGCCGAGGGCGCGGAAACCCAGCAGCAGGTGGAGCGGCTGAAGGCCGCGGGCTGCGATTACGTCCAGGGCTACTTCTTCGCAAAGCCAATGCCTCTGGATCAGTTCGAGGAACACTGGAAGGCTCAGAACTATGCCCATGTTCTGCCGGAGGAAAACTGAAAAGATATCGCCGCCGCCATGGGAAAATTTCTCCCGATGGCGGCGGTTTCTTTGCCGAAAACAGTTGCGCCTCCGGAAAATAGCCGCTATAATGAGGCTATCGAAAAAGAATAAGGAGAAAACCATATGGAAGAAAAAAAGCTGTCTCCGGAGGAAATCAAGCGGGTCAAGGGTCTGGGTTTTTTGCAGGACAAGCGGTATCCCGATGTGTTCAACGCCCGGGTCATCACCCGCAACGGCCGGATTACCACCGATGAGCACCGAGCCATCGCCGAGGCCGCCGACCGGTTCGGCTCCGGTCAGGTGGCCATGACCACCCGGCTGACCATGGAGATTCAGGGCGTCCGGTATGAAAACATCCAGCCTTTGATGGATTTTCTGAGCGCCTGCGGCCTGACCACCGGCGGCACCGGGGCACTGGTTCGTCCGGTGGTTTCCTGCAAGGGTACCACCTGCCAGTACGGCCTCATCGATACCTATGCCCTTTCCGAGAAAATCCACGAGCGGTTCTATGTGGGCTATCATAACATGCCCCTGCCCCATAAATTCAAGATTGCCGTAGGCGGCTGCCCCAATAACTGCGTCAAGCCCGATCTGAACGACCTGGGCGTAGTGGGTCAGCGGGTGCCGGTGCCGGACACCGAAAAATGCCGGGGCTGCAAGAAGTGCCAGATCGAGAAGAACTGCCCCATCCACGCGGCAAAGCTGGAAGACGGCAAAATTTCCATCGACCCCGATGCCTGCAACCACTGCGGCCGGTGCAAGGGCAAGTGCCCCTTCGGCGCGGTGGAGGAATACCGGGAGGGCTACAAAATTCTCATCGGCGGCCGCTGGGGCAAGAAAACCGCCTGCGGCAGACCTCTGCCCCGGCTGTTTACTACGGAAGAGGAGGTCATGACGGTCATCGACCGGGCAATCCTTCTGTTCCGGGAGGAGGGAATCACCGGAGAGCGTTTTGCCGACACGGTGACCCGGCTGGGCTTTGCCTATGTAAGCGGAAAGCTTCTGGGAGAATAAGATGGAAAACAAAACCGAAGAAAAAGAGCTGTCTCAGGATATGCGGAGCTTTTCTCAGATGGAGCAGCTGGGAGAGGAATTCCGGGACGTAGCCCAGCGGCTGGAAGAAAACGTCCAGCAGATTTATCGGGAAATCCCCGAAACCGACGATCTGGACGGCCTGGAGAAGCTGGCGGGGGAGCTGAAGGACATGGGCGTGCGCATCGGCAAGGCCGGGGCAAGGCTTCTGAGCGTTGCGGACGAGCTGGCCGCCCGGTGCCGGGACATGCGCAACCAGCGCAAAAAGCGGGGTCTTATCTCCGCCGCTCCCGCCAACGGAACCATCGACCTGGAGGAAATGGCAGGGGATCATTTTGCCAGAGGCCTGGGAATTTACAAGCTGCTGCTGGTGTGCTT
>CAKTXO010000176.1 GCA_934630985.1 uncultured Oscillospiraceae bacterium | reverse complement strand
CCGGAGATGTTCAGCGTTCCGTTCTCGGCAAAGATACCGCCGCCGGAATTGCCGCGATTGGCCGCGATGACACCGCCGGAGATGTCCAGCGTTCCGCTTTTGACGTAAATACCGCCGCCGGGCTCGTTGTCTTTGCCGCCGCCGACAATATAGCCGCCGGACATGGTCAGCGTTCCGCTGTCCATCTGGACAATGCGCTTGCCGACGCTGTTCCGGAGCGCGCCGCCCTGGATATCCAGTGTTCCTCCGTTGACCTTAATCGCCTGTTCAGAGCCTTCCGCGCACAGGATCGCGCCGGAGAGAGTGACGGTGTGCTGCTCCAACTTTTCCGTCGTGCCGGTACCATTGGGCGTGGATGTTGTGATGTAATACGTCAGGGTATCGTTCTCCAGGGTCGCCACATGACCGTAAACATCTCCGCCGGGATTGGACACGGTCTCCTTCTTAGGGGCTTGCGAGTCCTTAATGGTAAGCTTCGCACCGTTTTGCACTTCAAAAAACTGATTGGCCTTGCTGATGGTCAGGGTATGCCCGTTCAAATCGATGGTAGTGTTCTGCGTAATGCGCAAATTCGGGCTATTAGTCTCATTCGCCGTGTAGGCATCGTCGGTCAGCCGAAATTCGCCGCCGTTGGAGAGCTTGTCCCCGATATAGCCGGACAGTCCTT
Organism: uncultured Oscillospiraceae bacterium; assembly: GCA_934630985.1. Classification (GTDB taxonomy): domain Bacteria; phylum Bacillota; class Clostridia; order Oscillospirales; family Oscillospiraceae; genus Faecousia. The sequence continues at coordinate 3,026 of CAKTXO010000176.1, read as the reverse complement.
GAAGGGACAGAAGCTGTACATCATACAAAGAGAAGTGATCCGTGTCTACCGTCACGTCGCCGTTCTCTCCGGTTTTCACTTCCATGTCCGTGGCGGTCTGGGAATTCGTATCAATGTGGTAGACCTTGGGGTAAAGCCCCTCCGTGTCAATGCCGCTGAAGGTCACGGTGACAGGGCCTACCGGCTCGATCTCTTCCCCTGCGTGCCACAGGGTGATGTCCAGCAGGTAGCTCCGCTCCGGTTCGGCTTGTTCTTCGCCCAAAATCTGATCGCGAATCGTCCGACGCTCCCCGTCCGCCACCTCGGTCGCCGTTACCGTGATTTCCCTTGCCGGATAGGGCAGGGAGGCACTCTCGCCGGTGATGGTCACGGTGATGCCGTTTTCGGTCTGCGCTGTCAGGGTGAATTCCTTCTCTCCCTCCGGCAGGTTGATATAGCCCAGAATCCCGGGGTCGTCCGCCCCATAGGTCATTAGACGCACCGCGTCCTCCGCGTCGCCTTCCATGGCGGCGAAGCCGGAATCCGTGATCTGCGCCACCAGACCCGCCCGGTCGGCCGTGCCGTCCCCGTCCCGGTCAAAGAGCACCAGATCTCCAACCGCCGGGGTGTGGGACTGAGCCGGTTCAAAGGCATCCGCCCAGGCCGTGACCCAGCCGCCGCAGTCCCTGTCCGGCGGGACACCCTCCACACCGGCGTAATGCAGGCAGAAGGTCAGGAACATGGTGTTCCAGTCGCCGTAAGGCTCCTCGCACCACGCGCCATAGCGGGTGTAGCCCTTAACCGTTTCGCCGTCCTGCGCGACAAGGTAGTTTTTCGCGCTCTCGGCATAGCCCAGCTGGGTTTCGGCGATGGCAAGGGTATCCTGCCGCCAATTCCCGGTCAGCGTCACCCCCGCGAAGGTCTGCTCCCAGGTTTCCGCCGTCTCCACGTCCGCCGTAGGATCTGCGTAACAGGCAAGACTGTGGGTGTGCTCCTCCGTCCCGCAGACCAGCTCCCCGTTTTCATCCCGGCAGGCTTCCCTGTGGGTATGGGCGTCCTTGCCGCAGAATACCGGTTCTTCCGGCTCAACGGCGGTGCAAGCCTTGCTGTGGGTGTGTTCTTCCTGTCCGCAGACCAGCTCCCAGGTGCCGTAGCACCGGGCGGTATGCTGGTGCTCCGGAGCCGTATCGGTGCAGGTCAGCGTCCCGGTGTCCACCGGCTCCGCCACCGTCTCAAAGCAGGCGTCGGAATGCTGGTGCTCCAGAACCTGGACTTGTCCGCATATCAGATTGCCGCCAGCGTCAAAACAGTCGGATGTGTGACGGTGGAGCACAATCTCCGGTTTCGCGCAGGTAAGTACCGGCTGAGCGTCTTGTGCGGAATCCGTGGGATCCGTGGGCAAGTCGCAGCTCAGAACCCGCTCCCATTCATAGCAATCATCGGTATGGGTATGGTCGCTGTCGACTCCGCAGGTCAGTTCCCGGGACGTCTCATAGCAGCTCTGGTCATGCTGATGTTCCTCAGATTCTTCCAGGCCGCAGACAAGCACGGCGGTCTCGGTGTAGCAGGCATCCGTATGGACATGCTCCCCGCAGACCAGATTGCCCCGTGTCAACGCATAGCAGCTGTCCGTGTGGGTATGTACGTCCTGCCCGGTCTGTTCCGGCAGGGCATAGCAGTCGGCAGTGTGCCGGTGTGCTGCAATCTCGGGAAGCGGACACCAAAGGTTCCCCTTTTCATCGTAGCAGCCGGAATCATGGCGGTGAACCACAAAATCGGCATACCCGCATGTCGGATTTCCGCTGCCATCATAGCAGTCGGCAGTGTGCCGGTGAATTTTCAGCGTCTGCGCGCCGCATACGGGAACCCTTTTCTCAACCGATGTCACCTGCGCATAGCAGGCATCCGTGTGCGTGTGCTCCGGGATGTCACATCGCTTTTCCAGTGTAATGGCCGGCAGGATCAGCGCATAGGTGGTGCAGAATACCACTACACCGGCAAGCGCGGTCACTACCCGATGGCGGAAGCGCTTCCTTTTATGCACCCTCGTGTATTTTTCCGCATCCCGCAGAACATCATACCCCATACATCACTTCACCACCCTTCTTATCTCAACGCGCCGAAGTCCGGCAGAGGCCAGACCCGGAATACGATCCTTCCAACAATTTGCTCATCGGAAACGCAGCCGACTGCGGTACTGCGGGAATCCACTGAGGTGGAACGATGATCGCCCATACAGAAGTAACGGTTATCCGGTACCTGATAAGGTAACGTGATGTCACATTCTCCAAGGGCTTTTTCCGTCAGGTACGGTTCCTCCAGCAGCCTTCCGTCCACGGATACATTTCCGTTTTCGTCTATATCCACCCATTGACCGGGGCCGGCAATACAGCGCTTCACCAGAATCTTGTTTCCCAGGTAGAACGCCACCAGCTCGCCCGGCTCAAAGCCTGAGCCCTTGACAGAGAGGACAATATCCCCCTCATTCAGCGTGGGTGTCATAGAAGACCCGTAAATTTGCAGCACGGGCATCCAGATGGTGGCAACCAGCACGGCTACAGCCGCAACAACCACAAGCGTATAGACGGTGCTGCGAAGAACGCGTTTATACCGTCGTTTGTATTTTTCTCTGCCAAGCTCCGCCTCCAGCTGTTCCAGGGTCGGGGGCTCGGGTGATTTCCTCGATTTCGACTTCATAAATTTCCGCTTCCCTTTTCCGACATAAGACGCACGTTTTCAAGATACTGCTGCGCGGCTTTGTCCGCGGCCTCAAATACACGGTTCAGCTGCAGCGCCGCTTCCGCAAGGGAACCGGCTTTTTCAACCGCGATTGCGCGATCCCGGAGCTGCGCTTCCGCACGCTCCAGCCTGATTTTCAATTGTTGGCTTTCTTCCGTCTGCGCAATCAGCATTTCCAGCAGCTCGCTCCGGCTTAACCGTCTCAATTCCTTATCCGTCATCCGACATTCCTCCGATCCGCGCTTACGGCTGAAAGCAGAAAACAGCAACGGTCATTATCCTATCCATCATTCCCATAATGCAGTTGA
>CAKTXO010000175.1 GCA_934630985.1 uncultured Oscillospiraceae bacterium | reverse complement strand
CTAAACCAGTGGCTTTTACTTCTATTCGGGGGATTGCCACACCAGTGCTGCGGCACTGGTTCGCAATGACAGATTAACCAATGCCAATTCCTTTTTACGGACAACACCTCATGACCAGCCCCAGAGGCAAAAAAGCACCCCGGGAAACCCGGGGTGCTTCGGTTCCAGAATTACTCTTCCAGCAGAGCGATATGCACGGTATCCAGCTGCGCCTTGTCCACGGTGGTGGGAGCGCCCATCATCAGATCCTGGGCATTCTTGTTCATGGGGAAGGTGATGACCTCCCGGATGGACTCCTCGCCGGTGAGCAGCATAATCAGCCGGTCAATGCCGGGAGCCGCGCCGGCGTGAGGGGGCGCGCCGTAGGTAAAGGCATTGTACATGGCGGGGAACTTGGCCTTCACGTCGGCCTCGCCCAGGCCTACCAGCTCGAAGGCCTTGACCATGATCTCCGGGTCGTGGTTCCGGACGGCGCCGGAGGCGGACTCGTAGCCGTTGACCACCAGGTCATACTGGTCGGCCTTGATGGCAAGCAGCTTATCCATATCCCCCTCGGCCTCTTCCAGGGCCTTCAGGCCGCCCTGGGGCATGGAGAAGGGGTTATGGCAGAATTCCAGCGCGCCGGATTCCTCGCCGATTTCGTACATGGGGAAGTCCACGATCCAGCAGATGGCGTACTGCTCCTCATCGAAGTGACCGGGCACCCGGCGACCCAGCAGGGTGCGGATGACACCGGCGGTCTTCTGGGCGGCGGACTTTTTGCCCGCGGCCATGCACACGAAGGAGCCGGGCTTCAGATTCAGCTTTTCCGTCAGCGCGGGAGCGCAGTCTCCCAGGAACTTGGAAATGCCGCCGGTGAGAGCGCCGTTCTCGTCCACCTTGAACCAGCAGGCCTTGTTGCCGGTCTGCACCTCCACGTCCGCCAGCAGCTTGTCGATCCACTTTCTGGCCTGGGTGAAGTTATCCACCGCCACCGCCTTGACGGTAGCGTTCTCAAAGGGGCCGAAGCCGCAGCCCTGGACGATTCCGGAAATGTCCTGAATCTCCAGGTCAATCCGCAGGTCGGGCTTGTCGGAGCCGTAACGCTCCATGGCCTCGTTGTAGGGGATGTGCCGGAAGGGAGCCTGGGACACCCGCTTGTACTTGCCGAACTTCTCAAACACCGGCACCAGCACATCCTCCAGGGTAGACAGCACGTCCTCCTGGGAGGCAAAGGCCATTTCCATATCCAGCTGATAGAACTCGCCGGGGGTCCGGTCGGCTCTGGCATCCTCGTCCCGGAAGCAGGGGGCGATCTGGAAATACCGGTCAAAGCCGGAGGTCATCAGCAGCTGCTTGAACTGCTGGGGCGCCTGGGGCAGGGCATAGAACTTGCCGGGATGGTTCCGGGCAGGCACCAGATAGTCTCTCGCACCCTCGGGAGAAGAAGCGGTGAGGATGGGGGTGGTGATCTCCAGGAAGCCCTTCTCGGTCATGAGCCGGCGCAGCTCCGCCACCACCTGGCAGCGCAGGACGATGTTGCTCTTCACCGCAGGATTCCGCAGATCCAGGAACCGGTACTTGAGCCGGGTGTTCTCGTCGGCCTCCTTGGACTTGTTGATTTCAAAGGGCAGCTGGTTGTGGATGCACTTGCCCAGCACCTCGATTTTCTCGGGAACCACCTCAATTTCGCCGGTGGGAAGCTTGGGGTTCTTGCTCTCCCGCTCCCGGACGACACCGGTGACGGACAGGGTAGACTCCTTGTTGACGGGCTTGATCCGCTTCATCATCTCTTCGGTTTCGATAACCACCTGGGTGGTGCCGTAATAGTCCCGGAGCACGCAGAAGGCAAAGTTCGCGCCTACCTCCCGGACGTTTTCCAGCCAGCCGACAATGGTCACGGTCTTGCCGGCATCGGAAAGCCGGAGCTGGCCGCAGTTATGTGTTCTGGATTGCATCATAGAAAGGATCCTCTCTCTTCTGAATTTAGCCCATATATTATCCCACAGTCTTGGTTGCTTGTCAACAAAAACCGGGCTTCTCAGGCAAAAAAGTCAGAGCAGACCGAAAACGGTCTGCTCCGCGCCGGATTATAGATTCTCCCGGGACAGCTCCTCCAGGTACTTTTCCAGATACACCTTCTGGACGGCGGCGATGATGCAGGTGGAGATCAGCCGCTTTTCGTCGGAATTGGTATCCGGGAACATCTCCGCCGTGTCCGTCAGGTCGAAGGTAAACAGAAGCAAGGATTCAAATTCCCGGACAAAATAGTCGTAGGCTCGCTGGACGGTATAGGTGTCCTGCTGGATTTTCAGGAATGTGGACAGGGCGTCCAGACTCAGCACGCTTTTGCAGATGGCGATAAAAATCAGGTAGGCGATCTGATCCCGGCTGTACTGCTTTTTCACAGGATTGCCGATGAGACCCTTTTTCACATAGTTGCTGATCATGGAGCCGGTGAGCACCCCATCCCCCAAAGGCATCAGGCTGCTGTTGATGTATTTTGCCGCCTGAACCAGGTAAAGTCCCACGTCGGGAATTTCCTGATATCGGGGCAGGTGGAAATCACGGTAGGCCTCCGCGATTTTTTCGTTGATTCGCTGATTCATTTCCATCACCCTGGGCTATTATACCCGGGAAAGGGTCGGTTGTCAATATCCGAAAACTTATTTTAAGATTCTCTTGACATTGACATCGGTTGTTGATACAATTGTAAGCGGTTATTGAAAAACCGATGAATAGAGATGGCGAGGCTTAATCATGAAATTTAGAATTGTTACAGACTCCTCCTCCAACGTGCTGAGCATTCCCCACGAGGATTACGGCTGCGTACCCATGAAGATTGTAGCCGGGAAGGAATATGTGGACGCCCCCGGGCTGAACGTGGCTCAGATGGTGGAAGATCTGAAGGGCTATAAGGGAAAAACCGGCTCCTCCTGCCCCAACGTGGGCGAATGGCTGGAGGCCTTCGGCGATGCCCAGTATGTTTTCGGCATTACCATCACCAAGCATCTGTCCGGCAGCTACAACGCCGCCCGGCAGGCAGCGGAAACCTATATGGAAGAGCACCCTGACCGGCGGGTCTATCTGTTCGACTCCCTGGCCGCCGGCCCGGAGCTGATGATGATTGCGGATAAAATCCGCCAGTGCGAGGCGGCGGGGGACGATTTCGACACCACCGTTGCCAAGGTGCTGGACTATCACAATCACACCCACACCATTTTCTGTCTGGAATCCATGCACAACCTGGCTCACAACGGTCGGGTGCCCATTACCGTGGCAAAGCTTGCCGGAATGCTGGGCATTCGGATCATCGGCGAGGCTCAGGGAGGCCAGATCGTGGCCATCCACAAGCCCAGAGGCGAGAAGAAGGCCATGCTGGCCATGGCGCAGACGGTAAAGGAGCGGGGCTTCCGGGACGGCGGTCTCATCCGCGTTGCCCACTGCTTCGCCGACGACCGGGTGCAGGAGTTCATGTCGAAAATCCGGGAGGATTTTCCCCACGCCCGGTTTCTCGTAGAGCCGACCACCGCCCTTTGCAGCTACTATGCGGAGCACGGCGGATATATCGTGGGCTTCGAGGGCGGCTTCAACGTCAATAACGATAATTCCAAGTTCTAGTAGAAGCTTTGAAAACCTTGTAGGGGCGGCCATTGGCCGCCCGCTTTTTTCGCCGCTTCCGGGAACTTGCGACAGCACGCAAAAAGGCTCCCTTGTGTAAAGGGAGC
>CAKTXO010000174.1 GCA_934630985.1 uncultured Oscillospiraceae bacterium | reverse complement strand
GAGGAAACCGGCTCCACCTTCGAGGAAAATTCCTTCCTCAAGGCCGACGCGGTGATGAAGGCTACAGGCCTTCCGGCTCTGGCCGATGATTCCGGCATTGCGGTGGACGCCCTGAACGGAGAGCCGGGCATTTATTCCGCCCGGTACGGCTTCGACGAATCCCTGGACGACTGGGGTCGGCTTCAGCTGCTGCTGAAGAATACGGAAAATGTACCGGACGGCCAGCGTCAGGCGAAATTCGTCTGTGTCATCACCTTCGTTACCCCGGAAGGACAGGTTATCCAGTCCCGGGGGGAGATTCACGGAGAGCTGCTCCGGGCTCCCGTGGGGGAAAACGGCTTCGGTTATGACCCGATTTTCTATTACCCGCCTCTGGGCAAGTCCACGGCGGAAATGTCTCCGGAGGAAAAGAACCGGGTGTCCCATCGAGCCAACGCTCTGAAGGGCTTTTACGAGAAACTGAAGGAGGCAGGCTATGCTGACAAGTAAGGAACGGGCTCAGCTTCGAGCCCAGGCAAATCCCCTGAAAACCACTTTGATGGTGGGAAAGGACGGGGTCACGGAGGCCGTGGCGGCGGAAGCCGACCGACTGCTCACTGCCCATGAGCTGGTGAAGGGCAAGGTGCTGGAAACCGCCCTGATGAGTGCCCGGGAGGTATCCGACGCCCTGTGTGAGGCCACGGGAGCCGAGGGGATCGCCTGCGTGGGCAACAAATTCGTGATCTGGCGGTTCTCCGAAAAGTGCCAGCAGGCCCGGAACCAGACGGGAAGAGCCAAGCGCAAGGAGACTCCCAAGTCCAAGGCTGACCCGGTGGGCAAGGGCGTTCGCGCCCGGCGGGCTGCCGCCCGGAAGGTTCGGGAGCAGCGCAACCAGTATTTCCGGGAGCAGGCCATTGAGAAGGCCATCGAGCGCAGCCGGGAAAAGCAGCTAAAGAACGAGGAGTAATCCCAGCGTATCAAAAAGCCTGAAAAATACGTTGTCATTCCGAACCAGTCCGCAGACTGGTGTGGGAATCCCCCGGTTAGATGCAAAAGCTTCCGGTTTGGGAATTAAGATGTTTGAATATTAGGGAGATTGCCACGCCAGTGTGAGCACTGGCTCGCAATGACATGGTTTTTCGACAGTCTGATCCAATAGAATATCCGCAATTCCGACAGATTGAATAGAGGAAGGGTATTATGGAACGAATCGGCATTTATGGCGGAACTTTCAACCCACCCCACGTTGGGCACATTCAGGCGGCAAAGCAGGCGGTGAGCACTCTGGGGCTTACGAAGCTCCTGATGATCCCGGCCTACGCGCCGCCCCACAAGGCGGTGCTGCCCTCCAATTCTCCCAGGGCGCAGCAGCGTCTGGAAATGCTGCGCATCGCCGCGGCGGACTGCCCCCAGATTGAGGTTTCCGATCTGGAATTGAAGCGGGAGGGCATCAGCTATACCTGGGAAACGCTGGAAACGGTGAAAAAGCTGTATCCCGGGGCGGAGCTGGTGCTGCTCATGGGCACAGACATGTTCCTGACCTTCGACACCTGGAAGAATCCGGAGAAGATTCTGGGGGAGGCGACCCTGGGGGTTTTCTACCGGGGGGACAAGGGAGAGAAGGCCGCTGCGCTGAAGCAGAAGGAGACTCTGGAAGCCCAGGGAGCCAAGGTCATTCTGGTGCACAATGACGTGATCGTCATTTCCTCTACCCAGATGCGCCGGCTTCTGGCCTTCCGCTGTGCCGGGGAGTTCCTGCCCGCGGGGGTGCTGGACTACATCCGGGAGTACAACCTCTATGATACCCGCACCAACTGGAAAAACCTGCCCATGGACAAGCTGGAACAGGTGGTGGTGAGCCTGCTGAACCCCAACCGGGTGCGCCATGTGCTGGGCTGCCGGGATACGGCGGTGGCACTGGCGGAGCGTTGGGGGGCGGATGTCACCGATGCCGCCCGGGCGGGAATCCTCCACGACATTACCAAGGCCATCGACGGCCCCCTGCAATTGACATTGTGCGATGCCTATGGTAAACTATTAGACGATTTTTCCAAGCGTTACCCCAGAACCCTCCACGCCCTCACCGGCGCCATGGTCGCCCAGCGGATTTTCGGAGAAAATCCGGCGGTGGTGTCCGCCATTGAGTCCCACACCACCGGCAAGGCAAATATGACCCTGCTGGAAAAAATCATTTACGTTGCCGACTATATGGAACCCAACCGGGATTTTCCCGGGGTGCAGATGCTTCGGGAGCTGGCCTTTTCCGATTTGGACGGGGCACTGAAGCTGGGGCTGGAAATGACCTTGGAGCACCTGAAAGCCCAGGGAGCCGAGGTTTCTCCCGCCTCCCGAAGCGCCCTGGATTGGCTGAATCAGGAGAAACGCTGAATATTGCATCCCAAGAATCCCAGAAAGGATAGATGTTATGTTAACACCTAAAGAGATCGCCCTGGAAGTGACCAAGGCTCTGGATGCCAAGAAGGGCATGGACATCAAGCTTCTGAAAATTGATTCCGTCAGCTCTCTGGCAGATTATTTCCTGATCTGCACCGGCACTTCCAATACCCACGTCAAAACCCTGTGCGACTACGCCGAGTACACCCTGGAGCAGCTGGGAGAGCCTATGCTGGGCCGGGAGGGTCATCGGGGCAGCGCCTGGGAGCTATTGGACTATGGCACCATTGTGGTGCATGTATTTACCGAGGAAGCCCGGAAGTTCTATGCTCTGGAGCGGCTGTGGGCGGATGCGGAAACGGTTGACCTGAAAGATATTATTATCGCGGAATAATGCGGTATTTTAGGAAGGAATGTTCACAATGAACTACGATTTTGCTGCTATTGAAGGAAAATGGCACAAGTACTGGGAGGAAAACGACACCTTCCACACGGATGTCTGGGATTTCTCCAAGCCCAAGTATTATGTGCTGGATATGTTCCCTTACCCTTCCGGCGTGGGTCTGCACGCGGGCCATCCCGAGGGTTACACGGCTACGGACATCATGTCCCGGATGAAGCGGATGCAGGGCTACAACGTGCTGCACCCCATGGGCTATGACTCCTTCGGTCTGCCCGCCGAGCAGTACGCCGTTACCACCGGTCACCATCCTGACGGCTTCACCCAGGAGAACATCAAGACCTTCTCCAAGCAGCTGCGGGAGCTGGGCTTCGACTACGACTGGTCGAAAATGATTGCCACCTCCGACCCCAGCTTCTACAAGTGGACGCAGTGGATTTTCAAGAAGCTCTACCAGGCCGGCTACGCCAAGCGCATTGAGATGCCCGTCAACTGGTGCGAGGAGCTGGGCACGGTGCTTTCGAACGATGAGGTCATCGACGGCAAGTCCGAGCGTGGCGGCTACCCCGTTGTGAAGAAGAACATGATGCAGTGGGTCATCGACCAGCCTGCCTTCGCCGAGAAGCTCCTGGACGGTCTGAACGAGATCGACTGGCCCGAATCCACCAAGGAAATTCAGCGCAACTGGATCGGCAAATCCACCGGCGTGGAGGTGGACTTCCAGCTGGTGGGCGGCGGGGATTTCTCCATCTACACCACCTGTATCGAAACCATTTACGGTATTACCTTCATGGTGCTGGCTCCCGACGGCAAGATCGTGGAGAGCCTCATGGATCGGGTGCGCAACAAGCAGGAGGTTCAGGCCTACATTGACGAGACCGTCAAGAAGAGCGACATGGACAGAACCGAGCTGAACAAGGGCAAAACCGGCTGCCGGCTGGAGGGCGT
>CAKTXO010000173.1 GCA_934630985.1 uncultured Oscillospiraceae bacterium | reverse complement strand
GCTCATGGCTCTGCCGCCCACGCCGGTGGGCAGTCCGCCCGCACCCGGCTCCGCCGGGCCATGGACATAGGCTGCCAGATCCCGAACCTCCACATTCACCGTATATTCCGGATGGTGCACGTCCACCTCTACGCCGGGATGGGCTTCCGCCAGTCGGCCGCCGATCTCCTGGGACAGCTGGATGGAGGTCATGGGGAACCGCTTATCCGAACGCTTGGACTCCACCTTGAAGGACTTGGCGCAGTCCAGATCCTCCCCCAGATAATTCTCGATGGCGGCAAAAATGGCATCCACGTTCTTCTCGCAGGGACGGCAGCGGCAAAGGCTCACGAGGCCGAAGATGGCGTGGCAGGCCTCCCAGGCTCCCTCCACATCCGCTTCCTCGTCCATGGGCTCCACATACACCGTAGACTGCATGAGGTACACGTCAAAATTGCCGTAGGGCTTCATCCGGCGGCGGATATTCTGCCGCAGGCGACCCTCGAACTGCCGCTTATTGGCACCCTTCAGGACGACCTCGCCCAGCTTCAACAAAAAAATCTCTTTCATAGGTTTCCTTTCCTTATTGCTTGCCCATATTCACAGCACGGTACTGAATGGCCTCCGCGATGTGCTGGGGCTGAATTTTCTCGCTGCCGGCCAGGTCGGCAACCGTCCGAGCTACCCTCAAAATCCGGTCGTAGCTCCGGGCGGTCAGACCCATGACCTCGAAAGCGTTTTTCATAAGCCCGGCGCAGGTATCGTCCAGGGCGCAGAATTCCCGCATTTCCGCCGGGCCCATCCGGGCATTGCACATGCCGCTGTCATGGAACCGCCGGTTCTGGACGGCTCTGGCGGCATTGACCCGCTTTTGAATTTCCGCAGAAGGCTCCGCTTCCGCCCGGGCGCGCAAGTCCTCAAAGGCCACCGCGGGCACCTCCACCACAATGTCGATTCTGTCCAGAATCGGCCCGGAAATCCGGCCACGGTAGCTGTCCACCTCCCGCTGAGTACACCGGCACCGACCGGAGGGGTCGCCGTACCAGCCGCATTTACAGGGGTTCATGGCGCACACCAGCATGAATTCCGCCGGGTACGTCACCGCCCCGGAAACCCGGGAAATGGTGACTTTGCCGTCCTCCATGGGCTGGCGCATCAAGTCCAGGGTATCCTTCCGGAATTCCGGCATTTCGTCCAGGAACAGCACGCCCTTATGGGCAAGGGATATTTCTCCGGGCTTGGGATTGGAGCCGCCTCCTGCAAGGCCGGCGTTGGAAATGGTGTGGTGGGGCGACCGGAAGGGCCGCCGGGTAAGGAGCGGATTTTTTGCCGTCAGAAGTCCCATGACGGAGTAGATCTGGCTGACTTCCAGGGATTCCTCCCGGGTCATGTCCGGTAAGATGGAGGGCAGCCGCTTGCTGAGCATACTCTTTCCGGAGCCCGGCGGGCCGATGAGCAGCACATTGTGGCTGCCTGCCGCCGCAACCTCCAACGCCCGTTTCACATTCTCCTGCCCCAGCACATCCCGGAAATCCAGTTCCGGAACACTGGGCTTTTCCGGCACCCACCCAGGCTCCTCGGAAAGGGATATCTCTCCGTTCAGCCCCGAGGCCAGCTGCCGAACCGTCTCCACCGGAATGATGGCGGGGCCTCTGGCAAGGGTGGCCTCCGCCGCGTTTTCCGCCGGGACGAAGAGGGTCTTTATCCCCTCCCGCTTGGCGGCCAGCGCCATAGGCAGCACGCCGGTTACGGGACGAATTTTTCCGTCCAGGCTCACCTCGCCCAGAAAGGCGCTGTCCGATCTGGGACGGCGGACGCTGCCGCAGGCGGACAGGATGCTCAAAAGAATCGGAAGATCATAATGGGTGCCCGTTTTCTTCCGGCTGGCCGGAGCCAGATTCACGGTGATCCGGCTGACGGGAAAACTCAGACCGCTGCTTTTGGCAGCCGCCCGAACTCGCTCCCGAGCCTCCTTCACCGCCGCGTCCGGCAGACCCACAATGTCAAATCCGGGAAGGCCGTTGGAGATGAAGCACTCCGCCGTGACCAGGCTTCCCTGAATTCCGGAGATGCCCAGTGTCTTTACGCTGCAAATCATCGTAATCCCCCGTTTCTTTCTCCACTTCCCTCCATTATAATGAAAAAGCCGCCGGATTGCAAGAACTATCTGCGTCCCAGGCCTTCCGGGAATCCGGTCTGTCTGCGGCCGTGTGTAAAATTTTTCGCAGGAACGTAAAAAGAAGCGAAAATTTTGAAACCCGGTCGTTTCATGGCTTTACAAATCGCAAAAAAAGTGGTATGATATGAGCGACAAAAATTGAATACTTTAGGAGGTATTTCATTTTGGCTAGAAAATTCAAGACTATGGACGGCAATACTGCTGCCGCCCACGTCAGCTACGCCTTTACCGAGGTAGCTGGCATCTATCCCATCACCCCCTCCAGCCCCATGGCCGACAACGTTGACCAGTGGGCCGCTGCCGGCCGGAAGAACATCTTCGGCAACACCGTCAAGGTCGTCGAGATGCAGTCCGAGGCCGGTGCCGCCGGTACTGTCCACGGCTCTCTGGCAGCCGGTGCCCTGACCACCACCTACACCGCTTCTCAGGGTCTGCTGCTGATGATCCCCAACATGTACAAGATCGCCGGCGAGCTGCTGCCCGCAGTGTTCCACGTTTCTGCCCGTACCGTCGCCGCTCAGTCTCTGAACATCTTCGGTGACCACTCCGACGTGTACGCCTGCCGTCAGACCGGCTTCGCCATGCTGTGCGAGACCAACGTGCAGGAGGTCATGGATTTGGGCGCCGTGGCACATCTGTCCGCCATTGAGGGTCGTGTTCCCTTCATCAACTTCTTCGACGGCTTCCGTACCTCTCACGAGATTCAGAAGATCGCCATCTGGGACTACGAGGATCTGAAGGACATGGTCGATATGGATGCCGTCGCGGCTTTCCGGGATCACTCCCTGAACCCCGAGCGTCCCGCCATGCGTGGTTCTCACGAGAACGACGACATCTTCTTCCAGCACCGTGAGGCCTGCAACAAGTACTACAACGCCCTGCCCGCAGTGGTCGAGAAGTACATGAACAAGGTCAACGAGAAGCTGGGCACCGACTACAAGCTGTTCAACTACTATGGCGCACCCGATGCCGACCGGGTCATCGTGGCCATGGGCTCCATCAACGACGTGGCTGAGGAAGTCATCGACTACCTGAACGCTCACGGCGAGAAGGTGGGCGTTGTGAAGGTTCGTCTGTTCCGTCCCTTCTGCCCCGAGAAGCTGCTGGAGGCCATTCCCGCTACCGCTAAGAAGATCGCGGTTCTCGATCGTACCAAGGAGCCCGGCTCCCAGGGCGAGCCTCTGTACCAGGACGTTGTCATGGCTCTGGCCAAGGCCGGCCGGAACGACGTGACCGTCATCGGCGGCCGTTACGGTCTGGGTTCCAAGGATACCCATCCCGCTTCCGTGTTCGCTGTCTACGAGGAGCTGGCTAAGGATGCTCCCAAGGAAGAGTTCACCATCGGCATCGTGGACGATGTGACCCATCTGTCCCTGGACGAGAAGGTCTCCCCCAACACCGCGGCTGCCGGCACCATCGAGTGCAAGTTCTGGGGTCTGGGCGGCGACGGCACCGTCGGCGCCAACAAGAACTCCATCAAGATCATCGGCGACCACACCGACAAGTATGTGCAGGCCTACTTCCAGTACGACTCCAAGAAGACCGGCGGCGTGACCGTGTCTCACCTGCGTTTCGGTGACAACGCCATCAAGTC
>CAKTXO010000172.1 GCA_934630985.1 uncultured Oscillospiraceae bacterium | reverse complement strand
ACATCCCCGCCGGGCCGCCGCCGATGACGATTCCGTCAAACCTCATGCTTTTCTACCTGCTTCTCGTAAACGTCGTACTCGTCCCAGATCCGCTCCAGGGTCTCGAAGGTGTGAGCAAGCTCCGTCTCCTTCTTGGAAGCGATGGCTACGATCAGGGCATTGACCACGCTCAGCGGGGCTACCAGAGAGTCCACCAGAGAGACCATGTCACTCTTGGCGATGAGCACATGGTCGCTGTTGCTGCCCAGCGGGGACAGCCGGTTGTCCGTGATACCGATGACCGTAGCTCCTGCCCTGCGGCAGTACTGTGCCCCCTTGGTGGCTGTGGAAGAATACCGGGGGAAGGAGAAGGCGATGAGCACATCCTCCGGGTTCACGCTGACGATTTTCTCAAACATCTCCACCGTGCCGAATCCGGACAAAATATGGACATTATTGAACATATAGTTCAGATAATACCCTAAAAAATTGGCAAGAGGCTCTGCCGAGCGAACCCCCAGAATGTACACCCGCTTGGCCTTGATGATGGCGTTCACCGCGGCGCCAAATTCCTCCCGGTTCAGAATCTCATCGGTTTTGCGCAGTTTCTCCATGTCCGAGTGGAGCACCGTGGACACGATGTCCTGGTCACCCAAGCGATTATTGGCCACCTCGATGCGCTGGACGGAGGTCAGCCGGTTGAGCACCATCTCCTGCATGGCCTTCTGCATACTGGGATAGCCGTCAAAGCCCAGATCCACCGCAAAGCGCACCACCGTGGACTCGGAAACGCCTACGGTTTTCCCCAGCCGGTTGGCGGTCATAAAGGCGGCTTTGTCATAGGCCTCGGTAATGTATCGGGCAATCCGCCGCTGACCCTTGGAGAAGGTTCCGTCCTTCTCCTGTAATATCGACAAAATATCGTAACTCATATTATTCTCCTTGGCTGGCGGATATGTCTTTTTCCACCGCCCCCATAGTAACAAAAGATGCCGCATTTTGCAAGAGAAAAAGCGGCATCATTCATTATTTATTTCAGTCTGGCGACTTCCTCCTGGGTCAGATACCGCCATTTGCCCTTCGGCAGATCGCCGAGAACCAGCTTTCCCTCCTGAATCCGGCGAAGCCGGGTGCAGGACATCCCCGCCAGTTCGCACATCCGGCGAATCTGTCGGTTTCTGCCCTCATGAATGGTGATTCGGAACTGAGCCGTGGAGCCCTGGGCAGAAAGCAGCTCCACCTTCGGCGGTCGAATTTTGTAGCCGTCCAGCACCACCGGCTTGGCAAGTTCTCTCTGCGCACCGGGAGTATACCGGTTCACCCATACCTCATAGACCTTGTCAAGCTCCTGCTTGGGATGGGTCATCCGGTTGGCAAATT
Organism: uncultured Oscillospiraceae bacterium; assembly: GCA_934630985.1. GTDB lineage: Bacteria > Bacillota > Clostridia > Oscillospirales > Oscillospiraceae > Faecousia. The sequence continues at coordinate 2,406 of CAKTXO010000172.1, read as the reverse complement.
CTCCGTCATTGGTAAACAGCAGCAAGCCCTCGGAATCCATGTCCAGCCGCCCCACGGGGTAGACCCGCGTGCCGCAGTCTGCCACCAATTGAACCGCCGTCGGCCTTCCCTTCTCATCCGACATTGTCGTCACAAAGCCCCGGGGCTTATTTAGAAGCAGATAGACAAATTCCTGTTTGGGAGGCAGGGGCTGGCCGGAAATCAGAATCTCGTCCCTATCCGGGTCAGCGGTGTCACCCAGCACGGCCTTTTCCCCGTTTACGGTCACCTGCCCCTCTTGAATCAGTTCCTCCGCCCTCCGGCGGGAGGCAACTCCTCGGGCAGACAGAATTTTCTGCAAACGCTCCTTCATTTATGTCTCCTTGTTATTTCCCGACAGCCATTTTTGCCAGAAGGACTTCTCTTCTTCCGGCTTTTGCTCCACGGTTTCGCCGAACACCACAGGAATTTTCCCAACGGCTTTCCCGGAAATCAGAGCATAGGCAAAGCCTGCCTCCGCCCCTTCCACCGCCGGTGCGTAGACAAATCCCGGCCCCGGCAGGGCAATCCGGACGGTTTCCTCCGGGGCCAGCGCATAGGAAAAATCCTCCGCCGCCAGCACCTCCACCCGGCTGTTTTCGCCGCCCAGCACCTCCAAGGTGCCCACACACTGCCCTTTTACCACGACCGGACAAATCTGATAGTCCGAAAAGCTCCGATTCACAAGCGCACAGTGGTCATTCCAGTCGTCCGGATCGTTCATGGTCACGCAGATCACCCGCCGTCCCATCCGGCTGGCGCTGGATACCAGGATTCGCCCGGCAGCCTTGGTAAAGCCGGTTTTCACCCCGTCCGCGCCCTCCAGCCGCCAGAGAAGCTTGTTGTGGTTGGTCAGGTGCCGCTGGCCAACGGTAACTGACCGGGTGGAGACGGTTTTCCGGAAAATGGGATTTTCCATGGCATAGGCCGCCAATTTAGCCAAATCCCGGGCGGTGGAATAGTGACCGGGAGCGTCCAGGCCGTTGGGATTTTCAAAATGGGTATCCGTCAGGCCAAGATTTCTGGCCTTGTCGTTCATCAGCTCCGCAAAGCCCTCCACCGTGCCGCCGCAGTAGATGGCAAGCGCCACCGCCGCGTCATTGCCGGAGGACAGCATCAGCCCATAAAGAAGCTCCTGGAGGGTCAGCACCTCTCCCTCCTTCAGATACATGGAGGAGCCCTCGATGCCCACTGCCTCCCTGGGAATCCGCATTCTGTCCAGCACGTTGCACTGCTCGCAGACCACCAGAGCCGTCATGATCTTGGTAGTGCTGGCAATGAGCCCCCGCTGCCCAGCGTTTTTCTCAAAAAACACCCGTCCGGTGACCCCATCCAGCACATAGGCATGGTCGGCGGAAACCGCCTTCGCCGGTGCAGGCAAAAGCAGTGCGGCGGACAGCAACGCTGCCGCCGCCCCTGCGGAAATTCGTTTCACATTTCTCACCCGGGTGTAGTGTGCCCAGGGAAATGCAGGTTATTCCCCGGATTTTCCGGATTTTTTGTCCAGAATCCCGTTGATCTTCTCCAAAGTCTCCGGGAACATCTCCACGATCCGATCCGCCGTGGAGCTGGCGGGCACCGGCACAGGCATCATCCGCACATTGCCGTCCTGAATGATCAGGAAGCACAGAGGCGTGACCTTCACGCCGCCGCCAACACCGCCGCCGAAGGGATTTTCCGTATTCTTAGAGGTGGCAAAATCCGTTCCGCCGCCGCCAAAACCCACGCTGACTTTACTGACGGGAATGATGGTCACCCCGTCCGGCGTGTGAATGGGTTCGCCCATCACGGAATTCACGTCCACCATCTCCCGGATTTTCTGGATGGTACTTTCTAACATATTGGGAAGCTTCTGACTCATGCTGCCGCACCGCCTTTTCTTTTCAGTATTATTTTCAAAGCCCGGATTCCGTAAATCACACCCAGGCACAGAGTCCTACCAAGGGTTATCGTCATATCGCCTCTCGCGGCAACGGTGATTTTCTCCGCCGCGAAATCGCAATTCACCTGAATATCCCGCTTTCCAATGACAAACACCCGCTCCAGCTTTGGAAGCAGATCCCCCACGACCGCCCAGGCTCTGCCGTAGTTTACTGCCAGGTCGCAGGGATCGTCCCCCGCCAGAACCACATGCAGGTACAGGTTATTCAGCCGGATTTTTCTCCGCAAAGCTCCCAGAAAATCCAATCCCAGCCGAATCCAGGGCACAAACCGTTCCAGGCTGCCGCTGGATTGCATTCCGGGCTCGTCCTTCTCGGTCGTCTCGGTCTTAGGCCTTTTCTTTTCGGAAGAAGCCTTCGTGGTTTCCTCTGTGGTCTTTTCCGAAGAATCCGTGGTTTTCGGCTTTTTCTTCCGTTTTTTTCTTGGAAAAAGGGTAATTTTCACCGG
>CAKTXO010000171.1 GCA_934630985.1 uncultured Oscillospiraceae bacterium | reverse complement strand
ACGGCGGCGGCTACCGCCAGATAGGTCTTGCCGGTGCCCGCAGGGCCAACGCCAATGGTGATGGTGTTGGACTGGATGGCCTTCATATACTTCTGCTGGCCTACGGTCTTTGCCTTGATGGGCTTGCCCTTGGCGGTGATGCACACCACGTCCTTGGCCATCTGAGCCACCTGCTGGTCGTTGCCCTCGTTCACCAGGGTGATTAAATAGCGAACCCGCTGCTCGTCAATGGCTTCCCCCTTGGCGGCCAGCGTCAGCAGTCCCTCCAGGGTGCGCACGGCCTTGTCGGCCTGCTCCTCATCGCCAATGACGTGAAGCTCCGTGCCCCGGTTCACGATCTGAACCCCCAGGGCTTCCTCAATCCGCTTTACATTTTCGTCAAAAGAGCCGAATACGGCAATCAGGTCTTCAACCCGCTCCGCGTTCACCGCTCTGTCCACTTGTTTTGCCATTTGATTCTCCATTTCCTTCCCTTTTTTCCCTGCCGAGCATCTCCTGACACAGATAGCCTCCCCGGAGACGGTAGATGTCTCCATTTCTCAGGATGGTCTGCCGGGTCTGCTGTATCCTCCCCGCAATCATCTGCCGGGGAAGATACCGGGCAGCAAAAGCTTCCAGAAGCGCAGAGGCCTCCGGGTCAGTAAGCTTCGCCGATGTGCTTTCCCGGATTTCATAGGTTTCCACCCGAAGGGAAACCGGAAGCCGGAACTGCCCTGGCAGGGTCAAAGGATAATCCTCCTGTATTCTATCACAACTGCCCTCCAAAATTCCACTGTCTTTCCAAAAAAAGATTCTCTTTTTTCCGAGAAGCAGGCTCAGAGCACGCTTGGTGCCGGTGATTTTCCCCTTTCGCAGGTACTGCGCCGGGGTCACCGCTTCTATCTGCCGTCGGGTCTGCGCCAGAATCTCTCCTTCCGCCTGGGCAGCCTGAATGCAGATGCCGCAGTCCGTGTAGCCGGAAATCAGAGTTTCCCCCTTTTTCACTGCCTGACTGGGCTGCACCAGACCCGTGCCTTGGGTGACGGTCACGGAGAGAATGTAGCCGTCCATGGCGGCCACGATGTTTCCTACCTGGTGTTTTGCTTCCGGTGCCGGGACGGGAGCCGTCCGCTCCCGAACGGAGATCACCGCAGTGCAGCCATGGGTATTCACTCCCACCCATTCCAGCTCTGGAATAGCCTCCAGCAGGGCATTTTTGACGCGCTCGCTGCGCACGCCCCGCCGGGAAGCCCCGAAGGACAGTCCTTGACGCTCCGCCTCCCATAAAATCCGCACCGTGGGGACAGTTCGGTTTCCCTCCACCCGAAAAAAGAGTACCCGGGTGGGAAGCAGTATGGTAAGCCCCAGCAGAAAAACCAGCCCAGTCAGAAGGAGCTTCCGCTCCCAAAGTGCCCCGACAGCGTACCAGAGCCCCTGCCGCCCCAGCACCCGGAAGCTGTCTCCCCGCTTCCGGCACAGAGTCTCCGCCGCCGGAAGGTCTTCCCGGCGCAGAAGAAATTCCAAGGTCAGTGCCCCTTTCGGGGTGATTTCGTCCAATTCGATTCCGGCTTCCCCCAGGGCATGCAGTGACCCTTCCGGGTCGGCACTGACCAGCTCTGCCCGGACTATTCCCGCCGCTCGCTTCCAGAAGCTCATGGGGCATCCCTCCGAAGCAGGGACACGGTGTCGATTTTTCCCCGGATCAGCAGCTGTTCCCGGCTCATCCGGGTAAGCACCATGTTGCGACCGCAGATTCGAACCTGTCCGAATTTCAGCCCGATGAGAATCTCCTCCGGGCAGTAGGCCTGAACGCCCCGGTGATTTTCCACCAGCACTCTGGTGTCACCGCCGATTTCGATAATGGGCTGTGCGGGCATGGGTTCCGTGTCCAGCTCTGCCCTGGCGGCCAGGCGCTCCCAGAAGCCACTTGTTTTTTCCACCTCAGCGGCACCCCCTTTTTCCTAGGATATGAATGGAAGAATCTTTGTTTGCATAGAATTGCGCGAGGTGAATGGCTGTGAAGCAACACAAGCGGATTCTGGGACTTTTGGGGGCGGCGGGAATGCTGGCTCTGATTCTGGACAGCCGGACGGCGCTCATGGGCGCTGGGGCAGGGATTGAACTATGTCTGAAAACCGTAGTACCCTCCCTGTTCCCTTTCTTCGTGCTCTCCACGCTGGTAATTGGCAGTTGGGGCGGGGATTTCCGGCTTCCCCGGTGTCTGTCCGGCCTGCTGCCGGGAATGACCGACCGGATGCCCGCGTTGGTGCTTCCGGCCATTCTGGGGGGCTATCCGGTGGGTGCCCAGGCGGTCTGCCAGGCCTGGCGCAGCGGAAACTTAACAAAGGAGGAGGCTCAGCGGCTGCTGGCCTTTTCCAGCAACGCCGGCCCTGCCTTCCTCTTCGGCATGGTGGGAAGACTCTTTCCGGAGCCGTGGATGGTGTGGCTGATTTGGGGAATCCACCTTCTGGGAGCCCTCTTTGCCGCCCGGTGCATTTCTCTGCCTGCCTCACAGGCAGGCTCTGTCGTGCCCTCCAAGGTATCCTGTGACCCGGTGCGGGAAGGCGTCCGAACCATGGCCGTTGTCTGCGGCTGGATCGTGCTGTTTCGGACTCTCATTGCCTTTCTCGACCGGTGGGTACTGTTTGCCGTGCCGCCGACGGTTCGGGTTCTGGTCATCGGGCTGCTGGAATTATCCAACGGCTGTCTGGAGCTGCGCCGGATTTCCGATGTGACGGTGCGCTTTCTCGTGTGCGGCTGTCTGCTGGCGGCGGGAGGTCTGTGCGTCAGCGTCCAGACTCTCTCCGTGACCAAAGGACTGTCCCTGAGGTATTACGGCCTGGGAAAGGCCTTGCAGACCCTTGTGAGCTTTCTCTTCGGCATCAGCCTGGTGCTGAAAACCCCCGCTCCCCTGCTGGCATTGCTACCTGCGTACCTGCTGTGCAAAAAAAGATATGGAAACCAGACAGCTTTTGTAGTATAATACAGCCAATCAGCACAGGAGGCAGAAAATATGCTATTCAGAAGAAAAATCGAGCGCAAATGCGCCTATTGCACCCACGGCACGGCTCTGGAGGACGGAGGAATTCTGTGCACAAAAAAAGGGATGCGTCTGCCGGAAAGCAAGTGCTTTTCCTTCCGGTACGACCCCTGTAAGCGAATTCCGAAAAAGGCCAAGGCTCTGGATTTTTCCAAATACGACGAAGAGGATTATTCTCTATAAGAATCCTCAGAACTTGGTGCCGATTTTATGAAATCCCTCAGCGCACCAAATTATTTCTCCGCACTTCCGGCGATGCGGCCGGGGGATTCTTAAGGGGGCGGCTTTTCGGCAGCGCCCTTTCGTAACCGATGATGAAATCGTCTGCGGCTATCAGCGGATCTTTCGCCCCGACTGTGCAGTTTGAAAAGCTTGAAATACATACAGTATTCCGGCGCTTTTCAAACTTTCATTCGTGACAAAATCTCTCGCTGTTAGCTCTTGTCGATTTCATCATCGGTTACTTAAGCCCGCTTACCTATCAATTTTCTTGCCGGGACAAGAAAATTGCCTCCGGAGGAACCAGAGCCGAAACATTCTGTGAGTCTTGGAACATAAGGACGCAATTCACGGGACGATGAGGGCATCATCCCTCACAATTTTTAACATCTGCAATAGTTAAAAAACGTAGACGGAGGTCAGCGGGAATGCTGACCTCCGTTTTTTAGTTCAGATACTCCAGAAACTCGTCTTCGGTGAGAATGGGAATTCCCAGCTCTCTGGCCTTGCGCTCCTTGGAGCCGGCGTTTTCGCCTACCA
>CAKTXO010000170.1 GCA_934630985.1 uncultured Oscillospiraceae bacterium | reverse complement strand
GCGAACATGAAGGGGCGGCACTTTGCCTTGCCGTCACGACCGACGGTAGCCAGATACTGTACAGGGTTGGCATTCAGAAATTCTACGACTTTGTTCATGATAAGTACCTCCGTAATTTGTTTTTTCTCTTGATGCTTTGATTGTAATGCGATTTGTACGGCTTGTGAAGTACGCACAATATTGTGGTATGGTTACCTCCGGGTAACGATCAGAACTTGCCGTTCTGATTCTGCCAGGTGGACTGGTCTGCGATGGTCTCCATCACATCCCAATGCTCGGCGATCTTGCCGTTCTCCACACGCCACAGGTCATAGTAGCTGGTGGGCGCACCGCCGAAGGTGCCCTCGCTGACGGCAAGGACGAAGCTGCCCTGCGCCAGAACCATGTGGACTTCATCGTACACCATGGAAATGCCCTGCTCTGCCAGCGCGCCCAGCGCGGCGTTCAGACCGGACACACCATCGGCAATGCCGGTGTTGTGCTGGATGTAGGCATCCCCGTCAAAATAGTCCGGAGTCTTGCCCAGGTTGTTGCCCTGCATGACATCGTAGAGGAAATTCTTGACCAGCTCACGGTTTTCCTCGGTCTTATCCAGATCCGTGACCTCCATCGTGCCGTCCGTCTGGGTGTGACCGGAGGGATTCGGCTCAGCCAGGGCCGCCAGATTGTCCCAATGCTCGGCGATCTTGCCGTTTTCGTCAAAGCGGAAGATGTCAAAGGCGACCTGCTCACCGGCACCGGCAAAATTATAGATCGTCTGCAAGAACACCTTGTCACCGTCCTCGAAAGCACGGATGTTGTTCACAGTGGTTTTCACATCGGCAGATGCAAGATATTCCACGGAGTCGATGAAGGCATCCGCACCGGTGCCGTATGCCAGATTGTGCTGGATGTAGCCATCCGCCAGCAGGCTGCGTGCGGTGTTCGTATCGCCGGTAGCGAAGGTGTTAATGAGCGCCAGCGCCTTTTCGGTCTGGCTCTGTTCCTGCCGGACAGACACCGTCTGCTGGGTGGGTTCCACGGATGTTTCAGGCGCAGCCGTTTTAGCGCCGCAGCCGGTGAGTGCCGTGCCGATCATGGCAAGAGCCATCGTGAGAGAAAGAATTTTTTTCATTTTGAGTGACCTCCTTGGTAATTGGGCTTGCTTTCGTTTGCCTCTGGCATTATAATAATACCGTAGCTCCAATTCGTAAAGTAAGCACAATATTGTGCTGTAGTTACCAAATAGAAACTAATGGGTAGTTACCAGAAAGAAACGATTGCGCCGTTACTGGGTTTTCCGGCGTTTCGGCGCTTCCAAAAAATTTTTCGGAGGGATTGAAATGATCGAAGCAAAAGCAAAAACCGAGCTTCCCGCCTGCCCCGTGGAGACCACGCTGACCCTCATCGGGGATAAGTGGAAGGTGCTGATCCTGCGTGATTTGATGCCGGGAACGAAGCGGTTCGGAGAACTGAAAAAGTCCGTTGGCAACGTGTCCCAGAAGGTCTTGACCGCCCAGCTCCGGGCAATGGAGGAAAGCGGACTGGTAGACCGCAAGGTCTACGCAGAAGTGCCGCCGAGAGTGGAGTATTCGCTGACGGAACTGGGTAAAAGCCTGAAGCCCATTCTGGACTCTCTGTGGGCATGGGGCGAAGCGTACAAGGCCAAACAGTAATCGAGTAGAGAACGCGCCCTCACCGGGCGCGCAAAAAGGGATTTCTGCCTCCGGCAACGAATTGTCCGGATGGCAGAAATCCCTTTTTTATACGGGTTTTCAGATAGACCCTAAGAAATCGTATTATGGACGCGCCCCGTTCCCACCGGGGACGGGCGTGGCGGATGACAGCTTCTTCGCCCGGTAATATTCCTGTTTCTGGGCATACATGGCAAGATCCGCTTCCTTGGTGAGTCGCTCCACGGAAAAATCCGGATGGTCGCTGGCAAAGGCGCACCCGGCGGAAATACTCAGCGTCTTTACCTTCGTCCCGAACCAGGCCGCCGCAAGCCTTTGCAGCGTCGCCAGAATTTCCTGAGCCTGGACTTGTGTCATTTGACCCAGCACTACGAACTCATCCCCGCCGATGCGGAAGATTTTCCCCCGATCTCCCACCGCCTGGGTGATACAGTGGGCAGCGCCGCATATCAGCTCGTCCCCCGCCTCGTGCCCCAGGGCATCGTTGACCCCCTTTAGGCCGTTGATGTCCATGAGAAAGGCGGTCAGATCTTCCGGAACGGCATCCGCGTACTGCCCCAGGCACTCATGGTACGCCAGCCGGCTGAATACGCCGGTCAGAGGATCTACGGAGCTTTTCATGCGCTGCTCCATCAGCTTTTTGTCCATCCGAAGCTGCCGCACCGTATAATACTCGTAAATCCACTGAATCAGGATGCTGACAACGCCAAAGAGCGCCAGCAGAGCCACCAGGGCTTGCAGCAAAAAGACGGTGATATTTTGATGCAGGTCTTTGCCGACATCGATGCCTTGCAGGTACAGCTCCTTGAAGATGGCCTTTCGCAGAAACAGGAAGCACAGAATGCCCACCACCACCGCGGTGGCTTCCGAACAGAACAGCAGCTTCCGGTTTCCGGACTCCTGCATGGCCGCAGGACAGTCGCACAGCTCCGACAACCGGTTTTTCACCGACTCCCGGGACAGACCCCAATGGACACCGCAGCAGGCGACCATCGCCAGGACATAGGACAGCCAGTCCCGGAACATGGGATAGGAAAACAGATTCTCCAAAATCATTTGCCGCAGCATGGGAAAGCCGCAGTATAAGGCGGCGAAAACGCACAGCCCATGAAGAAAGGTGCTGGCAGCGGCAATGACCCCGATGCCCAGATAGACATGCCTGCGGGGCTTCCGGAAAAAAAGGTCAAAGAGCCAGCCGGCTCCCGCGGCAAACAGCACCCGGGCAAATACCAGCAGGATGGAGCCAAGGGGCATTCCGCTGGCAAAGGGAGAAAATACCCGATCCAGCAGGGACAGGCTGTAGGTGCCGACCCACATGGACGTGGCCGCAAAAACACAGGCCACCGGCACACTCCCCTGGGCTCCCAGCATCATGGCCGACACAATCACAAGAATGTGCAGCGTGGTGGTGGAAATGGCCGGAAGCTCAATGTATCCCAGATAGGAAAAGGCAAACACCGCCTCCCAGGCCATCAGCATCAGAATGATCTCCTGCAATTTCTTTTTCGTCAGAGCGATCCCATATCGCTGTCGAAAACGCTCCATATGAGTTCCTCCTTGTATCTCTTTTTGGGGCAATATCGCCTTGCGTGTTCTTACGAATGCGCTTTGGTTAAATTTTACCGGCTTCCGCAGTCCGCAGATTTGCTTCCCTGGTTAGGAGGCATACCGTCTCAACGGTATTACCTTTTTCCCACAAAAGCCGCCTTACCTCTTGACCATCCCGATATATTGGGAAATTAAACTCTATCGACTTCAAAGGCTGCTCTGACTCCCCATTTGGATATATCTGAATTTCTTTTATGAGATAAGTAATAAGGCTTTTCTTTTCCTCGTCACTTATTATATCATAGAGCTTTCCGAAATTCAGCATAAGCTTGTAAATATTGTCCAGAGTGATTGTTTCCATTTCGATAGAACTTTTTCTCAGCTTTGCATCTTCAATCCGTTCTTCCAACTCTACAATCGTATCATACAAGGCATCAAGTCTTAAAGTCATATCGTGAATTTTTCTTTCTCTGAAGCGGGTATCAACAGTCCATACTGTTTTCTCCATTTCATACAATAGTTTACTTGTCTGGATTTTCCACGACTGTTTTTACTTCAATCAAT
>CAKTXO010000169.1 GCA_934630985.1 uncultured Oscillospiraceae bacterium | reverse complement strand
AACCAGAGCCAGAGAAAGAATCTTTTTCATGTTTCTTGTTTCCTCCTAAAATAGATGTGTATTTTCATTCGTTGCCCTCCGCGGGGCAACCACTTCTATCCGCAGCGGCCTCCGGAATCCCGGAAAAGCGGCTACAAGAAGCATGTTAGTTCAAAATTCATTTTTTGTCAACACAGCCTAAATCAATTCGACGTTTTTTTCCCTTTTACACAAAAAGCCACCGGATTTTACAAAAATTTTAGCCATTATCCGGATGCTCTGTTTTCGTACATTTTTGGCCTGCAAGTCTTTTTCTATATGAGGATTCCGTTGCAGTGGTCGATTTCGTGCTGGATGATCTGAGCCGTCCAGCCGGTGAAGGTTTTCAGCCTTACCTGAAAATCCGTCGTTTCGTAGCGCACCTTGATTTTCTCGTATCGTTTGGTTTTCCGGGGGCCGCCCAGTAGGGACAAGCACCCTTCCTCCGTCTCATACTCCCCTGCCGCCTTCACGATCTCCGGGTTCAGCATCAGCTGATAGGTTCCCTGGTTGTCAAAGGCGATGACGCGCACGCAGTGGCCGATCATGTTCGCCGCCATGCCTACGCAGGTATCCTTGTGAGCCGTCAAGGTGTCCAGCAAGTCCTGGGCGATCTGCAAATCCGCTTTTGTGGCAGTTTCGCTTTTCCTGCCCAGAAATAACGGGTCGTGTACCAATTCTCTTACCATCTTTTTGACTCCTTACGCCGTTTTTCCCTATTTTACCACGGAAAAATCCCTGGCGCAAGGAAAAAGCCTGGCCGCCAGCCAGGCTTTCTATCGAAAATTGTTTTATCGGGGGAACGAAAACACAACGGTATCCCGGAAACCAAGGGACTTGGTTTCGGATTTTGAAAGCAGAGTAGTGCAACGCCGGGAGCTGTGCTCCCGGCTCTTGTGATTTACAGATTACTTTCAAATTGCGCCGTTATTACAAGCCAGTGCAAATTCTGCAACTTAGCCTATGCGCCACTACAATCAATCCAACGATTTCAAATAAATTGAAAGCAACTGCAACGCCGTTTCTTTCTCCTTCGGATTACAAGCTTTCAACCGTGCAAGCAGTTCCTCTTCCTGTTCGCGCATCCGCGTATTCTCCGCCGTTAAGACTTCATCTGGCGTAATATGGAGCACATTGCAGATTCTCAAAATTGTTTCGATGCGCATATTAACCGTTCCGCGTTCTATCTCTGCATATGTTCTGTCAGAAAGGCCAGCCGCTTCCGCAACCTCAGCTTGTGTCAGCCCCTGCCGTTTGCGTATCGCAAAAAGCTTATTCCCAATCATATGGAAATCAAATAACAGCATTATTCTTCCCCCTGCGCACTCATTACAGGAATTATACTTCCTATAATTGTTGACAAACAGGAGGTTTATATGTATAGTAACAGGAAGAAAGCTTCCTGTTATAGGATTCTTTCTGTCAATGCAAAAGATATACTGGATCAGAAGGGGAGAAAAATATGAGTAATGAAAACCAAGCAGCAAATGCTCCCGCACAACAGGGAACAAAGTTCTGCAAGCACTGCGGAGAAAGGATTCCTGCCAATGCTGTCATCTGCACACATTGCGGATGCCAGGTAGAGGAATTGAAGCAGGGCGAACAACCGAATATCGTTATCAATAATACTAATACGAATACCAACAACAATGTTGCCTTCGCCGGTGGGCGTGTAAAAAACAAGTGGGTAGCTTTCTTCCTTTGCCTGTTCCTGGGCTTCTTTGGTGCCCACAAATTCTATGAAGGAAAAATTGGAATGGGTATTGTGTACCTATTTACTATTGGTCTATTCGGCATCGGTTGGCTGATTGACTGTATTGCCCTACTGTTTAAGCCAAATCCGTATTATGTTTAATAAAAAGCTTGTTGTCCTAACCACTTTGCCCATCAAATTCTAAGATGCAAAAACCCGCCCCCGGAAACCGGGAGCGGGTCTTTTGTATCAATGGATATCCGTCGGAAAGGACTTAGCCCTTCAGAGCCTCTTCCACAGCCACAGCCACGGAAACGGTAGCGCCGACCATGGGGTTGTTGCCCATGCCCAGGAAGCCCATCATTTCCACATGAGCGGGGACGGAGGAGGAACCGGCGAACTGGGCATCACTGTGCATACGACCCATGGTGTCGGTCATGCCGTAGGAAGCGGGGCCTGCGGCCATGTTGTCAGGATGCAGGGTACGACCCGTGCCGCCGCCGGAGGCCACGGAGAAGTACTTCTTGCCCTGCTCCACACACTCCTTCTTGTAGGTGCCGGCAACGGGGTGCTGGAACCGGGTGGGGTTGGTGGAGTTGCCGGTGATGGACACGTCCACGCCCTCGTGGTGCATGATGGCAACGCCCTCGCGGACATCGTCGGCACCGAAGCAGCGAACGGCAGCCCGCTCGCCCTCGGAGTACTTGTACTCCTTGACGATCTTCAGCTCGCCGGTGTAGTAGTCGAACTGGGTCTGCACATAGGTAAAGCCGTTGATCCGGGAGATGATCTGAGCGGCGTCCTTGCCCAGGCCGTTCAGGATGACCCGCAGGGGCTCCTTACGAGCCTTGTTGGCGGAGCGGGCGATGCCGATAGCACCCTCGGCGGCGGCGAAGGACTCGTGGCCGGCCAGGAAGGCGAAGCACTTGGTCTCGTCCCGCAGCAGCATGGCGCCCAGGTTGCCGTGACCCAGACCGACCTTCCGATCCTCGGCCACGGAGCCGTCGATGCAGAAAGCCTGCAAGCCGATGCCGATGGCCTCGGCGGCCTCAGCGGCGGTCTTCACGCCCTTCTTCAGAGCAATGGCGGCGCCCACGGTGTAAGCCCAGCAGGCGTTCTCGAAGCAGATGGGCTGAATGCCCTTGACGATCTCATAGGGATCGAAGCCCTTCGCCTTGCAGATCTCCCGGCACTCTTCCACGGAGGAGATGCCGTACTGAGCCAGGACGCCGTTGATCTTGTCGATTCTTCTTTCGTAACTTTCAAACAAAGCCATTGTTTCGTCCTCCTCTTATTCCTGACGGGGGTCGATGTACTTGGGCGCGTTGTCGAAGCGGCCGTAATGACCCATAGCCTTCTTGTAGGCGGTGTTGGCATCGTCACCCTTCTTGATGAAGTCCATCATCTTGCCCAGGTTGATGAACTCATAGCCGATGATCAGGTTGTCCTCGTCCAGAGCCACCCGAGTCACATAGCCCTCGGCCATCTCCAGGTAACGGGGACCCTTGGACTTGGTGGCAAACATGGTGCCCACCTGGCTGCGCAGGCCCTTGCCCAGATCCTCCAGGGAAGCGCCCACCACCAGGCCGCCCTCGGAGAACGCGGACTGGCTGCGGCCGTAGGCGATCTGCAGGAACAGCTCCCGCATAGCGGTGTTGATGGCATCGCACACCAGGTCGGTGTTCAGTGCCTCCAGAATGGTCTTGCCGATGAGGATCTCAGCAGCCATAGCCGCGGAGTGGGTCATACCGGAGCAGCCGATGGTCTCCACCAGAGCCTCCTCGATGATGCCCTCCTTGATGTTCAGGGTCAGCTTACAGGCTCCCTGCTGAGGCGCGCACCAGCCGATGCCGTGGGTGAAGCCGCTGATGTCCTTGATCTCCTTTGCCTGCACCCACTTGCCCTCTTCGGGAATGGGAGCGGGGCCGTGATAGGCACCCTTGGCCACGGAGCACATATTCTGTACTTCTGCACTATAAATCATGGCAATTTTCCTTTCTTTCAAAAGGCGTTGTTCCCGCCTTCGGATTTACAAACGGTAACCCCCGTTTTCCGCAAATATTATACAAGCTGGGATA
>CAKTXO010000168.1 GCA_934630985.1 uncultured Oscillospiraceae bacterium | reverse complement strand
TGGAGAATCCGGCACAGCCGATCCAGGGTGCCCACCTCCACATTCCGGTTGTGCTTGAGCCGGTTGATGAGGGAGCGATTGAAATTGTAATGGGTGTAAAGGTCGTATTGGGTTACGCCCCGGTCCTTCATGGTCTGCCAAAGCCGGTCGTAGGTTATCATGGGCTCTGCCCCCCTCCAAAGAATCCTCTTGATTTTTCCCTATTATCGCAGTAAAATAAACCGAGGAATAGTGTTCGTATAAATACACTACTCACGGGAGGGAGCCATGGAAGAGCTGATTGCCGCGATTGCCTGCGCCAACGAGGACGAAATCGAAAAAATTCTGCGCACCGCCATTTGCCGCAAGCGGGAGCTGTACCCCGGCTGGGATATCGAATACCGGGCCCGGCTGAAGGGACAGGACGTGAATCTGAAACCGGGAAAGGCGAAAAGGGCAAGGCGCAGATTGCACGAAAAGAGAGAATAATTTTTGTGATTTTTCCTGAAATTTTCCTTGACAAAAGGGAAAACAGGTGGTATCATAATTGAGCGCGTGTAGGGAAAGACTGCGCGTGCAATGCGATGATGCAGGAGATTGCGCCGGAAGGCGGTAACTTCTGCGGAGTATGTCCGGTCATCGGGCGGCTGAACTGCCTTGTGTGCGCTTGCGTATATCGCTGCGCCTATGGGAATGGGTCGGCCTCGGTCGGCCATTTTTCATGGCTTAGAGTGATACGCACGGCGGCGCGGACAAGATAGTTCGACCGTACCCAGCCACTACGCAAACTGAGTACGACATTCAAGGAGGAAAACAAACCATGGCAAACCAGATGATCCGCATTCGGCTGAAGGCTTACGATCACCAGCTGATCGACTCCAGCGCGGCAAAGATCGTGGAGACCGCAAAGCGCAACGGCGCCCAGGTTTCCGGCCCCATCCCCCTGCCCACCAAGAAGGAAGTTGTTACCATCCTTCGGGCTGTCCATAAGTACAAGGACTCCCGTGAGCAGTTCGAGCGCAGAACCCACAAGAGACTGATCGATATCCTCAACCCCAGCCAGAAGACCATTGAGGCTCTGATGAGCCTGGATCTGCCCGCCGGCGTTGAGATTGAGATAAAGCTGTAATTATACGTAACAACGCAATTGCAGCAGCCCGCACTGTCTGGCATCGGGCGGACGGGTCATGTCGGTAACCGTCCCAATGCGGTAAGCCGACCAATAACCTATAAAAAAGGAGAACCAAACACATGCAGAAAGCAATCATCGGCAAAAAAGTGGGTATGACCCAGATCTTCGATGAGAGCGGCAAGGTGATCCCTGTTACCGTTGTGGAAGCAGGCCCCTGCACCGTCACTCAGAAGAAGACCGTCGAGACCGACGGCTACACTGCCGTCCAGCTTGGCTTTGAGGACATCAAGGAGTCCAAGCTGACCAAGCCTGAGGCTGGCCACCTGAAGAAGGCCGGCGTCGAGGCAAAGAAGCACCTGAAGGAATTCAAGCTGGACGGCGCTGCTGGCATGAACGTCGGCGACGTTGTGAAGGCTGACACCTTCGTCGCCGGAGACATGATCGATGTCACCGGTATTTCCAAGGGCCACGGCTACCAGGGCGTTGTCAAGCGTCATGGCGCAGGCCGCACTCCCATGACCCACGGCGGCGGCCCTGTGCACCGTCACGCAGGCTCCATGGGCGCTTCCTCTCATCAGTCCCGTATCTTCCCCGGTAAGATCGGCGCTGGTCAGATGGGCAACGAGCAGGTCACCATCGAGAACCTGGAGGTTGTGAAGGTTGACGCTGAGCTGAACATGATCGTTATCCGCGGCGCCATCCCCGGCCCCAAGGGCGGTCTTGTCTATCTGCGGAACACCGTCAAGAACAACAAGGTCAAGAATGTGGAGACCGGCATCAGCAAGAACCCGCAGAAGGCTTCCGGCAGAAACCCCCAGAAGGCTTCCGCAAGAGGCTAAGGAAAGGAGATCTTAAATCATGCTTAAGACGAATGTTTATGATATGTCCGGCAAGCTGGTTGGCGAGATCGAACTCTCCGAAGCAGTTTTCGGCATTAACCCCAACGCTGCGGCGGTTCACGACGCAGTTAAGAATCACCTGGCCAACAAGCGGCAGGGCACTCAGTCCGCTCTGACCCGCGCTGAGGTTTCCGGCGGCGGCCGTAAGCCCTGGCGTCAGAAGGGCACCGGCCGGGCCCGTCAGGGTTCCACCCGGGCTCCCCAGTGGACTCACGGCGGCATCGTGTTCGCTCCCAAGCCCCGGTCCTACAGCTTCGGCCTGAACAAGAAGGCCAAGCGGCTGGCTCTGAAGAGCGTGCTGTCCGCCAAGGCTGCCGAGAAGGCTCTGGTCGTCATCGACGAGATCAAGATGGACGCCCCCAAGACCGCTGACTTCGCCAAGTTCCTGAAGGCTGTGGGCTGCGAGACCAAGACCCTGGTTGTCACCGCCGCCGCCGACGTCAACGTGGTCAAGTCCGGCCGCAACATCTCCGGCTGCGAGGTCACCTTCGCCAACCTGCTGAACACCTACGACGTGCTGAACGCCGACAAGCTGGTTGTGGACAAGGCAGCCCTCCAGAAGATCGAGGAGGTATTCGCATAATGAACGCTTACGATATCATCAGAAGACCTGTCATCACCGAGCAGTCCATGGAGGCTGTGGCTGACAAGAAGTACGTTTTCATGGTGGACGTCAACGCCAACAAGACCGAGATCAAGGCTGCCGTTGAGCAGGCCTTCGGTGTGAAGGTGGCCAAGGTCAACACCATCCGTATGCAGGGCAAGGTCAAGCGCACCGGCGCTTACCCCGCCGGCAAGCGCGCCGAGTACAAGAAGGCTGTCGTTACCCTGACCGCCGATTCCAAGACCATCGAGTTCTTCGAGGGCATGGTCTAATCAATCTCAAAAAGGAGAGAAACGCACATGGCAATTAAGACTTTTAAGCCTTATACCCCCGCCCGCCGCAACATGACTGTTTCCGGCTTCGACGGCGTGGACAAGAAGGCAAAACCTGAGCGTAGCCTGGTTGAGACCCTGAAGAAGCATGCCGGTCGCAACAGCTATGGTCACATCACCGTCCGTCATCACGGCGGCGGCAACAAGCGGAAGTATCGTGTGATCGACTTCAAGCGTCTGAAGACCGAGATGCCCGCCACCGTGCAGCGCATCGAGTACGATCCCAACCGCTCCGCTTATATCGCTCTGATCCAGTATGAGGACAACACCCTGTCCTACATCCTGGCTCCTTACGGTCTGAAGGCCGGCGACGTGGTTCTGGCTTCCGCCAACGCGGACATCAAGCCCGGCAACTGCCTGCCCATCGCCAACATCCCCGTCGGTACCGTGATCCACAACGTGGAGCTGCAGCCCGGCCACGGCGCTCAGCTGGTTCGTTCCGCCGGTGCCGCCGCTCAGCTGATGGCTAAGGAAGGCGAGCTGGCTCAGATCCGTCTGCCCTCCGGCGAGGTTCGCTACGTCCGTACCAACTGCACCGCCTGCATCGGTCAGGTGGGCAACCTGGATCACGAGAACGTGCACATCGGCAAGGCCGGTCGGAAGCGTCACATGGGCGTCCGTCCCACTGTCCGCGGTTCCGTCATGAACCCCAACGACCACCCTCACGGTGGTGGTGAGGGCCGCGCTCCTGTGGGCCGTCCCGGTCCTGTGACTCCCTGGGGCAAGCCTGCTATGGGTTACAAGACTCGTAAGACGAAGAACCGTTCCAACAAGTTCATCGTCAAGCGCAGAAACAGCAAGTAAGGAGGAAATGAAATGAGCAGAAGTATCAAGAAGGGCCCT
>CAKTXO010000167.1 GCA_934630985.1 uncultured Oscillospiraceae bacterium | reverse complement strand
CGGATTCTGGACGAAAACGGCAACAACGCCCCCTATGCCCAGCTGCCTCTGCGCTTTACCCTGGAGGGGGCGGCGGAGCTGGTGGGCCCGGAGACCGTCACCGCCGAGGGCGGCATGGCGGGCACCTACCTGCGCACGGTAGGCACTGTCGGGCAGGCAAAGCTCACCATCTCCTGCGATCAGACAGAGCCTGTGACGATTTTGTTTCAAGTCAACAAAAGGTAAGGGGGACAGATCGGCGGCATTTGTATCCAATTCACAGTTTCTTTTCAAAAAATTTTGTCAAAAATAACCGTTGCTTATTGACATTATAAGCTGCGCGTGATATTCTTATTTCGGTACTTGAGTACCGAATGCAAGCGTGCGGGGAGCTATTCCGACAGCAAGCCGCATAAGTCCTGTATGCACCTGGGCCACACTAACGGCAGGGTGCCGATTACACAATACAAGGAGAATGAGTATCATGGGATTCAAAACTGACATCGAAATCGCACAGGAAACCGTAATGGAGCCGATCACCGAAGTGGCTAAGACCGCCGGTGTAGACGAGAAGTATCTGGAGCAGTACGGCAAGTACAAGGCCAAGGTTGACTACCAGATCCTGAAGGACATGGCTGACAAGCCCAACGGCAAGCTGGTTCTCGTCACCGCCATCAACCCCACCCCCGCAGGCGAAGGCAAGACCACTACCACCGTGGGTCTGGCTGACGGTATGCGCAAGCTGGGCAAGAACGTCATGGTCGCTCTGCGTGAGCCCTCTCTGGGCCCCGTGTTCGGCGTCAAGGGCGGTGCTGCCGGCGGCGGCTACGCACAGGTCGTCCCCATGGAGGACATCAACCTGCACTTCACCGGCGACTTCCACGCCATCGGCGCTGCCAACAACCTGCTGGCTGCGATGCTCGATAACCATATCTACCAGGGCAATGCTCTGAACATCGACCCCCGCCAGATCGTATGGCGCCGCTGCGTCGATATGAACGACCGTCAGCTCCGCTTCGTGGTGGACGGCCTGGGCGGCAAGACCAACGGTATGCCCCGTGAGGACGGCTACGACATCACCGTGGCCTCCGAGGTCATGGCTGTTCTGTGCCTGGCTTCCGACATCAACGACCTGAAGGCTCGCCTGGCTCGCCTGGTGGTTGCCTACACCCGGGACGGCAAGCCCGTCACCGCCGGTGACCTGAACGCCCAGGGCGCTATGGCTGCCCTGCTGAAGGACGCTCTGAAGCCCAACCTGGTTCAGACTCTGGAGCACACCCCCGCTTTCGTACATGGCGGCCCCTTCGCTAACATTGCCCACGGCTGCAACTCCGTCACCGCTACCAAGATCGCTCTGAAGCTGGGCGATTACGCCATCACCGAGGCCGGCTTCGGCGCTGACCTGGGTGCTGAGAAGTTCCTGGACATCAAGTGCCGTATGGCCGGTCTGAAGCCCTCCTGCGTGGTTCTGGTTGCCACTGCCCGGGCCCTCAAGTACAACGGCGGCGTGCCCAAGGCCGAAACCGGCAAGGAGAACCTTGAGGCTTTGGAAAAGGGTCTGCCCAACCTGCTGCAGCACGTTGAGAACATCACCAAGGTCTACAAGCTGCCCTGCGTGGTTGCCATCAACCGCTTCCCCACCGACACCGAGGCCGAGCTGAAGCTCATCGAGACCAAGTGCAAGGAGCTGGGCGTGAACGTTGCCCTGTCCGAGGTCTGGGGCAAGGGCGGCGAAGGCGGCATTGAGCTGGCCAAGGAAGTCATCCGTCTGTGTGACCAGCCCAACGACTTCACCTTCTCCTACGAGCTGACCGGCTCCATCAAGGAGAAGATCGAGGCCATCGCCAAGAAGATCTACCACGCCGACGGCGTGAACTTCACCGCCAATGCCGAGAAGCAGATCAAGACCCTGACCGATCTGGGCTACGATCATATGCCCATCTGCATGGCCAAGACTCAGTATTCCTTCTCTGACGATCAGACCAAGCTGGGCGCGCCCCGGGACTTCACCATCACCGTCCGGAACGTGAAGGTTTCCGCCGGTGCCGGCTTCCTGGTTGCCCTGACCGGCGAGATCATGACCATGCCCGGTCTGCCCAAGGTTCCCGCCGCCGAGCGCATCGACGTGGACGAGAACGGCAAGATCACTGGTTTGTTCTAATAAGCGGCAATGCCGTGCGGCAGTGCCGTGTGGAAATGCCGTAAAGCACTTCTGACTTTCCTTTGAAAACACAAAAAGCACAGGTTTCCACCTGTGCTTTTTGCGGATTTATCAACCATTCAAAATTTAGGAGAAATTAGCTATGGATATGACTATGGAATCCTGCCGGACCTTCGTGGAGGTGCTGGCATCCAACGCCCCCGCTCCCGGCGGCGGCGGCGCGGCGGCTCTGGTGGGTGCCATCGGCACTGCCCTGGGCAACATGGTTGGCTCTCTCACCGTTGGCAAGAAGAAGTACGCCGACGTGGAGGCGGAGATCATCGCCCTGAAAGCCAAGTGCGACGCTTTGCAGACCGAGCTTCTGAACCAGGTGGAAGCCGACGACAAGGGCTTCGTGCCCCTGGCCAAGGCCTACGGCATTCCCAAGGACGACCCCAACCGGGACAAGATTCTGGAGGAAGCCACCGTCACCGCCTGCGCCGTGCCCATGCACATCATGGAGCTGTGCTGTGAAGCTATCGACTACATCTCCGTCTTTGCCGCCAAGGGTTCCCGGCTGGCCGTGTCCGACGCTGGCTGCGGCGCGGTGTGCTGCAAGGCCGCTTTGCAGGCCGCTTCCCTCAACGTGTTCATCAACACCAAGAGCCTGAAAAACCGGGAAGTCGCCGAGGAAATGAACGCCAAGGCAAACGGTATGCTCACCAAGTACTGCGCCCTGGCCGACGAAATCTTCAACACCGTCAAGGCCGGATTTGGTCAGTAATTTTCGCTTTTCCGCGGAAAATTCAGATACTTATTTAGGAGGAAATCACAATGGCAAAACTGCTGCTGGGCAAGGAAGTTACCGATGCCCTGAACGCCGATCTGCAAACGCGCACCGCCGCCCTGCGGGAAAAGGGCATCGTCCCCACCCTGGGCATTATCCGGGTAGGCGCGAACCCCAGTGACCTGAGCTACGAGAAGGGTGCCATGAAGCGGGCCGAGCTGGTAGGCGTGGAGGTCAAGAAGTTTGAGCTTCCCGAGGATGCCACCAAGGAGCAGGTCCTGGCGGTCATCGATGAGGTCAACGCCGATGCTTCCATTCACGGCGTGCTCATGTTCCGTCCCCTGCCCAAGCACCTGAAGGCCGATCAGAACGAGATCTGCAACCGTCTGGCTCCCCAGAAGGATGTGGACTGCATGACCCACATGTCCAACGCCGGTGTGTTCGAGGGTCTGAAGGATCTGGGCTTCGCCCCCTGCACCCCCGCCGCCTGCATGGAGATTCTGGACTTCTACGGCATCGACTGCAAGGGCAAGAACGCCGTGGTCATCGGCCGCAGCCTGGTGGTCGGCAAGCCCGCCGCCATGATGCTCATGGGCAAGAACGCCACCGTTACCGTCTGCCACACCAAGACCGTGAACACTGCGGAAATCTGCAAGGGCGCGGACATCATCGTCTCCGCCGCCGGTGTGCTGAACTCCCTGACCGCTGACTTCGTCCGTCCCGGACAGATTGTCATCGACGTGTCCATCAACTGGGATGCCAACAAGCCCAACGCCAAGGGCGGTCTGGGCGGTATCGCCGGTGACGCCAAGTTCGACGAGGTGGAGCCCATCGTGGACGCCATCACCCCCGTTCCCGGCGGTGTAGGCTCCGTGACCACCAGCGT
>CAKTXO010000166.1 GCA_934630985.1 uncultured Oscillospiraceae bacterium | reverse complement strand
ACCGCAATGCAGTTCACGGCGGTGCCGGGCATCCCAGGAAGCAGCACCAGGGCGATAAGGCTCACGAACAGCACCGTGGTGCAGACCTTTCCGGCCATCAGTGCCCCGGGAAGCATTTTCCCCCGGCGCAGGAACAGAACCCCCAAAGCCAACTGAACAAGCTCCTTCACCACCAGAAGGGCAAGTACTGGATAGAGCACCGGATATTTCAGGCTCAGGCACAGGGTCAGAGTCAGCTGGGTCAGCTTATCCGCCAGAGGATCCAGCATTTTGCCCAGGGTTGTGATCATGTTGTATTTCCGGGCGATCTTTCCGTCGATCATGTCCGTCAGGCAGGATACCGCCAGAATGCACCCGGCAAGAATGTATTGTGCCCGGGTTTCGGCGTGAAGATATATGGAAACATACACCGGAATCAGCACCAGCCGGAACAGGCTCAGCAGATTGGGGATGCTCCAGATATCCTTTTTCCAGTTCTTGTAAAGCACGCAGCACACCTCCCGCATACGCATTATGTCTTTAGCAGTATTATAAGCAATTGTGCTGGCTTTATCAAGCGTATCCTGCCAAAACCGTTAAAAATTTACAATTAGGGAAGCTCTGATTAAATCGGTGAGAGCCGACAGTGAGAGATTTTTCTCTAGCCGAAGGCTTCAAAAGCGGAGGAATACTTTGTGTATTTCCCGGTTTTGAAGCCGCACGGATAGAGGAAAAGATCCACTGCTCGGCCGATGGCGATTTATTCAGAGTTTCCTTCGCGCTTGACGCTTTTCTGCCCTCGGGTGGCTGCCAGAGGATACTGCCGGGTCAGAGCCTTCCAGGTTTTCCGATCCAATCGGCGGGTCTGAGGCAGACCGTGAAGCTGCTGAAAGGCGGAAAGGGAATCGGCGGTGCTTTCATCCAGCGTGCCGGAGCGGGAGGGCTGGGGGATACCGGGATACCGCTGGGATAGGACTTCCAGCATACACTGGGCAAGGCCTACGTTGGGATGGCTTTCTCCCAGGCAGACGGATTGGCCGGGATTCCATATCACAGGAAGGGCAGGCGCAGCCTCAATTTCTGCCAGAGCCGGCGCATAGGCCGCGACGATGGCTTCCCAGGTAGGCAGGTCGGTGATGCCCGTCACAGGCAGGCCGTGGGTGCGCTGGAAAGCGGCTACAGCCTCCATCGTCTCCGGGCCGTAGATTCCGTCTGGAATCAGGCTGCATTCCTGCCCTGCGGCAGCGGCGATGACCTGAAGCATGGTTTGCAGACTGCGGATGGGCTGGCCGAGAAAGGATTCCGGTGGTCTCATCTGGGTGCCTCCTGTCTGACCGGATCCTGCTGCCCGGCCCGTAGATTTTTTCCTGGAAACTGGGTCATGGTGCTTGTGGTCGCGTAGCGGCTTCTGGGGCTGCCATTCCCCTGAATGGCGGAGGTGTAGGGGAACAGGGTAGGATCCCACCAGGTGGCAGTCTCAATGCCGGAGAACTGGTCATAGATGGCCTCCCAGGTTGCATAGTTGACGGCACCGGTCTGGGGCAGACCGAACCGCCGCTGGGCGGCGATTACCGCGTTTCGGGTCTGGGAGCCGAAAATACCGTCCACCGTCAGACTGGGAATTTCCGGGATGTAGGCTGCCAAAACCTGAAGGAGGTATTGAAGGTGTTCCACACGAATTCCTCGGTCGCCGAACTGGATGGGGCGGGAATGAGCCCAGTTGATGGCATAGTACTTTTGACCCTGACTGCGCAGCTCGGCAAGCCTGGTGACGGCAACATAGAGCCGCACCATGGCGTACCAGGTAGCCCGACCCACAATGCCGTCGGCGGCAAGATTGAAGACCTCCTGGAATCGGATAACCGCGCCCTCCGTCTGAGCGCCGAAGATCCCGTCCACCTGGGAAATTTTGGGGATGGCCGGATAGGCCTGGGAAATGCGGTTGAGCATCACCTGGACCAACACCACACTGGGGCCGGTGGTGCCCCGGCGAAGCACCCCGGGATAAGAGGTGGTGATGCCCTGCACCGGAGCATTGGTGACGATTTCCACATTTCCGTAGTAGCTGCGCAGAATTTCCGTAGTGGTGAACCCCTGCCGGGCAAGATTCTGGCTACCCCACTGACTCAGGCCTTCGCAGGTAACGGTGGTGCCGTTGCAGAATTTGGCGGCCAGAGGCTCCACAAAGCCCGGTCGCCGGAGATAGCTGGTATACAGCTCATCCGCAAGCCGGGAGATGTTTTCAAAATAGCTGCGGCCGTTGACAAAAAACTGGTCGTAGGCGGTGGAGCTGGTGATGTCAAAATCATAGCCCCGGCTTCGGTAGAACTCCGTATACACCCGGTTCAGGGCAAAGGAAACAATGGCAAGAATGTTTGCCCGGAGGGCACTTTCCTCCCAGGTAGGGTAAATTTCGGAGGAGGCCACATTCTTCACATAGTCGGCAAAGCTCACCGTCACATTGGCCGCGTCGGAATCTGGCGGCCCTAGGTGGACGGTGATCCGCTGGGGGATGTAGGGCGTGACTTGGGGCATAGACTACCTCCTAGAGATTCTGGGGCGGCGTATCGAAGACCACCGTCTGATCCCAGGCATCCGGCAGTTCGGACAGGGGAATCATTTCCAGATTCTGAACGGTGGTGGTTCCGGCAAAGACCTGAAGATTCTCCGCCTCGGTCTGCTCGTAGCCTGCCAGATGGGCGTAGAGATTCACTACCGCGTAGGGTCGTTCCGGCGGGTCAGGAGACTGGCTCTCCGACAGCGGGGGAACGGAAATGGGGATAGGGTTGATTTTCCCGTTTTCATTGGTCAGTTCCATGGCGACGGCGGTTCCGTCGGCAGCGGTGATGACGATGGCAACATTTTTCAGAGGATATTGCGCCGTGCTTGTATAGGCACGCACCTGTATGTAACCGGTTGCGGACATGGCTTCCACTCCTTTCATACTTCGGATTAGTCTATGTGGAAAGACGTAAATTTGTGCAGGAATGGGCCATTCTATCAGAGTGCGTTCGGTTGAAAGATACCAGGAACGACGATACTGTCATTGCGAACCAGTGACCGATGTCACTGGTGTGGCAATCCGCATCCCCATGCAGTACCAGAGTATCCGGCATTGCTAAAGAGAACGGATTGCCACGCCAGTGTGAGTGACATGGTTTTTCGGCGCTTTGCTCTGCTCTCACAAATAACCCTGCATCTGCCGGATATTTGCGGTTTCGCAATCCAGCAGCTTCTGGGATACCATTTGCACCTGGGAGTCTGAGCTTGGAAACTGGTGAAGATTCTTCAGCCCTTTGACCATGCCCCGGGTATTGCCCTGAATCATCATGTCCGCAATTTTGGAGTCCGTGTTCCGTCCATGAAGCTTCATCCGGGTCATCATGTCCGTCATCATCCGCACCCCCGGATCCAGCTCTTTTAGCTCCCAGCCCCGCTGGGAGGCGATGGTGTGAGCCTCTGTCTCAATGGAGTCGTATTCCCGGAGCTGGGACTCCAGAGCCTTCCGCAGGGAGGGCCGCATACTGGTATCCAGAACGCTTCGAATACCGGTTTGCCCCATTTGAGCGGTTTTTACCACGCTGGACAGAATTTCCTTGCTGTTTTTCATCTTCGATCACCCCTATCAGTATGCACATTTTTACCATTGACATACATAGGATAATCAGGTGAAGGGATGTGGTCAATGATGTGCGCAATCGCCGGAATCATCGGACTGACAGCCGATGAGAAAACCCTGGGGGCCATGCTCCGGTCCATGCACCGCCGTGGGCCGGATGCGGAAGGAATTTACGAAACCGCAGAGGCAATTGTGCTCCA
>CAKTXO010000165.1 GCA_934630985.1 uncultured Oscillospiraceae bacterium | reverse complement strand
CGGGCGGCCGATGGCCGCCCCTACTGATCCTTACGATAGTTCCCGGAGAAGAAATACGGATTGCCACACCAGTCTGCGGACTACTCCGCGCTAAGAGCCGGCTTCGCCGGTTGCGCTTTGTACACGCCTGCGGGCGTAGTGGTTCGCAATGACAGCATTTATCGAAATGCACTGCAAGAACGATACCGAGCTTGTACCCAATGGTCTGTCGATTACCGCCCAACTGGCGCACGCATTGCCCGCCGGGGCTCCCGGCAAAAAGACGTGCCGCAAACATGCGGCACGCCTTTTGGAAAGGGGTTTGGGAAGAATCGAATTAGCCGCCGAAGACGCTGAGCAGGAAGCCAGCGGCGATGGCGGAGCCGATAACGCCGGCCACGTTGGGGCCCATGGCGTGCATCAGCAGGAAGTTGGAGGGGTTGGCCTTCTGGCCTTCCTTGTTGGACACACGGGCAGCCATAGGCACGGCGGACACGCCGGCAGAGCCGATCAGGGGGTTGACGGCACCCTTGGTAGCCCAGCACATCACATTGCCGCCCAGCAGGCCGCCGGCGGTGGAGATACCGAAAGCGACAACGCCCAGGACGACGATCTTCAGGGTCTGGCCGGTGAGGAAGGTGGAGCCAACCATGGTGGAGCCCACAGCGGTGGACAGCAGGATAGTGACGATGTTCATCAGAGCGTTCTGCACGGTGTCGGAAAGACGCTCGGTGCAGCCGGTCTCCTTGAAGAGGTTGCCCAGCATCAGGCAGCCGATCAGAGGAGCGGTGTCAGGCAGCAGCAGAGCCACGAACATGGTGACGAGGATGGGGAAGATGATCTTCTCGGTCTTGGAAACCACCCGGGTCTGAACCATCTTGATCTTCCGGCTCTCGGCGGAGGTCAGCAGGTTCATGATGGGGGGCTGGATCAGAGGAATCAGCGCCATGTAGGAGTAGGCCGCCACGGCGATGGCACCCAGCAGGTGGGGAGCCAGGCGGGTGGTCAGGAAGATGGCGGTGGGGCCGTCCGCGCCGCCGATGATGCCGATGGAAGCGGCTTCCTTACCGGTAAAGCCCATGCACACGGCACCGAAGAAGGCAACGAACACGCCCAGCTGAGCGGCAGCGCCCAGCAGCAGGCTCTTGGGATTGCTGAGCAGAGGGCCAAAGTCGGTCATGGCGCCCACGCCCATGAAGATCAGGCAGGGGTACAGGCTGGTCTTGACGCCGATGTAGAAGATATCCAGCAGGCCGCCGTTGCGCATGATCTCGCCGAAGCTGTGATACACGGGGCTTTCGGGATTCATGAAGGCATCCCACAGCTCCTGATGATAGAGCCCTGCGTTGGGCAGGTTGGTCAGCAGACAGCCGAAGGCGATGCCCACCAGCAGCAGGGGCTCGAACTTCTTGACGATAGCCAGGTACAGCAGCACACAGGCGATGACCAGCATCACCAGGTTCTGCCAGCCGTTATTGGAAACGAAACCGGAAATAATGGCGGCAAAGCCGGAATTATTCCACAGCTTCAGAAGGATCGCACCAACATTCATTGGGAGCCCTCCTTAACCGATCACAACCAGAGGTGCCCCGGTGTCCACAGTATTGCCCTTGGAAACCAGAACCTGGGTAACGGTTCCGTCCTTGGGAGCCATGATCTCGTTCTCCATCTTCATAGCCTCCAGGATGCACAGCACATCGCCGGACTTGACAGCCTGACCGGCGGTGACGTTCACCTTCAGGATGTTGCCGGGCATGGGAGCATTCACAGCCTCACCAGCGCCGGTGACCACAGGAGCGGCAGGAGCGGCAGGGGCAGCGGCGGGAGCGGCAGCCGCGGGGGCGGCGGCAGGAGCGGCCGCGGGAGCGGAAGGCGCAATGGCCTCGTACTCATCCAGGAGGATGGCCTCGCCGGCCTCCACCTCGACCTCGTAAGTACGGCCCTTCAGAGTAACTTTATACTTCATAATTATTTGACCTCCTTGATGGATTTGAAGCGCAGCTCGTTCAGGGGCTTGCCCATTTTGTCGGCCACGATGGCCATCAGCATAGCTGCGGTCTTAGGCTCCACATCATGAAGCTTCAGCTCACCGGCGGAGCCGGGGGCCACAGCCTTGGGAGCGGCGGCAACGGGAACGGCGGCAACGACAGCCTTGGCAGCCTGATTGGCGGCGGCAGCCTTGTTCTCCTTGGCAGTGAAGGCCTTGCCCATGGCAATAACCACCAGCATCAGCAGGATCAGGCCAAAGAACACAACCGCGTAGCCCAGCAGAGCGTACACGCCGGCTTCGCCGATAGTAATATCAGAAGTAAGCATCATAGTAAGGTTCCTCCTTACGCCTCGGTAATGGTGTAGGTAACCTTGTTCTCTTCCGCAGCCTTACGGCCTTCCAGGAACTTCTCGGCCTGGGCGGGGAAGCAGATGTAGCTCATCACGTCCTCATCGGTCTTGGCCAGATCGCTCAGAGCAGCCTTGGCGTCGGCAAACTCCTTGCCGGTACGCTTGCTGTCTTCCACCCGGCAGTCCAGAGGCGCTTCCATACCGGCCTCGGTCAGGATCCGCTTCTCCAGATCGGCGTTCACGGGAGCGGGGGCAATGCCGTACTCGCCCTTGAAGTAAGCCTTGACTTCCTTAGAGATGTTCTTGTAGCGCTCGCCCACCAGCACGTTGGTCACGGCCTGGTTGCCCACCATCTGGGACAGGGGAGTGACCAGAGGAGGATAGCCCATGTCCTTCCGGACGGAGGGGATCTCGGCCAGGGCGGCGTCGAACTTATCCATGGCGTGCATATCGGTCAGGTTCGCGATCATGTTGGACAGCATACCGCCGGGAACCTTGTAAACCAGAGCCTGAGCGTCGGTGCCCATGGACTTGGGATTCAGGGTCTTGTTGTCAATGTACTTCTGCTTGACGGGCTTGAAGTAGTCGTTGACCTCGTTGATGACCTTCTCGTTCAGGCCGGTCTCGATGCCCAGCTCGCTCAGGGCGTAGTACAGGGTCTCGGTAGCGGGCTGAGAAGTGCCGTTGGAGAAGCAGGAGGTAGCGGTGTCGATGATATCCACACCGGCTTCCACAGCCTTCATGACGGTCATGTAAGCCATGCCGGTGGTGCAGTGGGTGTGCAGAACCAGAGGCAGGGTCACGCCCGCGTCCTTGATGCCCTTGAACAGCTGCTCAGCCTCGCTGGGGCTCATGGTGCCGGCCATATCCTTCAGGCAGATGGTGTCGAAGCCCATGGTCTGCAGCTCCTTGCACATCTCGGCGTACTTGGCGGGAGTGTGGACAGGGGACTGGGTGTAGGAAATGCAGCCGGAAGCCACGGTGTTGGCGGTGGCGTACTTCTTGGTAGCCTCCAGAGCGGTGCGGATGTTCCGGAAGTCGTTCAGAGCGTCGAAGATACGCAGCACGTCAATGCCGTTCTTGATGGACAGCTCCACGAACTTCTCCACAACGTCGTCGTGATAGTGCTTGTAACCCAGCAGGTTCTGGCCCCGCAGCAGCATCTGCAGCCGGGTGTTGGGCATGGCCTTGCGGATGTTGCGCAGCCGCTCCCAGGGATCTTCGTTCAGGTAGCGCAGGCAGCTGTCAAAGGTAGCGCCGCCCCAGCACTCCACAGAGTAGTAACCGGCCTTATCCATGGTGGACAGGATGCCCTCCATGTCGCTGTAAGCCATACGGGTCGCCATCAGGGACTGGTTGGCATCACGAAGGACGGTTTCAGTGAATTGGACTTTCTGAGCCATTTGGTTTTAACCTCCGTAGAAATGGATTTTGAAGGACGGTAAACCGTCCAAAAACTATTTTTAGACCAGGCGTGTCCGCAGTCGGGACGACTGGTTAAAAACAATCAGCCGGTGAAAATCG
>CAKTXO010000164.1 GCA_934630985.1 uncultured Oscillospiraceae bacterium | reverse complement strand
TTCGTCACCTTCTGGCTGCACAAATTCCGCAAGCTGGATGTACACCAGCAGTCTCACCGCAAAATGCTGATCGATGCTTTTGTGAACGCCATTTATCTGTATGATGATAAGCTGGTTCTCACCTTCAACTATAAGGACGGCACCAGAACCATCACCTTGGACGATGTGAAAGAAGCCGTAAAGAACAATACCGGTTCGGATTTGGATTGCCTTGGTGCACCAAAAAAGAGAACCCCGACCGGGGGTTCTCTTTTTTGGTATCCAGGGGGGGACGGGCTCAAACCCATGTAAATGCAACAGTCCGGTGGACTGTTGCTGAATTCCGGCTCGACGGAATTCACACCTTAATGTAATCGCGTCCTGTCGCCTGTACCAAAATTGCTTCGATACGTTATGCCTCGGAGCAATTTTTTATTGCCCGACAGGCTCCGTCCGGAGCGTTTGAGGGCAGCAAGGCGGAAGGGCATTTCCGGAAGAAACCTTGTTGCTATAATCCAGGCGAGTGTATATAATGGAGGTTATTCCAATATCGCTGTGTTCCAGCCAGTTCTGAAATCCGTAAAGCACTTGAGAAAAGAAAATAACACAGACAGTATCCTTGCAGACGGTCAGCGATTTTGTGGTGACGCTGAACACTCAGCAGGACATGGGGTCAAAACACTTGGATACAATATTTCTTAGGGTCAATCTGAAAACCGTCAACACGCCCAAACAGCGGGTCTTTTCCACCTGCTGGGCACCATTTTTTCTTGCAATACCCAGAGTATTCCTGCAAAAAAATGGCTTCATCAGGCGGAAAATCCCTCGCCGTTGGTCATATTCCCGGTTTTCAGATAGACCCTAAAAAATGTGCAACCAAAGACGAATCTCTGCGTATATAAGGGTGAAACATTCAAAGAGAATAGGAGGGTCTCTATTATGGAGGATAACCAGATCATCAAGCTATACTTTGAACGCTCGGAGCAGGCGATTCAGGAAACGGACACAAAGTATGGCGGCTACTGTTACAGCATTGCTTATAATATTCTGACCAATCAAGAGGATGCCGAAGAAAGCGTCAGTGATACATACCTGTCGGCGTGGAATTCCATGCCGCCCCGGCGTCCCCCGGCACTGGCGGCGTTTCTTGGAAGAATCACCCGGAATGTTTCCATTGACCGGTGGAGAAAGTACCGCGCTTTTAAGCGGGGAGAGGGTCAGATCGAAATTGCGCTGGACGAACTGAGCCAATGCGTTGGCGGGGAAAGCGCTGAAGACGCGGCGATTCGGAAAGAAATCCTGGCCAGTTTGAACCGCTTTCTTGGCGCGCTGAAAGAAACGGAGCGCAGTGTATTCCTCTGCCGCTACTGGTATCTGGATTCCACCGGGGAAATTGCGGAAAAGTCCGGTTTTAGCGTCAGTAAGGTAAAGTCTATGCTATTTCGTATCCGAAAGCGGTTACATACGCATCTGGTGAAGGAGGGATTGCTATGACAAATATGGAGCTGCTGGATATGCTGGGCGGCGTACAGGAAAAATACATATTGGAAGCACAACAGCTTCGTACAGGCGGCAGGAAACCCCATCGCCTGCGCTATCTGCGGCAGCTGGCGGCAGTGATTGCGCTGATCCTGATACTGACCGTATTTTTGAACACCGCTCCAGGCGCGGCAGCTGTAGAATATGTGAAAGAAAAGGTTACCAGCCTGATTGAAGCCCTTTTCCCGCCAAAGAAAATGACCATAAATATTGAGGGAATGGAGTATGAGGGCGATTATGCGGCAGATGGTGTGGAACCGGAAGCCACTGGCGAAGCACCGCAGCCGGGATTTGCAATTTACTATGATGTTGACAGCTATACGATGGTGAAGGAGGGCGATATTACCTATATTCGTCCGTATCTGAAGCCAATGACACGGGAAGAAGTTCTGGAAATTTATGGGGATTCCCTTTTCTCGCTGCCCGAAGAAGTGCGGGAGAGACAGATCGCTGCCCTTATGAATCCTCAGGAAGACCCCTCTGTGCCGAACTGTGAGATTGAAATTATCCATTTGGACATTCCCTATGAGCAGACAGTCTCTCAGGAACGGGCAGAATTGGAAGGTCAATGGGAGATTACGGAAGCGGCTGCCGGAAACCGGATCACTTTCTCCATGTGTGGTGGTCAGCAGTGGGACTCTCCTGTGGAAGTCCGGGACTACATCTCCGACGAACAGGGTGGCTGCTTCCGCATCACCAGTCGGTATTATCTGGAAGCGGCGGAGGGGCACGGTGTCCGGTTCGCGGCGATTGTGGATACATTTGCGGTAATTCCGTCTCAGGGAAGTGCCGACTCGGTATCGGATGATGCGCCATAATACTATGGAAACTAGGGAAGCTCTGAGTAAATCGGCAAGAGCTGGTAGCGAGAGATTTTGTTCTCAGGCAAGGTTTGGAAAATGGAGGAATACTGTATGTATTCCCCATTTTTCAAACCGCAGACTGGGGGCAAAAGATCCGCTATCCAGCCGCAGACGATTTATTCGGAGTTTCCCTATGAATAAAAGCACAGCACACGGGACGTGCCCGAAGGGTAAGGGGTAACGGCGTGCCGGCGGTTACTGTCCACCGAGGCCTTTGCCGAAAGCGGCAGACCACCGATCATCACCGCCCGGCGGTGTAAAAATAAATATAGACAGACGCAGGCGGACTCGCTACAATAGAGGTATGGATTGCCCCACAGAATTGCTAGGAGGAATGCGCTATGAAAATCGGATTGATCGGACTGGGGATCATGGGTAAGCCCATGGCCAAAAATCTATTGAAGGCGGGCCATGAGCTCTGGGTGAACAATCGGAGCCAGGGGCCTATGGAGGAGCTGGCCGCCTGCGGTGCCCACGCCGCAACCCGGAAGGAGCTGGCGGAAAACGCCGAGGTCATCATCACCATGCTGCCCAACGGCCCTCAGGTGAAGGAGGTCGTGCTGGGCGACCTGGTAAATTACATGCGCCCCGGACAGATTTTCATCGATTGCAGCTCCATCAGCCCGGTGGTTTCCAAGGAAATCGCCGCCGCACTGGCGGAAAAGGGCGTGGAAATGCTGGATGCCCCCGTGTCCGGCGGGGAGCCCAAGGCCATCGACGGCACGCTGAGCTTTATGGTGGGCGGCAAGCAGGCGATTTTTGACCGCTGCAAGGATATCCTGGGGGCTATGGGCGCCTCCGTCACCCGGTGCGGAGAGGTGGGCGCGGGCAACACCACCAAGCTTGCCAATCAGATCATTGTGGCCTGCAACATCCAGGCGGTGGCCGAGGCCTTTACCCTGGCGCAGAAGGCGGGAGTGGACCCGGAGGTGGTCTACAAGGCCATCCGTGGGGGACTGGCCGGCTCCACGGTGCTGGACGCCAAGGGCTCCATGATGATCGCCGGAAACGACAAGCCCGGCTTCAAAATCGATCTGCACATCAAGGATCTGAACAACGCCCTGGACTGCGCCCACACCGTCGGCGCGCCGGTACCCATGACCGCCGCTGTCCAGGAAATTTTGCAGTGGCTGCACAACAACGACTGCGGAGAAAATGACCACAGTGCCATCGCCAAGTACTACGAGCATCTGACCGGCATTTACATTGGCCGGTAAAAGGGGAAATGTGTGGAAATCCCCCGGCCGCACCGCCGGAACTGCGCTCAAATGCTTCAGGCTGCGATTTGCAGTTTGATGGAAAGCACTGGGAAGGAATGCAGATTCTTAGGCCTTTGGCTATTCTCACAAATGGGCGATTCAAATTCGTTGATTGTGCACAAAGGACATTTGTCCGCAGGGGGAATATTTTGGGGATTCCCGGTATTGACAATTTCACCGGTGGACGGGTATAATATGTCAAAAGCAAGGGCGCTTTGAACTGTCGGCAGGC
>CAKTXO010000163.1 GCA_934630985.1 uncultured Oscillospiraceae bacterium | reverse complement strand
CAGTTCAATTCCCCCACGGTCTTCTGCTCCGGCCGTCAGGGCACCGCTTCCTACGGCCCCGACGAGGTGGGCACCGATCTGACCCCCCTGTTTGAAACCATCGTCAACTATATCCCCGCCCCCGGCGGTGACGATACCGCCCCCTTACAGCTGCTGGTTTCCTCCATCGACTACAATGAATATGTAGGCCGTATCGCCGTGGGTCGTGTGGAGCGGGGCACAATCAAGGTCAATCAGGAAGTCACCATCTGCGACTACCACGATCCTGACGTGAAGCAGCGGGGCAAGGTGGTTGCTCTGTATGAGTTCAACGGTCTGGCCAAGAACCCCATTCCCGAAGCCCACGCGGGCGAAATCGTCGCCCTGTCCGGCATGGCGGACATCACCATCGGCCGTACCCTGTGCGCCCCGGACTGTGTGGAGCCTCTGCCCTTCGTGAAGATCTCCGACCCCACCATTGAAATGACCTTCGCCGTCAACGACTCCCCCTTCGCCGGCAAGGAGGGCAAGTTCGTCACCTCCCGGAACCTCCGGGATCGTCTGGAAAAGGAGCTTCTCAAGGACGTGTCCCTGCACGTCACCGAGCAGGGCACCGATGCCTTCAACGTTGCCGGCCGTGGCGAAATGCACCTCAGCATCCTTATGGAGACCATGCGCCGGGAGGGCTACGAGTTCTCCGTGTCCACCCCCCGTGTTCTGACCAAGACCATTGACGGCAAGCTCTGCGAGCCCATCGAGCGGATGGTCGCCGACGTGCCGGAGGAGTGCATGGGCTCCGTCATTGAGAAAATGGGTCGCCGGAAGGGTGATCTTCTGGGCATGACCCCCATGGGCAGCCGCTACCGTCTGGAGTTCCTGGTTCCCTCCCGGGGTCTGTTCGGCTACCGGAACGAATTCCTGACGGACACCCGGGGCGAGGGCATCATGTCCTCCGTGCTGGATTCCTACGCTCCCATGAAGGGCGAGATTGAGCGCCGTCAGGTGGGCTCCCTCATCGCCTTTGAGACCGGCGAAGCTGTGACCTACGGTCTGGCCGCCGCCCAGGAGCGGGGCGCCCTGTTCATCGGTGCCGGTACGCCGGTCTACGCCGGCATGGTGGTAGGCGTGTGCAGCCGGAACGAGGATATGACCGTCAACGTCTGCAAGCGCAAGCAGCTGACCAACATGCGTGCTGCCGGCTCCGACGAGGCCACCCGGCTTACGCCCCCCAAGATCATGTCCCTGGAGCAGTGCCTGGAATTCCTGGCCGACGACGAGCTGCTGGAATGCACCCCCAAGAGCCTGCGGATCCGCAAGCGGGAGCTGGATCACAGCATCCGTATGCGCAATCTGATGAAAAAGCGCGCTCAGGAGCAGGGCTGAAAATCATGAATACACGCCTTTGGGCACTGCTTCTGGCAGCTGCCCTGTGCCTGAGCGGCTGCGCTCAGGCCGCCCCGGAGGCTCCTGCCTCCGAGGCGATTTCCGAAACCTCCCAGCCGATAGCCGTGACAGAAGCCCCGGCAGCCTCCGAGTCTACTGTTTCTCTGCCTCAGCCGGTGACCACCCTTCTGACCTTTGTGGGCGACTGCACCCTGGGTGCCAACCCCAGCAATTACTACGCGGGCAGCGGCTTCATTCAGACCGTCGGTGAAAATTACGACTACCCCTTCCGGAACGTAGCCGTCTATTTTCAGAACGATAACGCCACCCTCGCCAATCTGGAAGGCCCCCTGACCGACTCCGGAAACCCGGCGGACAAAACCCACACTTTCCGGGGCCCCACGGCCTACAGCCAGATTCTCACGGAGGGTTCCGTGGACATCGTGACCCTGGCCAACAACCACACTCTGGACTATGGCCAGACTGGCTATGATTCCACGGTAAAAACCCTGAAGGAAGCAAATATTCCCTTTGTGGAGCGGGACAGCACCTGTCTTGTCACCCTGAACACCGGCCTGAAAATCGGCCTGTACGGCATGGTCTACTATGATCTTAACCGGCAGGCCATGGAAGCCGGCATCTCTGACCTCCAATCCCAGGGAGCTGACCTGATTGTCGTGGCTCCCCACTGGGGCGTAGAGGGCAGCTACCATCCTACCCAGGAGCAGATGGATCTTGCCCACGCCGCCATTGACGCGGGAGCGGATATCGTCTGGGGCAGCCATCCCCATGTGCTTCAGCCCATTGAGGAATATAAAGACGGTCTGATTCTCTATTCCATGGGCAACTTCTGCTTCGGCGGCAACGGTGCCCCGGAGGACTTGGATACCGTGCTCATCCAGCAGGAGGTCGTGAAAACCCCGGACGGCCGGGTGAGCCTGGGTCAGCGGAAGGTTATCCCCTGCTCTGTAGGCTCCCAGCCCGGGAAGAATAACTATCAGCCCACCCCTTTGGATGTGGATTCCCAGGGGCACCGGCGGGTACTTCAGAAGTTGGAGGGCGTCTTCCCCGGCTCCAATCTAAAAATCCGCAAAATTGGGAAATAAATATTGACCAAACCGTGTTTTTCGGTTATAATGGTCAGGCGTGACTATGAAGGTCACAAAATTCGTGTTGCTGCGGTCAAATCTGACTGTTGAGCATATTGATTTTTGACAGGAGGTGTAAGTGTTATGAAGCGTACCTATCAGCCCAGCCGTCGTCACCGTTCCAAGGTTCATGGTTTCCGCCAGAGAATGGCTACTTCCAACGGCCGTAAGGTTCTGGCCCGCCGTCGTGCGAAGGGCCGCAAGGTTCTGTCCGCCTGATGCGCCTGTCCGTAGGTCGAAACAAACGGAATATGCGCCTAAGAGCGAAACGGGAGCTACAGCGGGGTGAATGACGCATTCGCCCCGCTCCCTTTTTAGTGGTACGGATATCTGATGCAATCCATTGCGGCCTTCCCGGTCTGTTTCGTGAAAAGCTTCGTTATCGTCTTTGACAGGCACAAAGCCTGCCTGCATCCTCTGCCTTGCTTTTCGCAAAACATCCTCGCGAATTCCTGCAATGTTTCCATCAGAAATCCGTACTGGGTTTCAATCAACGGAAACCCCCGAATAAAAAGGATGCGGCCGAGCGTCCCTTTCCGTCTCCCGCGTATGAGGATGATTCCATGAAGTATTCCACAAGCTTAAAACTCAATCATGTTTTTCGCCGGCTGTACCACACCTCCGGCTTTGGGGATGGCTTCCTCGTGCTTTACGCCCGGAAGAACCGGACTCCAGGCAATCGGGTGGGTATTACCGTGAGCAAGAAGCTGGGAAAGGCCCATGTGCGCAACCGCACCCGCCGCCGTCTCCGGGAAATCTACCGTCTCAATGAGGCTTTGTTTTCCCCGGGCTGGGACATCGTGGTGGTTGCCCGGTCGAAAGCCGTGGACGCGCCCTTTTCGCTTTTGACCCACAGCTATCTGGCTCTGGCGAAAAAAGCCGGAATTCTTCGGGAAGGCACTGAGCTATGAAACATGTGCTTCTTGCCCTCATTTCCTTCTATCAGCGCAATATTTCTCCCTATTTTCCGGCTCGATGCCGGTTCCGGCCTACCTGCAGTGCCTACGCCCTGGAAGCAATTGGCAAGTATGGGGCATGGAAGGGCGGTCTGCTCGCCCTGCGGCGCTTTGCGCGCTGCAATCCCTTCTATCACGGGGATATCTACGACCCTGTCCCTTGACTGCGTTTCCCACAACTTGAATACTATTTCTTAAGTAAAATGATTTCATCATTTTACTTAAGCCGTTTCACGGCAGACCGCCTGGGCGGCGGTAAGAAATGTATTGACTTCGTTTTTTAGCGGCAGTGGCCGCTGACCGCAATCCTGCGGCCTAATAAAACGCTTTTAAGCGTTTTATTAAAAACTCGTATAAGGAGGAAAGCCAATGATTCTCGCATTCAACCTCAGTGACATTGTCACCGTC
>CAKTXO010000162.1 GCA_934630985.1 uncultured Oscillospiraceae bacterium | reverse complement strand
ACAGCCACATCCGCCTGCTGAAGGCCTCCCTCCGGAGAGGACACGGCCACGGAGATTCCGTCGCCGGACATGTACGCTACGCAATCGGCGTAGCCCTTGGCGATAACCAGACTTTCGATCTGCGCCTCGCTCAGAGCAGTCTGAACGATGTCATCCAGGCTGGCCGCCGATTCCAGCTCCTTGCTGCCGGTGGTGGTGTCCGCGTAGGCCATGGCCTCCTGCAAGAGATTCACCGCGTTGTCCCTTGCCTGCTGCCGGGACAGCCGCACCGCCGCAAAATAATCGGAAGCGGTTGTAGCCACATCCTCCCCTGCCGCAATGGCCGCCATGTCCCCCTCCAAAGCCAGGCTGTCGTCACTCATGACCTTTTCCGCATCCAGGGAATCTTCCAGACTGACTGCCGTGCTGTCCTCGGTGTAGAGCCAGTTCACATAGATTCCGGCGCACACGGTGACCAAAATTGCTGCCGCTACCAGATTCTTCTTCCAAACCTTCATAAATATGCCTCCAGTCATTTCATTTTCAACACACTGATGCAATCGGCGGTGAGCCCCGTGGCGCTTTTCACCGCCTGGACAACGGCCAGACGAACCGCCGGGCTGTCCGCTCCCTGGCAAATCACCACCGCTCCCTGATAAGTAGGGCTGTTGATTTTCCGAACCAGGCCGGTTTTCTCCCGGGTTCCGTCGGAAATCAGCACCGCCTCCCGGCGGGTGTCCTCCCGGTTATCCCCGGCAGCCCGATCCTCATTCATCTGGTAGACGGTCTCCGCCCCGCTTTTTTCCGTCAGCAGCACCCGTACCTCCCCTGCCCCGGCGATCTGGCTGAGAATTGCCTCCAAAGATTCCTGTAGCGTCACCTCCGGCTGCGTGGGCACAGCCGCCGGGGTTTCGGTGGGTGTCCTGCCGGTGGGCAGCAGCATAAGACCGATTCCCGCCAGCAGAACCAGCAGCGCAATTTTATACTTCTTCAGAGCTGAGATAAGCTCCTGCCTATGGGACGTTATCCATTCCATTGCTGTCGTACCTCCGGGATTCCCAGTTCCTGGGTCAGCATCCGTTTCAGCCGTCCCTTTACCGCTGGAGACAGTGCCCCCGTGACTGTGACGGCCTGCGGAAGCCCATCGTCATCCAGAGTGATGTCCGCCGAGACGGAAGCGCCTGCCTGGTCGGCTTTCTCTACGATATATGCTTCCAGCCGGGTCTTTATGATGGCTTCTTTTTGGGTCTGCGCCTCCCGGCTTCCCTGCTCCGCGATCTCCGCTCCCAGGACATTCCAATCTTCTGCACACCGAAGGGGCTCCTCGAAGGAAAGGCCGCAAAGAGGCTGCACCAGAACGACGGTCAGGAACACTCCGCACAGCAGCCGGATCACCGGCGCACATCCGCTGCCCTTGACCATCCGATTCAGGATGCCGCACACCATGGCTGCCCAGAGCAGCCGCAGCAAATAGGCTCGCAGACCTGCCATCAGCCAACTCCTTTCAGAAAGCACACCGTACTGACAAAAAGCAGAAGGCAGGAGGCTCCGGTCATGGCCAGCATCAGCCCCATGGCTCCGGAAAAGCTGTCCACCAGCTTTCCCAATTCCCCATCAGACAGTGCCGCACACAAGGTGCCCGTCACTTTCAGTGACAGATAGTGGACGCCAATTTTCAGAAAGGGCTCCAGGAAAATGGCTCCCGCCGCCAGAATCCCATAAATTCCGGCAGCATTTTTCATCGTCCCCATGCCCACCAGCACAGATTCCGAGGCATCGGACAGAACACTTCCCACCACCGGAACCACCGTGGACATCGTAAGCCTGGCGGCCTTCAGTGCCGCCGCGTCGGTGGTTCCGCTGACCACGCCGGTAATGCCCATGTAGGAGGTAAAGACGATAAGCATGGTTTTCAGCGTCCAGGTCACAAGCCCCTTCACCAGCTCCTGAAGCTTCCCCAGCGTCGGCTCTCCCAGGGCGCAGACTCCGATTCCCAGCACCAGAAAGCCGTAGACCATGGGAATCAGAAGGTTTGCGATGACCCCGCCCAGAGCGGTGTCAAAGGCTGCCGTGCCCACATACAAAGCCGCAGATGTGCTCACGCCTCCTTGGGCAGCCAATGCCGCCGTCATCACGGGAAGCAGCAGCTTTCCGTAGCTGCTGATTTCCACTATGGTTTCCCTGCCCAGGGAAATCATGCTGTTGGCGGTAGTGCCCAGCAGCGCAGAGACCACCAGCACCCCTGCCAGATTCACAAGCCCCTTTTCCGTCCCGGAAAAGCACCGCAGAAGCCCCGTAAGCATTGCTGCTCCCAGCACGCCGGCGCAGACCCGGGCGCACTGAGCAAGATCCGGCCGCAGCCGGGTCAGTGCCTTCCTCACAAGCTCCATCAGGGCTTTTCCGAAATCTGCCGTATCCTCCGGCATCAGAGCCTGTCCGGAATCCGGCACGGTGGGGGCAGTGTAGGAGGCGGCGGAAGCCGGCAGACATACCAGCACCAATATCAGCGCAAGCGCAAGCATTCTGGTCACAGATCTCTTACCATCTCCTTGATGATTCCCGTAAGTTCCCGGAACAGCGGCAGCGACAGGGTCAGCACCGCCGCGCTGCCCAGCATTTGGAGCATTTTCCCCAGGGCGCCCTTTCCGGCATCTGTGCAGATGGCGGCGGCGATCTCCGCAACCAGGCCGATTCCCGCCGCCTTTACAAGGCTTGTAAGCAGCCCTGCTGGAAAGTCAGAGGCCGCCTGAAGCTCCCTGAAAAAGTCCAGCACCGGCTCCAGACAGCTGACTGCCCCCAGGCTTCCCAGGCAGCATACCAGCATACTCAGAACCAGGCCGACATCCCGCTCCTGCTTGTCCACGGTCATGCCCAGCACCAGGCTCAGCAACACCGCCCCGGTGATTTTCCAAAAAATTTCCATCAGAATTCAAATAAATCCTTCACAAGATCAAATAATTCCGCAATTTTCTGGGCCAGGATCATCAGCACCACCACAAGCCCCGCCAGGCTCGTCATGGTGGCCTGCTCTTCCCGGCCGGAACGGGAGAGCACCTGGTTGAGAATGGATACGATGATCCCCACGGCGGCAATTTTGAAAATCAGATCAATGTCCATCGCTTACAGGAAGAGAATGACAAGCGCCGCCCCGGCGCACAGTCCTAAGGTCTGATAGCTGCGAAGCCGGACATCCCGATTCTTTTCCAGCCGGGAAAGCTCCCTGCGGCAGGCTGCCTGGGTGGCCTCCAGTCCCTGAATCTGACCCTCTAAATCAAACCGACCCAGAGTTTGTCCCAACTGGGAAAGGGGCCTTCTCAGGCAGGTCGGTAAATCATGGCATTGCTCCATGGCGGCGTACATACAGCCGCTGGCATCGGGCTGGGTCTGCCAGTTCAGCTCCCGGGTCAGATTCCGGAACAAATCCCGAAGGATACCGGTTCCGTCCTCTGCCGCCTTTTGGGTCAGCTCCGGCAGGGCAACCAGATGAAAGCCCAGTTCCGCCTCCATATTTTCCAGAATCGTCATCAGCTGCCGCAGAAGCCGCTCCCGGCGGCGATAGCCTGCGGCAATCCCGCCGCCAAAACCGCCGCAGCTGACCAGAACAAACACCGCGCCCATCCATTTTGTGCTCATACCGTCATCCTTTCCCTTTGGTAAGACTGATCCCGGTTCAGCACCAGAATCTGCCGGAATACCCCCGCTTCCAGAAGCCGCCGATACATAGGCCGCTGCCCCAGGTCGGAAAGTCCAGACCCGTGGACGGTAGCCAGCAGATGCACACCGCAGTTGGCCGCTTGCAGCATGACCAGGCTGTCCGCCTCCGAGGTGATCTCGTCCACTGCAATATACGCCGGCCCCATGGTTTTCAGAACCATCTCCACGCCCTGGGGCTTTGGCAC
>CAKTXO010000161.1 GCA_934630985.1 uncultured Oscillospiraceae bacterium | reverse complement strand
CCAACAAGTTCATCGTCAAGCGCAGAAACAGCAAGTAAGGAGGAAATGAAATGAGCAGAAGTATCAAGAAGGGCCCTTTCGTAGCTCCTGAGCTGTACAAGCGCGTGGAGGAGCTGAACAAGGCCGGTGACAAGAAGGTTCTGAAGACCTGGTCTCGTTCTTCCACCATCTTCCCCTCCTTCGTCGGTCACACCATTGCTGTCCACGACGGTCGGAAGCACGTTCCCGTCTATATCACCGAGGACATGGTCGGTCACAAGCTGGGTGAGTTCGTTCCCACCCGTACCTTCCGTGGTCACTCCGGCAGCAAGACTGCGAACAGCAAGTAAGGAGGTAGAATGATGGAAGTTTTTGCACATGTTAAATTCGTCCGTATGTCTCCTCGCAAGGTCAAGCTGGTTTGCGACATGATCCGCGGCAAGGACGTGAAAACCGCCGCCGCTCTGATGAGCCAGACCTCCAAGGCAGCCTGTGAGCCCATGGCCAAGCTGCTGAAGAGCGCCATTGCCAACGCTGAGCACAATAACGGTTTGAACACCGAAAACCTGTATGTTTCCACCGCTGTGGCGAACCCCGGCCCCATTCTGAAGCGCGGCCGCATCGCCTCCCGCCGTGGTTTCGTTCGGATCAACAAGAGAACCACTCACATCACCATCGGTGTGAGCGAGAAGGCTTAATCAGGAGGTAGCTATGGGACAGAAAGTTAATCCCCATGGACTGCGTGTTGGTGTAATCAAGGATTGGGACTCCCGCTGGTATGCCCGTGAGGACAAGGTGGGCGACCTGATCGTCGAGGATTACAACATCCGTAAGTATCTGAAGAACAAGCTGTACGCCGCTGGCGTAGCTAAGATCGAGATCGAGCGTTCCAACGGCAAGGTCAAGATCAACATCAACTGCTCCCGTCCCGGCGTGGTCATCGGTAAGGCTGGTGCCGAAATCGAGAACCTGCGCAAGGAGATGGAGGCCAAGCTCGGCAAGAGCGTGAACCTGAACATCATCGAGGTTCGCTCTCCCGACCTGAACGCTCAGCTGGTGGCT
This sequence comes from uncultured Oscillospiraceae bacterium, assembly GCA_934630985.1. Classification (GTDB taxonomy): domain Bacteria; phylum Bacillota; class Clostridia; order Oscillospirales; family Oscillospiraceae; genus Faecousia. Next base: position 2,837 of record CAKTXO010000161.1, on the reverse strand, counting down.
GAGAACATCGCTCAGCAGCTGGAGAAGCGTATCTCCTTCCGCCGGGCCATGAAGAAGGCCATGCAGCAGGCCACCCGTCTGGGCGCCAAGGGCATCAAGGTCACCTGCGGCGGCCGCCTGGGCGGTGCCGAAATCGCCCGGAGCGAGTCCTATCACGAGGGCACCATCCCCCTGCAGACCATCCGTGCCGACATCGAGTACGGCTTCGCTGAGGCCGCTACCACCTACGGCCGCATCGGCGTGAAGGTGTGGATCTACAAGGGCGAAGTGCTGAACACCACTCTGCGCGCCGCCGCTCCCGAACCCGCTCCCCGTGAGCGTCGTGATCGCCGGAACGGTGACCGTCGCAACGACCGCCGGAACGGCGACCGTCGTCAGGGCGGCGAGAGAAGAAACTACAACCGCGAAGGAGGTAACCGCTAATGCTGATGCCTAAAAGAGCTAAGTACCGCAAGGTTCAGCGTGGTCGTATGACCGGCACTGCCTCCCGCGGTAACAAGGTTGCTTACGGTGAGTTTGGTATCCAGGCTCTGGAGCCCGGCTGGATCACCGGCAATCAGATCGAGGCCGCTCGTATCGCCATGACCCGTTACACCAAGCGTGGCGGTAAGGTCTGGATCAAGATTTTCCCCGACAAGCCTTATTCCAAGAAGGGCCTGGGCACCCGTATGGGTTCCGGTAAGGGCGCTCCCGAAGGCTGGGTCGCAGTCGTTAAGAATCAGAAGGTGATGTTTGAGATCGGCGGCGTAACGGAAGACGTTGCCCGCGAGGCTCTGCGTCTGGCGCAGCACAAGCTGCCCATCAAGACCCGAATCATCACCAAGGAAGTTGAAACTGAGATTGGTGGTGAATAATGATGAAGGCAAAGGAACTGAAGAACCTGTCCGTTGAGGATCTGGCCAAGAAGCTGGACGAGCTGAAGAAGGATCTGTTCATGCTGCGGATGCAGCATGCGACCAATCAGCTGGATAACCCCATGCAGATTGCCGCGACCAAGAAGGACATCGCCCGCGTCAAGACCATTATTCGCGAGAAGACCAACGTCTGAGGAGGATACGTAAATGACTGAGAATAGAGCATTCCGTAAAACCAGAATCGGTCAGGTCGTCTCCGACAAGATGGACAAGACCATTGTGGTTGCAATCGAGGATAGCGTGCAGCATCCTCTGTACAAGAAGACCATGAAGCGGACTTTGAAGCTGAAGGCCCACGACGAGAACAACGAGTGCGGCATCGGCGATACCGTGGAGGTCATGGAGACCCGCCCCCTGTCCAAGGACAAGCGCTGGAGACTGGTTCGGGTCATCGAGAAGGCGAAGTAAGGAGGTCGGAAACAAATGATTCAGGAAGAAAGCTATCTGAAGGTTGCCGACAACACTGGCGCCAAGGAAATCCACTGCATCCGTGTGCTGGGCGGCTCCAAGCGGAAGTACGGCAACATCGGTGATGTCATCGTCGCTTCCGTCCGCAAGGCCACTCCCGGCGGCACTGTGAAGAAGGGCGAGGTCGTCAAGGCTGTGATCGTCCGCTCCAAGCGGGGCGTTCGCCGTGAGGACGGTTCCTATGTCCGCTTTGATGAGAACGCTGCCGTGATCATCAAGGAGGACCGCAACCCCAAGGGTACCCGTATCTTTGGACCTGTGGCCCGTGAGCTGCGTGAGAAGGATTACATGAAGATCCTGTCTCTGGCTCCCGAAGTCATCTAATGGAGGACCGAAGGAATGAACATTAAGAAGAATGATACCGTTATCGTCCTGTCCGGCAAGGACAAGGGCGTTAAGGGCAAGGTGCTGGTCGCCATGCCCGCTGAGAACAAGGTCATCGTGGAGAAGGTCAACGTTGCCACCTGCCACACCAAGCCCCGTAAGCAGGGTGAGCAGGGCGGCATCGTGAAGAAGGAGACCCCCATCCGCTCCTGCAAGGTGGCTCTGTTCTGTGAGAAGTGCGCCAAGGGCGTTCGCGTCGGCTACAAGATGGTCGACGGCAAGAAGGTCCGGGTATGCCGCAAGTGCGGCGCCGAAATCTGAGAAGAGGAGAGTTGAATCATGGCTAGCAGAATGCAAGAAAAATATGTCGCTGAGATCGCTCCCGCTCTGAACAAGAAGTTCGGCTACAAGAGCGTTATGCAGATTCCCAAGCTGGACAAGGTCATCGTCAATGTCCGCTGCGGCGAGAGCAAGAACAATGCCAAGGAGATCGAGGCCATTGCCAAGGATCTGGCCACCATCACCGGCCAGAAGCCCATCACCTGCAAGGCTCGCAAGAGCGTGGCTAACTTCAAGCTCCGTGAGGGCGAGACCGTTGGCGTGAAGGTCACCCTGCGGGGCGACAAGATGTACGAGTTCCTGGATCGTCTGTTCAGCGTGGCTCTGCCTCGTGTCCGTGACTTCCGGGGCATCAACCCCAACTCCTTTGACGGCCGCGGCAACTACGCCTTCGGTCTGAAGGAGCAGCTGATCTTCCCTGAGATCGAGTACGACAAGGTGGACAAGATCCGTGGTATGGACATCGCAATCTGCACCACCGCTACCACCGATGAGGAAGCCAAAGAGCTGCTGAGCCAGCTGGGCGCTCCCTTCACCGCTTGATTAGGAGGAGAAGCAAATGGCAAAGAAGTCTATGATCCTGAAGCAGCAGGCTGAGGCCAAGTTCTCCAGCCGCCGCTACAACCGCTGCAAGATCTGCGGCAGACCCCATGCTTACCTGCGCGATTACGGCGTGTGCCGTATCTGCTTCCGCGAGCTGGCCTACAAGGGTCAGATTCCCGGTGTCCGCAAGGCCAGCTGGTAAGGCGAGTTACTAATGTAAACAAGATTCGGAGAGTCCCGGGAAGATGG
>CAKTXO010000160.1 GCA_934630985.1 uncultured Oscillospiraceae bacterium | reverse complement strand
ATCTTCGAAAATTCTCATGCCGTTAAACTATACTCTCTTTTTCCCCGTTCGGCAAGGGGAAACCGAAGCTTTTTTCGTTTTTGGTCAATTATTTTCCCCTTCCCGGACAGTTTTCCCCAGGATTCGGGAAAACATACAGTTTACTTTTGGGAAAAAATTCGCTATAATGGAGAAAATGACCCGGTGCGCCCTTATGGCGGTTTTTGCCTGAGCCGCGCGCCCAATTCTACGCGAGGTGCACGCCCATGACCGAACTGTCCAAAATCCGAAATTTCTCCATCATCGCCCATATCGACCACGGCAAGTCCACCCTGGCCGACCGTCTGCTGGAGCAGTGCGACGCCATCGACCAGCGCCTGCGCGCCGAGCAGATGCTGGACTCCATGGAGCTGGAAAGGGAGCGGGGCATTACCATCAAGGCCACCGCCGTCACCCTGGGCTACACCGCCGACGACGGGGAGCGCTACACCCTGAACCTCATCGACACCCCGGGCCATGTGGACTTCAACTATGAAGTCTCCCGCTCTCTTGCCGCCTGCGAGGGCGCGGTGCTGGTGGTGGACGCTTCCCAGGGTGTGGAGGCTCAGACCCTGGCCAACACCTATCTGGCCATTGACGCGGGGCTGGAGGTGCTGCCAGTCATCAATAAAATCGACCTGCCCTCCGCCCGTCCCGCCGAGGTGAAAACCGAGGTGGAGGACATCATCGGCATTCCCGCCCAGGATGCCCCGGAAATCTCCGCCAAAAACGGCATCAACATCCATTCCGTGCTGGAAATGATCGTCCGGGACGTGCCCGCCCCCACCGGCGACCGGGACGCCCCCTTGCAGGCTCTGATTTTTGACAGTCAGTACGATTCCTACCGGGGGGTCATCGTCTACACCCGCATCAAGCAGGGCACGGTAAAGCCCGGCATGGATATCCGGATGATGGCCACCGGAGCGGTCTATAAGGTGGTGGAAGTGGGCAATATGAGCCCCACAGGCCTTGTGAGCCAGGATGCCCTGGGCGCGGGAGAAGTGGGCTATATCACCGCCTCCATCAAAACCGTGGCCGACACCCGGGTCGGCGACACCGTCACCACCGTGGAAAATCCCGCCCCGGAAGCCCTGCCCGGCTACCGGCAGGTGCAGCCCATGGTCTTCTCCGGCATTTATCCCGCCGACGGCGCCCGGTACGGCGACCTCCGGGACGCTCTGGAAAAATTACAGCTGAATGACGCTTCCATGACCTATGAGTTGGAAAGCTCCATCGCCCTGGGCTTCGGCTTCCGCTGCGGCTTTCTGGGACTGCTGCATATGGAAATCATCCAGGAGCGGCTGGAGCGGGAATATAACCTTGACCTCATCACCACCGCCCCCAACGTTGTATACCGGGTGACGAAGACCAACGGGGAGACCCTGATGGTCTACACCCCCCTGGATTACCCGGATCCCGCGGACATTCAGCTGGCGGAGGAGCCCTACGCCAAGGTCAACGTCATCGCTCCCCAGGAATATGTGGGCAACATTATGGATCTGTGCCAGAACCGCCGGGGCGAATTCAAGAATATGGAGTATCTGGATGCCAACCGGGTGGAGCTCCACTACGAAATGCCCCTGAACGAGATCATCTACGATTTCTTCGATGCCCTGAAGTCCCGGACCCGGGGCTACGGCAGCCTGGACTATGAGCTCATCGGCTACCGGCCCAGCCGCCTTGTCAAGCTGGACATTCTTCTCAACGGCGAGGTGGTGGATGCCCTGAGCTTCATCCTCTTTGCCGACAACGCCTACCCCAGAGCCCGGAAAATCTGCGAAAAGCTCAAGGACAATATTCCCAGAGCCCAGTTCGAGATTCCCGTCCAGGCGGCCATCGGCGGCAAGATCATCGCCCGGGAGACCATCAAGGCCCTGCGCAAGGACGTGCTGGCCAAGTGCTACGGCGGCGACATCACCCGGAAGAAGAAGCTGCTGGAAAAGCAGAAGGAGGGCAAAAAGCGGATGCGCACCTTCGGCTCCGTATCCGTGCCCAGCGAGGCCTTCATGGCCGTGCTGAAACTCGACGAAGATTAACAGGAGGAAAGACGCTCCATGCCAATTCTCACCAAACGCCCGGACAAGAAGCCTCTGGGCATTTATGTACACGTTCCCTTCTGCCGCAGCAAATGCCAGTACTGCGACTTCTACTCCCTGGCCACCAAGGAGGACAATCTCTTCGACGGCTATCTGGACGCGGTGTGCGATCACATCAAGGAGGCCGGAGAGCTGGCTCCCAATTATAAGGTGGATTCGGTCTATTTCGGCGGCGGCACCCCCAGCTTCTTCGGCGCCGACGGTCTGGCCGTGATTCTCACCGCCATCCGCCGGAATTTTGACGTGGAAAACAGCGCGGAGATCACCGTGGAGTGCAACCCGGACTCCGTGTCCGACCGGTTCCTCCACCGGATCCGAGCCGAGGGCTTCAACCGGATCAGCCTGGGCGTTCAGTCCGACAGCGACGAAATGCTCAAGAAGCTGGGTCGTCCCCACACCTACTCCCAGGCGGTGATGGCCTATCAGCGCATCCGCAAGGCAGGCTTCCGGAACGTATCCGTTGACCTGATGTACGGCCTGCCCGGTCAGGATTTGCTGGACTGGACGGCAACCCTGGACAACGTCCTCCGGCTGAACCCGGAGCACATCAGCTGCTACGCACTGAAGGTGGAGGAAGGAACCCCCTTCTACCAGGTGAAGGACGCGCTGAATCTTCCTGACGAGGACACCCAGGCGGATATGTATCTGGCGGCGGTGGAGACGCTCAAGGGCAGAAGCTTCCGGCAGTACGAAATCTCCAATTTCTGCCGGAAGGGTCTGGTTTCCCGGCACAATATGAAATACTGGACCGGCGGGGAATATCTGGGCTTCGGCCCCGGAGCCAGCTCGGATTTCGCGGGGAAGCGGTATACCCTGAAGCGGGATTTGCAGGCCTACATTTCCGGCATCCGGGACGGCGGCGACATTATGGAGGATTTGCAGGAAATTCCCATCCGGGAGCGGGCGGGAGAATATCTGATGCTCCGCCTTCGCACCAGCCAGGGCATTGAGCGGGAGGAATACGAGAAAACCTTCCTGCTGCCCTTTGACCCGTTGGAAGACGTGCTGGAAAAGCAGCGTCGGCTGTTCCACGCCACCCAGACCGACACCGGCCGGTGGGTGCTGACCCCCAAGGGATACCTGGTGAGCAACGACATTATCACCGACCTTCTGCTGGCCCAGGACAGTTCCGCGCCGCTGAAGCGGGTGTGATCTTTTCAATAATATAGTAGCGTGGGCGGCCGATGGCCGCCCACTTTTTTCCAAAAACGGCTCCCTTGTGTAAAGGGTGGTGCTCCGCGCAGCGAATCAAAATTACTATGACTGCCGGTGGCAGTCATACCACAATGTACTGCTGGCAAAAATCTTCGATTTTTGACTGAGGGATTGTCAAATCGTGAAGAAAAGGAGCACTTTTGAAAAACGTACAATCCCCCCGTCACGGCTGTGCCGTGCCACCCCCCTTTACACAAGGGGGGCTTTGGTGCTCCCCTTGGTCAGCAAGGGGAGCCTTTGGGGGACGGATTGCCTTTTCGCAAGGACAAGCATGATACGAAGGTTTCCGAAGTGATTCGGGGATCGCTAGGAGCCCGTAAGCCAACACAAATGAAACGAAACTGCAATTCAAATTGTTCATAATTTCAAAAGTATGCAAAAATAGGGGTTGCATTCTGGCAAATTTGGTGATATTATGAATTTGCATTTGCGGGAAACTTGCTTTTTCGCGAAGGGAAACGAAAAGGAGCGATTCTATATGAAGGAAAAGAAAAAACTGTCCCTGGCGGCGCAGATTTTTATCGCCATGGTGCTGGCGATTCTGGTGGGTCTTG
>CAKTXO010000159.1 GCA_934630985.1 uncultured Oscillospiraceae bacterium | reverse complement strand
ACCATTCAGAAAGAAAAATGTCAAGAAGAATTTGGGAGTTTTTATTGCCTTTTCTCCACAAATTTGCTATACTGTCTAGGAAATGTGTAGGGCAATCTGCCCGAAAGCCGGGAGGCGGAGAACATGAAGTCAAAAACCTGGTTAGGCGTTCTGGGGGCCGGTCTTCTGGTGTGTCTGGGGCTGAGCCTGTGGCTCCTCCGGCCGGGAAAGGCGGCGGGACAGGCTCGGATCGAGAGCTTCGGGAAAACGGTGAAAACCGTGGATTTGCGCGTGAATCAGGAATTCACCGTCACCGGGGAAAACGGCGGGGTGAACGTTGTCACCGTCCGGGACGGAAAAATCGCCGTGACCCAGGCAAACTGTCCGGATCACTACTGCGAAAAGCGGGGCTTTTGCGCAGGCGGCACGGACATTGTGTGCCTGCCTAACCGGCTGGTGATTCATTTTTTAGGTGCGCAAACCGTCGATGCCCAGGCCGGATAGGCTTGCCCTTTCGCCCATGGGGTGGTATAGTAAAGCTAAGACTCACGGCATATTTTCGGAGGTGAATGTATGAAAATTCAATTCATCGGCGCCGCCCATGAGGTCACCGGCAGCTGCACCCTGCTGGAGGTGGGTGGCCGGTTCTATCTGGTGGACTGCGGTATGGAGCAGGGGGCGGATATTTTCGAGAATGTGCCCCTGCCGGTGAACCCGGGGCAGATTGAGGCGGTGTTCCTGACCCACGCCCATATCGACCACTCGGGTATGCTGCCCAAGCTGTGCAAGGACGGCTTCTCCGGGGCTATCTACGCCACCGAGGCCACCTGTGACCTGTGCCGGATCATGCTGCTGGACAGTGCCAATATCCAGCAGTCCGAGGCACAGTGGCAGAGCCGGAAGGCGGAACGGGCAGGTCAGCCCCCGGTGGAGCCTATCTATGACGTGAACGACGCCCAGGCCGCCATCCGGCTGCTGCGGCCCTGCCAGTATGAGGAAATTCTCCAGGTGGCCGAGGGCATCGTCCTCCGGATGAACGACGCGGGACATCTGCTGGGCTCCGCCTCCATTGAGCTGTGGCTGACCGAGGGCAAGGAAACCCGGAAAATCGTTTTCAGCGGCGACGTGGGCAACACCAATCAGCCCATCATCAACGACCCCAAGCCCATCGCGGAGACGGAATATCTGGTGATCGAGTCCACCTACGGCGACCGGCTCCATGAAAAGGACACGGCAGATCCGGTCGTGGAATTGGCCGGCTATATCCAGAAGGCTCTGGATCAGGGGGGCAACCTGGTGATTCCCTCCTTCGCGGTGGGCAGAACCCAGGAAATGCTGTATGCCATCCGGGAGATCAAGCAGCGGGGTCTGATCCACGGTCACGACCGGTTCCCGGTGTATGTGGATTCCCCCCTGGCAGTGGAGGCCACGGGGATTTTCCTTCAGTGCAGCCAGACGAATTTCGACGAGAAGACCCTGGCTCTGGTTCGCCAGGGCATCAACCCCATCTGGTTTGACGGCGTGACCCTGTCCGTCAGCGCCGATGAATCCAAGGCCATCAACTTTGATAACCGGCCAAAGGTGATCCTGTCCGCCAGCGGTATGTGCGAGGCCGGTCGGATCCGGCATCATCTGAAGCACAATCTGTGGCGCGGGGACTGCATCGTTCTCTTTGTTGGCTATCAGGCCGAGGGTTCTCTGGGCAGGAAGCTCCAGAACGGAGCCAAAAGCGTCCGGCTCTTCGGCGAGGAAATCGCGGTGAACGCGGAAATCGCCACGCTTCACGGCACCTCCGGCCATGCCGACCGGGACGGGCTGCTCCGCTGGCTGGCAGGCTTTACGGAAAAGCCCAAGCTGGTATTTGTAAACCACGGCGACGAAACAAGCTGCGAGGCCTTCCGGGATACCCTGAAAAAGCTGGGCTACCGGGCGGAGGCTCCCTACAGCGGCACGGAATTTGACCTGCTCACCGGCAAGAGCGTGACCCTGACCCAGGGGGTGCGAATCAACCGGGCGGCCATCTTCAAGGGCAGCCAGCGGGCAAAGCAGGTCTACGAGGATCTGCTGGCCGCGGCGGAGGCGCTGCTTGCCCTGGTACATACCCGCAAGGGCTGCACCAACAAGGACAATGCCAAGCTGGCCTCTCAGATCCGGGCGTTGACGGAGAAGTGGAAGAAATGAGGAAATACAATAAACAGCTGTTCTTCCTTGGCTTTTTGCAGAATATTGCCCGGAAGTTTCTGCTGATTCTCGCCGCGATTATCCTGGCAGTGGCCGGAATCCGGGTGAGAGGCTGTCTGTATGGGGCGTTGGGGATTCTGGCTCTTGTGCTGGTCTGGTCATTTGTCCAGCAGCTCCGGATAAAATACACGGTGGAGCACAGCGATAACCCCAATTTTGCTCCCTTTACCCAAGCGATGACCAGCGAAAACTGGAAGGATGCCTTCGCGCAAGCAGTGGGCGATCCGAAGAACGAAGCAAAGTAAGATGCAAAAAACGACGTGGCCTTCCGGTCACGTCGTTTTTTGCGTAATCTTACTTCTTCATCAGCGGCGCGCCGGTGTGCCAGGCCTGGCCTACCTTCTGGCCGATGGCGTAGTAGCCGCTGCGGAACTGGTCAAAGACAAAGGCGTTCAGTTTGGTAGGATCCACCTTGCCCTTCTCGTCCAGCACAGTTTCGTCCACAAGAACCCCCACGATCTCACCGAGGACGTGGTGGCCGTAAACTTCCTCCCTGTCCTCCACAACCCTGCATTCCAGGGTCAGGGGGAACTCCTGGACAATGGGAGCGTCCACCTTTTCGCTCCTGACGGCGGTCAGTCCGCTCCGGGCGAACTTGTCCGGCATTTTGTTGCCGCTGGCAATGCCGAAGAAGTCGGCGGCCTCTATGTGGGGAATGTCCGCAACGCTCAGGGTGAAAGCACCCCGCTTTTTGATATTTTCTGAGGTTTTATGGTCTGCGCTGATGTTGAGAGAAACCATATTTTCGGCGCAGATGCCGCCCCAGGCCATATTCATCACATCCACCACATCGCCGTCGCCATAGGTGGCGATCATCAGCACCGGCATAGGGAACAGATAGGGATTGACGCCCAGTTCTTTTTTCATAAATAACAACCTCCGTTTCGGTTTGGAATTGACTTTACTTGGTCATCCTGCTATCATAATAGCATACATCGGAGAAAATACAAGTACTGTCAATTAAGATAGGTACTATCTAAAAAGGAAGTGTAAAACGTGGGCTGTATGGAAAGTGTCATTCGAAACGCAAACTTTGCCGATACCGGCTTTAGCTACACCATGTCGCTAATCAACGGCAAGCATAAAATGGTGATTCTATATTGCCTGATGGAGTTTGCGCCAGTGCGGTTCAACGAGATGAAACGGTACCTGGGCACGATTACGGACAAAACGCTCAGCAGCAATCTCAAAGAGCTGGAGGCTGACCGGCTGATTGTGAGAAAAGAGTTCCCTCAGATTCCGCCGCGAGTGGAATATTCCTTGACTGAGCGGGGAAAGTCGCTGATGAAGGTTCTTGACCAGCTGTGCATCTGGGGAGAGGAAAACCGCCTGACAGACTGACCGATGCTTCACGGAATCCATAGGAACCTCTGAATAAATCGTCTGCGGCTGGATAGCGGATCTTTTTCCCTATCCGTGCAGCTTCAAAAGTGGGAAATATAGCGCAGCCGTTGCCAGCGCAAGCTGGCTTACGGATGCGGCATACCCCTTGCGGGTACATACAGTATTCCTCCACTTTTGAAGCCTTCGTCTAGAGAAAAATCTCTCGCTCCCAGCTCTTGCCGATTTAATCAGAGCTTCCCATAGTAAAAAACGACGTGGCCTTCCGGTCACGTCGTTTTTCGGTAAATATAGAAGCTTAGGCCTTTTCCAGAGCCAGGGTTCT
>CAKTXO010000158.1 GCA_934630985.1 uncultured Oscillospiraceae bacterium | reverse complement strand
CGTGGGTTACTTTGGATGTCATCTGTCGGCCAGCGGCGGGAACGCCGCCATGGTGAAAACCGCCCTGTCCATCGGGGCCAATACCTTCGCCTTCTTTACCCGCAACCCCAGGGGGAGCAAGGCCAGGAAGGAAGACCCGGAGGACGGGGCAAGGGCGGTGGAACTGCTGAAGCAAGAAAATTTTGGCCCCCTGGTTGCCCATGGAGCCTATACCATGAACCTGTGCACCGCTGACCCGGAGGCCAGAGACTTTGCAGCCTCCCTGCTGGCGGACGATCTGCGGCGCATGGCGGCGTTGCCCGGAAATTTCTATAATTTCCATCCCGGCAGCCATGTGGGGCGGGGTCTGGAGGCGGCAGTGGAGGATATTTCCGCCGCCTTGCGGAAGGCTCTGGAGCCAGGGTATCCGGTGACGGTGCTGCTGGAAACCATGGCGGGCAAGGGCAGCGAGGTAGGCGGTCGGTTCGAGGAGCTGAAAGCCATCCTGGATGCCACGGGAGACGATACCGTCGGTGTGTGCCTGGACACCTGCCATGTCTACGACGGGGGCTATGATATTGTCAACGACCTGGACGGAGTCCTCCGGGAATTCGACCGGGTCATCGGTCTGAACCGGCTGAAGGCTCTGCACCTGAACGATTCCAAGAATCCCTTTGCCAGCCATAAAGACCGGCACGAATGTATCGGCAAGGGCAGCCTGGGTCTGGAAACCTTCCGGGCTATTGTGAACCATCCGGCTCTCCGGGACAAGCCCATGATTCTGGAGACGCCCAACGAGCTGCCCGGCTACCAGGAAGAAATCGCACTTCTGCGGTCTTTGAAGTCTTAAAAATTTGTTCATTTGACATCCGGACGAGAATATGTCATTTTTATAGGGAAATCCAGAGAGAGGAGAAACGGGAATGGAAGAAATTTTGCAGACTCTTGCCACGGCGCCCAGCGAGCTTACCGGGCAGTACATCGGCTTTCTGCGCTATGCCGTGCCGGTGATGACCTTCCTTCTGCTGCTGCGGTGCGCCTTTCCGCTGCTGACCTTTCGCCGGGAGCCGGAGATCTGGGCCTGGCTGAATCTCACCGACGGCACCCAGATTCCCATTACCCACTGGGAGAACGTTATCGGCAGAAGCAAAAGCTGTGATGTGACCATTGATTTTTCCACCATTTCCCGGAACCACGCGGTGCTGACCAGGTACGACGACGGCAGCTGGACGCTTCTGGACATCGGCTCCAAAACCGGCACCTTCGTCAACGACCGGCCAATCCAGATCTGCGCCCTGAAGCCCAAAGACCGGATTTCCATCGGCGGCGTGGAAATGCAGCTTCAGCCCATTACCCAGCGGCAGGAAGTCCGTCAGGCCCAGCTGCGCACCAAGGCCGCCAGCGGCTGGGACAGTGTGACGAACCTGATGCTTCTGACCATTTTGCAATGCGCCATTCTTCTGGGATACCTTCTCCGGGGGGAAAAGGTGGATTTTCCCAATATTCTTATTGGCTTCGGCGGCATCGTCCTCAGCCAGTGGGTGCTGTACCTTTTCTACTGCCTGATCCGAAGGAAATCCTTTGAGGTGGAGACCATCGCCTTTTTCCTGTGCACCATGGGCATGGCGGCCATTGCCACCGTCAAGCCCGGAGAGGCGGTGAAACAGCTGGGGGCCATGGGCCTGGGCATCGTCACCTTCCTGATTCTGGGCTGGTCCCTGCGGGATTTGGAGCGAGCCAAGGTGGTGCGCTATCTTGCGGTGGCGGCAGGAATTGGCTTTCTCGTCGTTACCCTGCTCTTCGGCACGGAATACTACGGCGCGAAAAACTGGCTGATTCTGGGGGGCATGTCCTTACAGCCCTCGGAGCTGAGTAAGGTCTGCTTCGTCTTTGCCGGCACTTCCACCATGGATCGGATCATGAGCAAGCGAAACCTGATTCTGTTCATTGCCTATTCCGTGGTGATCTGCGGTCTGCTGGCGCTGATGAACGACTTCGGTACGGCTCTGGTGTTCTTCTGCGCCTTTTTGCTCATTGCTTATCTGCGCTCCGGCTCCATGGGCACGGTGGCCCTCGCCATCACCGCCCTGGGCTTTGCGGGAGTGCTGGCGCTGCGGATCGCCCCCCATGCCCTGAACCGGTTCACCACCTGGCGGCATGTGTGGCAGGATCCCCTGAGCGGCGGCTATCAGCAGACCCGAGCCCTCATGTGCATCGCCTCCGGCGGCCTGTTTGGCCTGGGGCCGGAGGGAGGCCTGCTCCAATATGTTTTTGCGGCGGATTCCGATATCGTCTTTGCCACCGTCAGCGAGGAATGGGGACTTCTGGTTGCGCTGATGATGGTACTGAGCATTGCGGTGCTGGGGGCGTTTGCCATCCGTACCACCCGGGTGGCTCGCAGCAGCTTCTATTCCATCGGCGGCTGCACCGCCGCGGGGCTGCTGGTCATTCAGACGATTTTGAACTGCCTGGGCACCGTGGACATTCTGCCCTTCACCGGCGTGACCTTCCCCTTCCTCAGCAACGGCGGCACCAGCATGATCGGCGCCTGGGGGCTGCTGGCCTTTGTCAAGGCGGCGGATACCCGGCAGAATGCCAGCTTTGCCATCCGTTTGCAGAAAAAGGAAAAGGAGGACTAGCCCATGAACCGAATTACCAAACGAACCTGGATTGTGGGACTATTCCTGGGTGTTCTTCTGTGCGGATTGCTGCTGTTTGTGGGGGAGTATGTGACGGACGCGGAAAAGTGGGTTTCCTTCTCCGGCTCCCCCCATCTATATAACAGCAGCAACATCGGCTGCGGCACCATCACCGACCGGAGCGGCCAGACCCTTTTAAGCATCGCCCAGGGCAGAACCTACTCCGACAATGCCCAGACCCGAAAATCCACCCTCCACTGGCTGGGCGACCGGAACGGCTTTATCAACGCCGCGGCGGTTTCCACCTATGCCGGTGCCATGGCAGGCTACGACCGGATCAACGGCGTGTACGATGCCTCCGGCGAGGGAGGTACTGCCCGGCTGACGCTCTCTGCCAAGGTGCAGAATGCCGCCCTGGAGGCCATGGGCAGCCGAAAGGGAACCGTGGCGGTGTATAACTACAAAACCGGTGAGATTCTCTGTGCCCTGACTACTCCAACCTACGACCCGGAGAATGTGCCGGACATTGCCTCGGACACGACGGGAGCCTACGACGGCGTTTATCTGAACCGGTTCGTCCAGTCCTCCTATGTGCCCGGCTCCATTTTCAAGATCGTCACCCTGTCCGCGGCCCTGGACTGCGTGCCGGACATCGAGGAAAAGACCTTTCCCTGCAAGGGTAAGCTGACCTACGGCTCCGGCAGCAACACCGAGGCCGTGACCTGCGAGAAGGCTCACGGAAATCAGAACATCAGGCAGGCCTTTGCCAACTCCTGCAACTGCGCCTTTGCCCAGATCGCGGAGTTGGTGGGCAAGGACAATATGGTGAAATATGTCCGCCAGTTCCAGGTAACCCAGCGGCTTTCCTTTGACGGCATCACCACCGCCGCAGGAAACTACGACATTTCCAATACCGGTGCGGTGTCCTTCGCCTGGAGCTGCATCGGCCAGCATTCCGATCTGGTGAACCCTGCCCGGTACATGACCTTTATGGGGGCCATCGCAAACGGCGGAGTAGGGGTGGAGCCCTACCTGATGGCGCAGGTGGAAAACGGCGGAAAGACCACCTATCAGGCCAAGGCCGTGTCCACCGACCGGCTGATGCCGGAGTCCGTGGCGGAAACCGTCAAGGCCTACATGCGCAACAACGTGAAGACGGTCTACGGCGACGGAAACTTTGGCGGCCTTCCCGTCTGCGCCAAGTCCGGCACCAGCCAGCTGGGGGGCGACCAGAAGTCCAACGCCATGTTTGCCGGATTTGTGGACAG
>CAKTXO010000157.1 GCA_934630985.1 uncultured Oscillospiraceae bacterium | reverse complement strand
GCCAGAGCGTAGGACAGAGCCACCCGGGTGCCCAGAGAAATCACCGTCAGGATCAGGGAAACCTGGGGCTTGCGAATGGCCCGGAAATAGCCGTACCACAGGAACAGAATGCCGATGCCCACATACATGGAACCCTCAATGCGCAGATATTGGACGCCGCCGGCGATAATGGCGGTTTCTCCCGGTTCCACGAAAAAGCCCATGAGCCAGGGGGACAGGAGGAAAATCAGACCGGAGATCACCAGACAGAAAATTGCGGACACCAGGAAGGACAGCCGGGTGCCCTTGCGAATCCGTTCCGGCTGCCGGGCTCCGTAGTTCTGGGAAACGAAGAGAGAGTAGGCGTTGCCGAATTCCTGGGCGGGCATGTAGGCGATGGTGTCGATCTTTACCGCCGCGGCGAAGGAGGCCATGACCGTGGCGCCGAAGCTGTTCACCAGCCCCTGGATCATCAGAATGCCGAAGTTCATCACCGACTGCTGTAAGGCGGTGGCGGCGTCGTTGACTATGATTTCCCAAAGCCGGGACAGGCTTCGGGTTTTGGCTTTCGCCTTGGGAAGGGTCAGCTTCCGCCGGGTGTACAGGGCAATGCCCACGCCGGAGACGGCCTGGGCGATGACCGTTGCCCAGGCGGCACCGGCAACGCCCATATGGAATCCCAGCACGAACCACAGATCCAGCACGATGTTCAGCAGCGCGGAGATTCCCAGGAAAACCAGGGGAACCAGAGAATTTCCCATGGCTCGCAGAAGATAGGCGTAAAAGTTATACAGAAAAACGAAGAAAATCCCCGTGAACACCGGCCGGACGTAGTTCCTCGTCAGCTCCAGAAGCTCGGTTGGAGTTTGCAGCAGCGACAAAATCAGCTCCATGCCCGGATAGATGATGGCGTAAATCAGGGCGCACATGGCAAGAATGAACCCGAAGGACAGCCGGATGTCCTCTCCCAGCTGGGCTTCTTCTCCCGCGCCGTAGTCCGCGGAGAAAAAAGCGCCGCTGCCCATGCACAGGCCGATGAGAATGGAGGTCAGAAAGGTCATCAGGGTGTAGGCCGAGCCGACCGCGGCCAGAGCGTCCGAGCCGATGCACTTTCCCACAATCAGGGTGTCTACCAGATTGTACACCTGCTGCAAGAGATTTCCCGCGATCATGGGCAGGGAAAACTGCACCAGCTTTGTAAAAATTGACCCTTCCGTCAGATTGATTTCCTTCATGAACCTGCCTCCGGAATATTTTCCTCCATTCTACCCCAAAATTCGGCAAACTGCAAGAAGGACTTCACAAAGGCGCAATTCTGGTGTATCATAAAGAAAAGTACAAGGGGGAGCATAAGAGCATGGAAGTGTCATTACTGGAAATGCTGGATGCCAGGGAGCGGCGGGCGGCCCGGCAACGGGAGCTGCTGGGGCAGTTTGGGCAGACGCTTGTCTGCTTTACCATGAATATCGCGGGGCCGGTGAAAAACAGCCCTTTGATTGCCCGGGGCTACTGCCTGGGGCGGCGGCTTCTTCGGCAGCAGCTGGCGGCGGCAGGAATGCCGGTTGTCCATTTTGAGGAAATCTGGGAGAAAACCGGCAACGAGGCCATTTTTCTGGTCGCCGCCCAGGCCTTGGCGGTGAAGGCGGTGACTACGGCCATTGAGGATTCCGCCCCGATAGGACGGCTCTTTGACATGGATGTGCTGGAAAGCACCGGACGAAAGATCGACCGGCAGGAGCTGGGCAAGCCGGGGCGGCGGTGCCTGATCTGCGGGGGCACGGCCGGAGCCTGCGCCCGAAGCCGCGCGCACAGCGTGGCTCAGCTCCAGGAAAAAACAACCCGGATTCTGGAAGAAGCCCTTCTGGAGGCGGACAGCCGGTGCGCCGCCCGGCTGGCGGTGCAGGCACTGCTTTATGAGGTGGCCGTGACCCCAAAGCCCGGCCTGGTAGACCGGGAAAACAGCGGCAGTCACCGGGACATGGATGTGTTTTCTTTCCTGGCCAGCGGGGCGGGGCTCTACCCCTACTTCGCCCAATGCGTGAAAATCGGACGGCAGGGGGGCACGCCGGAGGAAACCTTCCGGGCGCTGCGGACTCCGGGGCTTCTGGCCGAGGGACAGATGCTATCTTCCACCGGCGGGGTGAATACCCACAAGGGGGCGATTTTCTCCATGGGCATTCTCTGCGGCGCTCTGGGGCGGCTGGAACGGCAGGATTGGGGGGACGCCGACCGGGTGCTTGCCCAGTGCGCCGCCATGACGAAGGGGCTGACCGCCGGGGATTTTGCCGGGCTTACCCCGGAAACTGCCAGAACCGCCGGGCAGAAGCTCTATCTGCGCTACGGCATCACCGGCGTTCGGGGACAGGCGGAGGCCGGGTTCCCGACGGTGGGAAAAATCGGCCTTCCCAAGCTGGAAGCCGCCCTGTCAGCGGGAAAATCCATCAATGAGGCCGGCTGCGCGGCGCTGGTTGCCATGCTGGCGGACACCGTGGATACCAACATGATCCACCGCGGGGGCTACGAGCTGGCAAAGGCCGCCTCGGAGGAAGCCAAGGCACTTCTGGAAGGGGAACCCTTCCCCGGCTTTCCGGCACTGGAAAAGCTGAACCGGGACTATGTGGAGAAAAATCTTTCCCCCGGAGGCACGGCGGACTTGCTGGCCATGACTCTGATGCTGCATTTTTTGAAGGAGGAAGCCCATGAGTGATTACGCCATTTCCCAGGTCTACCCCTCGGACAAGCGGAGCCTTGCCGGGGTGGATGCCCTGCTTCACCGGGAGGGCATTACCCGGGATGGAAACTTAGATTACATCTGCGCCATGCGGGATGAAAACGACGAGATCATCGCCACCGGCAGCTGCTTTGGCTGCACCCTGCGCTGCTTTGCGGTGAGCCGGGAGCACCAGGGGGAGGGCTTGCTGAACGAGATCATCTCCCACCTGATGGAGGTGCAGATGGCAAGGGGAAACCTGCACCTGTTCCTGTATACCAAGGTGAATTCCGCCCGGTTTTTCGGCGACCTGGGCTTTTATGAAATTGCCCGGGTGGACGGCACCCTGGTCTTTATGGAAAACCGGAAAAACGGCTTTCCCGGCTATCTGAAAGCCCTGGAAAAGACGAAAACCCAGGGCGTTTCCGGGGCGCTGGTGATGAACGCCAACCCCTTCACCCTGGGGCATCAGTATCTGGTGGAGACGGCGGCGGCTCAGTGCGATACCCTCCACCTGTTCGTCCTCAGCGAGGACGCTTCCCTGGTGCCCTTCGCCGTGCGCAAAAAGCTGGTGCGGGCGGGAATTGCTCACATCCCCAATGTGGTGCTCCACGATTCCGGCCCCTACATCATCAGCAGCGCCACCTTCCCCAGCTATTTTCTCAAGGACGCGGCGGCGGTGATCGAGGGTCACGCCCGACTGGACTTGGCGGTGTTTACGAAAATCGCCGGGGCGCTGAACGTGACGAAACGGTTCGTTGGCGAGGAGCCCAACAGCCAGGTCACGGGGCTTTATAACGAAATTATGGCTCAGGAGCTTCCCAAGGCGGGAATCGAGTGCCATGTGGTACCCCGGAAGCAGGCGGCGGGTCAGGCCATCAGCGCCTCTACCGTCCGGCTGGCTTTGCAGAAGAGGGACTGGGAGACCCTGAAAATGCTGGTACCCCAGACGACCCTGGACTATTTTCAAAGCCCGGAGGCGGCGCCTGTGCTGGAGCGCATCCGCAGGGCGGACAACGTGATTCACTATTGAATTCCGGCGCGGTGCGTATTTTCGCACCGCGCTTGCTGCGGAACTCCCAAAACGGAAAATATTGACGAAAAATGCGCTTACACAGCCAAAAGATTCTGACGCAGTTCCGGCGGTGCGGCCGGGGGATTCTCAAGGGGGCGGCTTTTCGGCAGCGCCCCTTGAGTC
>CAKTXO010000156.1 GCA_934630985.1 uncultured Oscillospiraceae bacterium | reverse complement strand
GAGGTGATCTCGTCCACTGCAATATACGCCGGCCCCATGGTTTTCAGAACCATCTCCACGCCCTGGGGCTTTGGCACGCCGGTGAGAATATCCATGTGCTGCCCGGTCTCAAAGCCCTCCGGGAACAGCTCTCCCCGCTCGTCCACCACACTGACTGTTTCCTGTTCTGCGATGCGCCGGGCTAAATCCCGCAGAAGGGTGGTTTTTCCCCAGCCGGGTGCTCCGACGATTAAAGTCGATGTTCCCTCCAGACCTTCGCCAACCCCTGGAAAATCCCGGGCAACACGGACGCACAAGGAGCGGATACTGCGAAATCCCTCGGTTTGGCCCTGACGGAAAATCCCCTCGCCGCAGACCCCGATCCGGTGTCCTCCCGGGGCCGTCAGATAGCCCTGGGCAAGGCTGTCGGCGCACCAGGGAGAATATTTGCTTGCCAGATTGAGCGTATATTTCAGTTCCTCCTGGGATACCACCCCAACCAGCTCCCTTCGGGTGCTTCCCAGATGGATTTCCGGGGCTGCGCCCAGCCGCAGACGAATTTCCTGAGCAGATTCCCGATCCCTGGCGTCCAACTGCCGGGACAGCTCCCGTGGCAAGATCGCTGTCAGCTTTTCCCACGCGCATCTCATTTGCATCACTCCTGAGACAGCCTATGCGGCCTGTCCGCCGGATAGCACCCTAAGCCTTCCCGGAAGGAATGTCGCTGGTGTAGCCCCTTCCAGGGATTCCCTCCGGTCACAATCCCCCAGACATTCCGCGAAACAATGGCGAAGCGCAAAGGCTCCCCTTGCTGACCAAGGGGAGCTGTCATGGCCGTCTCACGCAAGGCCATGACTGAGGGGATCAGAACTTTCCTCTTTCTAAGTGCTTTCGATAGGTGCAGACTTACAATCCCTCAGTCACTTCGTGACAGCTCCCTTTACACAAGGGAGCCGGGGTGCTCCCGCACCAGTGCGTTTTTCGATAGTAAAAAACCGTCCCACCATTCGGTGAGACGGTTTTTATCATTTTTTATTTTTCTTGTAGATGATGTTCAGACCCTTCAGGAGCAGATTCTTTTCCAGAATGATCTCCCGCTTGCACAGAGGCGTAATGAACTGAGCCAGGCCTCCGGTGGCGATCAGGGTGCACCGGTGCCCCAGCTCCTCCTCCATCCGTTCCACAAGTCCGTCGATCATGGCGGCGGTGCCGTACATCATGCCGCTGCGCATACAGTCCACGGTGTTCTTGCCGATGACCTGCTTTGGCTTATCCAGGCTGATGCCGGGAAGCTGAGCCGCCCGGCTGGTCAGGGCATCCAGGGACACCCGGACGCCCGGGAAAATCACGCCGCCCATGTAAACATTCTCCGGCTCTACCACTTCAATGGTGGTTGCCGTGCCCAGATCCATCAGAATCAAGGGTGCCTGATACTCCGCAAGCGCCGCTACGGCAACGACGATTCGGTCGCTGCCCACCTGGCTGGGCACATCCACATGGATATTCAGCCCGGTTTTCAGACCGGGGCCAACCACCATAGGCTGCTTACCGATGACCTTCATCACACCGGTACGGACGGAGTTGAACACCGGGGGCACCACAGATGAAATAATGCAGTCGTCGATGTCGGAGATCCGCGCGCCGTAGGCTTCCAGCATACTCTTGATTTCCACACCGTACTGGTCGGAGGTTCGGGTGTGATCCGTGGCGATTCGGGCCTTAAAGAGAATTTTATCGTTTTCAAAGCAGCCAATCACCAGATTGGTATTGCCAATATCAATTGCCAGAAGCATAGGCGCACTCCTTTATCGTTTTTTCATCCGCTCCGTCAGCCGGAGCAGTGCCTTACCGATGACGGTCACCAGTACCGCGGCGATGATGGCTTCCGGAATGCCGGAAGCGGTAACGGTACCCATGACCAGGCCAAACACCGCGGTGATGGCTACATTCTTCGCCTGGGCATACTGCTGGGCAAGCAGCAGGTAGATGCTGCCCATGACGAGAATGGTATGACTGATGGTGGACACTGCTGCGGTGACAGGCAAGGCCAGGTAGTCCTGTTTCAGCGTTTTCTTGGTCAGCCGCCAGAGCCAGCCCGCGATGACGCCAAGCAGGATCCGGCAGCCCAGGGCGATCCAAAGGCTTTTCAGCACACCGGGCAAGCCTTCCGTCGTCATAAACGGGGAAAAGGCGAAGGCCAGAAGTCCGGGGGCGGTGGTGTTGGCCCAGATCGAGCACAGGCCGAACACGGCGCCCAGCACCGCGCCTGCCGCCGGCCCCAGCAGCACCGCGCCCAGAATCACCGGGATGTGCATGGTGGTTGCCTTGATGACAGGCAGCGGAATAAAGCCGATTCCCGTCATGCCCATGACCAGCAGTACGCCGCAGAACATGGCGAGAGTCGCCATGTAGCGGGTGTCCATCTTTCGTTTTTGCATATTCAATTCCTCCTGCTGCCGTTCCCTGAGGTGGGATACAGCGCAAATTTACGAGCCAAAAGCTCGGTTTCGTATTATAACAGAGTTTGCCGGAAATGGCAAGAGAAAATTCTCTCTTTACTTCCGCTTTCTTTCCCGTTATAATGAAGAAAACAACTTTGGAGGTTTTGACATGCTGAAAGGAAAAACCGTTCTGCTGGGCGTCACCGGCGGAATCGCCGCCTATAAGGCCGCCGCTCTGGCTTCCTTGCTCATCAAGCAGCACGCGGCGGTGGAGGTGGTCATGACCAAAAACGCCACCCAATTTGTGACGCCTCTGACCTTCGAGCAGCTCACCGGCCGCCGCACCATGGTCGATACCTTTGACCGGAACTTTTCCCATCAGGTGGAGCACATTTCTCTGGCGCAGCGCACCGACTTGGTTATCATTGCCCCGGCCACGGCCAACGTCTGCGCGAAGCTTGCCCACGGACTGGCCGACGATATGCTCACCACCACGGTGCTGGCCTGTCGGTGTCCCAAGCTCATTGCCCCGGCCATGAACACCAATATGTACGAAAACCCCGTGACCCAGGACAATCTTTCCCTTCTGGAAAAGTACGGCTGGGAGGTCATTTCCCCTGCCAGCGGCCGGCTGGCCTGCGGGGCGGTTGGCCCGGGCAAGCTGCCGGAACCGGTGGATTTATTGCAGCACATCCTGCGCCATCTGGCGCTTCCCCACGATCTTTCCGGCAAGCGGGTGCTCGTCAGCGCCGGCCCCACCCAGGAGGCCATTGACCCGGTGCGGTATCTGACGAACCACTCCACCGGTAAAATGGGCTATGCCCTTGCCAGAATGGCCATGCTCCGGGGAGCGGACGTGACCCTGGTCTCCGGCCCCACGGCCATCGCCCCGCCTCCCTTCCTGCGCACCATTCCTGTGGTATCTGCCCAGGATATGTATGA
Source organism: uncultured Oscillospiraceae bacterium (assembly GCA_934630985.1). GTDB lineage: Bacteria > Bacillota > Clostridia > Oscillospirales > Oscillospiraceae > Faecousia. Next base: position 547 of record CAKTXO010000156.1, on the reverse strand, counting down.
CGCCATTTCGGAAAATGCTCCCCAGGCGGATTTCATCTTCATGGCAGCCGCCGTGGCGGACTATACCCCCACGGAATGCGCGGACAATAAGATCAAGAAGAAAGACGGCGACATGGCCATCCCTCTGAAGCGCACCCAGGATATCCTAGGCTTTCTGGGGGAGCACCGGGCTCCCGGTCAGATTCTCTGCGGCTTTTCCATGGAGACTCAGAATATGCTGGAAAACAGCCGGGCAAAGCTTGACAAAAAGCATGTGGACATGATCTGCGCCAACAATCTGAAGATTCCCGGCGCGGGCTTCGGCGTGGACACCAATATTCTCACCCTCATCACCCAGGATGCCGTTACCGAGCTTCCGAAAATGTCCAAGGAAGAGGCGGCCAACGCCATCCTCAATGTGGCTCTGTCTCTTTCCAAATGACGCCGTATTATTAAATACCCCCGGTGCGTTCTGCGCACCGGGGGTATTCCAGACTGTCGAAAAACCATGTCATTGCGAGGCAGTGCGCACACTGCCGTGGCAATCCCCCGAATTTTCAAACATTTT
>CAKTXO010000155.1 GCA_934630985.1 uncultured Oscillospiraceae bacterium | reverse complement strand
GGGTGTATTTGCCGGAGGGGCCGTCGTCGAAGGTCAGAGCCACATATTTGACTTCCTTTGCCTGGACGGGCAGAACCAGCTGACACAGGCACAGGATCAGCGCCAGAAATCGTCCCATGAGAATTCGCTCCTTTCCGTTGACTGAAACGTGAAATTAAGGTATACTATATCTATTTGGAGGACTCCAATATGAAACTGATCTGCCCAATTTGTGAAAAAGACCTGTCCCGGCAGGACAAAAGCCTGGTCTGTCCCATGGGACACCGCTTTGACATCGCCCGGCAGGGCTATGTGAATCTGCTCACCGTTCAGCGGCGGCACTCCGCCCATCCGGGGGACACCCGGGAGCAGGTGCTCTCCCGCCGGGAATTCCTGGAGGGCGGCTTTTACGCGCCCATTTCCGATGCTCTGAACGATGCCGCCAGGCGGCACGGAGCGGAAGAGCCGATTCTGGACGTGGGCTGCGGCGAGGGTTATTATTCTGCCCGGTTGGCGAAGGCTCTGGGCGCGGAGCTCACCGGTCTGGACGTATCCAAGGAGGCCGTGCGGTGCGCCGCGGCGAAATATAAAGATTATCAGTGGCTTTGCGCTACCGCCGCCCGGATTCCGGTGGAAACCGGCGCCGCGGGGGTGGTGACGAGCCTGTTTGCCATTACCCTGCCGGAGGAATTTCATCGGGTGCTTCGGGAAAACGGCCTGTTTTTCCAGGTGCTTGCCGCCCAGGATCATCTGCTGGGTCTGAAGAAAATCATTTACGACGAGCTTGTTTTCCGGGAGAAGGACACGGTGCCGGAGCTTCCCGGCTTTACGCTGGTGGAGTCCCTGCCCATCCGCTTTTCCTTCACCGTGGAAGGCGCGCAGGTACAGAATCTTTTTGCCATGACGCCTCACCTGTTCCGGGTAAGCAAGGCGGGAGCCCAGCGGCTTCGGGAAACGGAACGCCTGACGGACACCGCCAGCTGCGTGCTGAACGTCTTCCGGCGGGTATAATTTCCCCGGAAAGTCCCGGCTTTATGAATGGTAAAATGTCGAAACGGAGAGAATAAATGCTGAATCAATTACAGGCCATCTGCAATAAATACGAGGAGCTCTGCGCCCGGTCGGAGCAGCCGGATTTTTACGCCGATCCCCAGAAGGCGGCTAAGCAGCTTCGGGAAAAAAGCGACCTGGAGCCCATCGTGGCGTGCTATCAGGCTTACCGTCAGGCGGAAAAGGACATGGCGGATGCCCAGGAGCTGATGAACGATCCGGAGATGAAGGAGCTGTGCCAGGAAACCTATGCCGCCGCCAAGACCGCCAAGGAGGAGCTTCACGAAAAATTGCAGATCTTGCTGCTGCCCAAAGACCCCAATGACGATAAAAACGTGATTGTGGAAATCCGGGGCGGTGTGGGCGGGGAGGAAAGTGCCCTGTTTGCCCACAGCCTCTTTCGGATGTACTCTATGTACGCCGCCAAGCAGGGATGGAGCGTGGAGCTGCTCAATTACAATGAAACGGAGCTGGGGGGCGTGAAGGAGGCGGACTTCGTCATCAACGGCCGGGGAGCCTATTCGAGGATGAAGTACGAGTCCGGCGTTCACCGGGTTCAGCGGGTGCCGGAGACGGAGTCCGGCGGCCGGGTTCACACCTCCACGGCCACCGTGGCGGTGCTGCCGGAAATGGAAGAGGTGGACGTGCAGATCAATCCGGCGGACATCGAGATGCAGGTCTACCGGGCTTCCGGTGCCGGCGGTCAGCACGTCAATAAAACCAGTTCCGCCGTCCGGCTGATTCACAAGCCCACGGGCATTGTGGTGGCCTGCCAGGAGGAGCGAAGCCAGGTGCAGAACCGGGAAAAATGTATGCGGATGCTGGCCTCCAAGCTCTATGAGATGGAGCAGGAGAAACTGGACTCCCAGGTCACCGGCCTGCGCCGGAGTCAGGTGGGCACGGGGATGCGCAACGAGCGAATCCGCACCTACAATTTTCCCCAGGGTCGGGTCACCGATCATCGGGTGAATCTGACCCTCTATCGGATCGATTCCGTCATGGACGGAGACTTGGACGAGATCATCAACGCCCTGGCCACCGCCGACCAGGCGGAGAAATTAAAGAACGCAAAATAAAACAAATGAAAATGTAGGGGCGGCCACTGGCCGCCCACAGACTGCGGCTTTTTTGCTGATATGCGGGCGGCCAATGGCCGCCCCTACAAAGGTATCTAAGAGCATTTGCGTATTGAGGAAAGAGAATATGGATTTTATCACCCATTCCCCGGAGGAAACGGAAAAAATCGGGGAAGCACTGGCAAAAAGTTTACAGCCCGGGACTGTCCTTGCCTACCGGGGAGATCTGGGAGCGGGCAAAACCGCCTTTACCCGGGGGCTTGCCCGGGGGCTGGGCTGCAAGGAAACGGTTACCAGCCCTACCTATACCATCGTCAACGAATATTTGGGCGGGCGGCTGCCGCTGTTTCATTTTGACATGTACCGGCTGGCCTCCTCCGACGACCTGTGGGACATCGGCTGGGAGGACTACCTGGAGCGGGAGGGCGTGTGCGCCGTGGAGTGGAGCGAAAATGTGGCCGACGCCATGGAGAACGCCGTTACCGTGACCATCGAAAAGCTGGGGGAAAACACCCGGCAGATCACTATCGAAGGGGGACAGGGATATGCTGATTTTAGCCTTTGAGACCAGTGCCAAGGCGGCCTCCGTGGCGCTGCTGGAGGACGGGAAGCTCCTGGGAGAGTGCTACCAGAATACGGGACTGACCCACAGCCAGACCCTGCTCGTCATGGCGCAATCCCTGCTTGACCAATGCGGGAAAACCGTGGAGGATGTGACCGCGGCGGCAGTGGCGGCAGGCCCCGGCTCCTTTACCGGCGTGCGCATCGGCGTGGCGGCGGCCAAGGGCCTGGCCTGGGGTCGGGAAATTCCCTGCTACGGCGTGTCCACTTTGGAAGCCATGGCTCTGTCCTTCGGCGGCTATCAGGGCTATGTGTGCCCCTGCATGGACGCCAGAAGAAGCCAGGTTTATAACGCCCTGTTTTATGTTAACCACGGAAAGCTGGAGCGGAAAACCCCGGATCGCGCCATTTCCCTGGCGGAGCTGGGGGAAGAACTGGAAAATTTACGAGAACCGATTTTTTTGGTTGGCGATGGCAGCAATCTGTGCTATAATACCCTATTGGAGCGTGTTCCTGCCCTGGTTCTGCCTCCGGAGCACCGGATGCACCAGCGGGCTTCCGGCGTTGCCCTGGGCGCCGAGGCTATGGCGAAGGCCGGGGAGCCCGGCGATGCCAACGCCTTGACCCCCAACTACCTGCGCCTGAGCCAGGCCGAACGGGAGCGGGCGGAACGACTGAAAGCGGAAAACCAAATAAGTGAATAAAGGAGAAAGAAACAATGGCTAAAGTATGCGTCCTCGATCATCCCCTGATTCAGCACAAGCTGGCAATCCTGCGCAGCAAGGATACCTCGGTGAAGGAGTTCCGGGAGCTGGTTGGCGAAATCGCCGGCCTGATGTGCTATGAAGCGACCCGGAACCTGCCTCTGAAGGAGGTCAAGGTGGAGACCCCCATCACCACCGCTACCTGCCGGATGCTGGCCGGCAAGAAGATGGCAATCGTGCCCATTCTGCGGGCAGGCCTGGGCATGGTGGACAGCATGGTGTCTCTGATTCCCTCTGCCAAGATCGGACATATCGGCCTGTACCGGGATCCTCAGACCCACAAGCCTGTGGAGTACTACTGCAAGCTGCCCGATGACATTGGCAACCGGCAGGTATTCGTGGTGGATCCGATGCTGGCAACCGGCGGCAGCGCCATCGCGGCCATTGATTTTCTGAAGCAGCACGGCTGCAAGAACATCATTATGATGAACATCATCGGTGCCCCCGAGGGTGTGGAGGCCGTGACCAAGGCGCACCCCGATGTGGA
>CAKTXO010000154.1 GCA_934630985.1 uncultured Oscillospiraceae bacterium | reverse complement strand
ACTATGGTCATCTGATTCGCATTCTTCATTGGTGCTGCGATCAGACGATGACGGAAAACCTGGAAAAAATGGATCTGACTGCGTCCCAGGGACGGCTGATGGCCTTCCTGTTCCACCGGGGGGACAGCCCTACCTATGCCAAGGACGTAGAAACGACCTTACAGCTGACACATCCCACCGTATCCGGGCTTCTGTCCCGGCTGGAGCAGAAGGGCTTTATCGCCCTGGAAACCGACCTCAAAGACCGGCGGAGCAAACGGATTGTGGTTCTGGAAAAGGGCCGCGCCTGCCATGAGGTAATGCACCAGCAGATTGCGGAAAACGAGGAGCGGATCGTCCGGGGCTTTTCCGCGGAGGAGCGGGAGCAGTTTCGAAGGTTCTTGCAGCGAGCCATTGACAACGTTCACCCCGATTGCGGGGAAAATCATCCGAAGGAGGAAACCAAAGCATGATAAAAACCCTTGTCCGGTGCGTCCGGGAGTATAAATGGGACGCCATTCTGGGCCCCGTCACCATGATCGGCGAGGTCTACATGGAAACCAGGATTCCGCTGGTGCTGGCGAAGGTCGTTGACCTGGGCGTCAGCCAGTCGGATATGGGCGCGGTGGTGCGCTACGGCGGACTGCTGATGCTCTACGCCCTGATCTCCCTGATTTTCGGCGTTGCCTCGGCGGTGCTTGCCTCCCGGGCAGCCACGGGCTTTGCCCGGAATCTGCGCCACGATATGTATTATAAGGTGCAGGAATTTGATTTTGCCAATATTGACCGGTTTTCCACCGCGTCCATCGTCACCCGGCTGACCTCGGATGTGGCCACCATTCAGATGACCTTCCAGATGATGATCCGGATGGCCATCCGCTGCCCCATGATGCTGATTCTGGCCACGGCGAACGCCTACTCCGTCAGCCCCCGGCTGTGCCTGGTGTACTGCGTGGTGCTGCCGCTGATGGGTCTGGGTCTGTTCATCCTGATTCGGATGGTGTTCCCCCTGTTTGACCGGGTGTTCAAGACCTATGATCGGCTCAACAACGTGGTTCAGGAGAATGTCCACGGCATCCGGGTGGTCAAGTCCTTTGTCCGGGAGGCCCGGGAGACGGAGAAATTCACCTCCGTATCCGAGAGCATCTACAAGGATTTCTGCAAGGCCGAGCGGATTCTGGCCTGCAACAATCCCCTGATGCAGTTTTCCGTGTACACCTGCATTCTGGTGATTTCCTATCTGGGCGCGGCCATGGTGGTTGCCTCCGGAAACAATGCCGCGGCAGGCCTGACCACCGGTCAGCTGACCTCCATGTTCACCTTCACCACCCAGATCCTCAGCGCGCTGATGATGCTGTCCATGGTCTTTGTGATGATCACCATGTCCCGGTCTCCCATGCGCCGCACCACGGAGATTCTCACCGAGGAGCCGGAGCTGAAGGATTGCGACAACCCCGTGATGCAGGTGAAAGACGGCAGCGTGGACTTTGACAACGTGTCCTTCCGCTACTCCAAGACCGCCGACCGGTATGCCCTGGAGGATATCAACCTGCACATTGCCTCCGGCATGACGGTGGGCATTCTGGGCGGCACCGGTTCCAGTAAGTCCACCCTGGTTCAGCTGATTCCCAGACTTTACGACGTGGCGCGGGGCAGTATCCGGGTAGGCGGCGTGGACGTGCGCGATTACGATGTGAAGGCACTTCGGGACGCGGTTTCCATGGTGCTCCAAAAGAACGTGCTCTTCTCCGGCACCATCCGGGAAAATCTGCGTTGGGGCAACCCGGACGCTACCGACGAGGAAATGGTTCATGCCTGCAAGATTGCCTGTGCCGACGACTTCATCCGCTCCTTCCCGGAGGGCTACGACACCCACATCGAGCAGGGCGGCACCAACGTCTCCGGCGGCCAGAAGCAGCGGCTGTGCATTGCCCGGGCTTTGCTGAAAAAGCCTAAGATTCTGATTCTGGATGACTCCACCTCCGCCGTGGACACCCACACCGATGCCTCCATCCGGCAGGCGCTGTCCGGGGAGATTCCCGAAACCACAAAAATCGTCATTGCCCAGCGGATTTCCTCCGTGGAAAACTGCGATCTGATTATCGTCATGGACGGCGGTAAGATCGTGGACTTGGGCAAGCATGACGAGCTTCTGAAGACCAGCAGGATTTACCGGGAGGTCTATGAATCCCAGACGAAAGGAGCGATGGAATAATGGCTCATGTGAAAATGCGCGGCGACGGCCGCATGGCGAAAAACCCCAAGCAGACCATTTCCCGGCTTCTTTCCTATATGGCTCAGTACAAGGGCACCCTGGCAGTGGTGGGCGTAAGCGTTGTGTTCAGCGCGGTGGCGCAGGCAGCCAGCTCCGCCTCCCTGGGAGCCCTGGTGGATGACTACATCACCCCCATGCTGTCCCAGGCTGTTCCGGATTTTGCCCCCTTGCTGCGCTTTTTGAGTATGATGGCCTGCGTGTACCTGGTGGGTCTGGTGTCCGCCTTCTTCTGCAACTACCTGATGGCCAAGGTCAGTCAGGGCACCCAGCGTTCCATCCGGGATCAGCTGTTCACCCACATGCAGACCCTGCCCATCCGCTACTTTGACACCCATCCCGCCGGCGACATCATGAGCCGCTACACCAGCGACATCGATACCCTCCGGCAGATGATTTCCCAGGCCATTCCCCAGTGCGCTTCCTCGGTGGTGACCCTGGTGGTGGTGCTCATCACGATGATCATCACCTCACCCATCCTGACGGTGCTCCAGCTGATTACCGTGCTGGCGGTGGTGTTTGTCACCAAGCTGATCGCGGGAAAATCCGCCAAGTTCTTCATCGGCCAGCAGCGTTCTCTGGGCGCGGTGAACGGCTATGTGGAGGAAATGATCAACGGCCAGCGGGTGGTGAAGGTTTTCACCCACGAGGATGTGTGCAAGGCGCAGTTCGATGAGCTGAACGAGAAGCTTCGCAAGGACGCCTATCTTGCCGGTGCCTATTCCAACTGCATGGGCCCCCTGAACAACAACCTGGGCTATGCCCAGTATGCCATTCTTGCCATCGTAGGCGGCCTGCTGGCGGTATCCTCCGGCGGCAGCCTGCTGACCCTGGGCAAGCTTATCAGCTTCCTGACTCTGTCCCGCTCCTTCAATATGCCCATTTCCCAGGTGTCCAACCAGATCAACGCCATCGTCATGGCTCTGGCCGGTGCCGAGCGGATTTTTGAGCTGATGGACGAGAAGTCCGAGGAGGACGAGGGCTATGTCCGGCTGGTCAACGCGGAAATCGACGACCAGGGCAATATTACGGAAACCGAAAAGCGCACCGGTCACTGGGCCTGGAAGCATCCCCACAAGGCAGACGGCACCGTGACCTACACGGAGCTGAAGGGCGACATTACCATGACGAATGTGGACTTCGGCTATGTGCCGGAGAAGACGGTGCTCCATGACGTGACGCTCTATGCCCATCCCGGCGAGAAGATTGCCTTCGTGGGCGCCACCGGCGCGGGCAAGACCACCATTACGAACCTCATCAACCGGTTCTATGACATTGCCGATGGCAAGATCCGATACGACAACATCAACATCAACAAGATCGCCAAGCCCGACCTGCGCCGCTCCCTGGGCGTGGTGCTTCAGGAAACCAACCTCTTCACCGGCACGGTGATGGACAACATCCGCTACGGCAAGCTGGATGCCACCGACGACGAGTGTATCCGAGCGGCGAAGCTGGCCAATGCCCACGACTTCATCACCCGGTTGCCGGAAGGGTATCAGACAGTGCTCACCGGCAACGGCGCAAGCCTTTCTCAGGGTCAGCGGCAGCTGATTGCCATTGCCCGGGCGGCGGTGGCGGATCCTCCGGTGATGATTCTGGACGAGGCCACGTCTTCCATCGATACCCGCACCGAGCGGCTGGTTCAGGACGGCATGGACGCGCTGATGCACGGCAG
>CAKTXO010000153.1 GCA_934630985.1 uncultured Oscillospiraceae bacterium | reverse complement strand
GCCCGAATCCGTCCGGCATCCGCCAGGGATGTTCCTCCGTATTTCTGGACAAGAAGCATATTCCTCCCTCCCGGCACAGCCTATGTCAAGGAAGGGCAGAATGTGACGAAAAAGCAGCCGAAAAAAGGAGGCATCCAAAGATGCCCCCAAGCTTTTCCATAGTTTAACCTGCCAGAACTTCCGCCTTGACCACGCCCCGGGTAGCGCTCAGCTGCCGCAGCATCTCCTCCAAAGGCACCGTCAAATCCATGGTCTCCGCGGAAATGGTGACCACCGCCGTGCCGTTGGTAGGCACAATGGAATTGATGGTAATGATGTTGGCCTTGGTATCGGCAAATACGGCAAGAATATGGGACAGCAGTCCCGGCTCGTCGTGGAGCAGCAGCTGGAAGGTTATGATCCGGCCGGTCATCATATTCTGAAAGGGAAGCACCGCGTCCCGGTACTTATAGAAAGCGCTGCGGCTGATGTCCGTCATCTTGGTGGCTTCGTTCACCGTGGCTGCTTCGCCGGTGGACAGCAGGCGCTTGGCCTCCGCCACCTTCAGAAATACCTCCGGCAGTGCGGATGCTTCCACAATGTAGTATTTGGGTTTGGTTGACATGTTCGACCTCCTGATATTTCCGCTGTCGTTTTCAGCAGAACGACACTTGTTCTCCATGGATGTCATTGTAACACACATTTCCAAAAAAGCAACCCCTTATCTTCCATTGAAAGGAGGATTCGCCGTGAGCCTTCCCCGAAAGCGCATTGTTTTCCTTCTGACCGGCCTTGTCCTTGCGTGGCTGACTGTCCGGTTCCTGCTGCCGCTCATCCGTCCCTTCCTGCTTGGGCTTGTCCTGGCTCTGGCGGCGGAGCCCATGGTACGCTTTCTGGAAAACCGCCTCCGGCTGCCCCGGCAGGCCGCCGCCGTTCTGAGCGTAAGCCTGGCCTTCGGTCTTCTGATTCTGGTTCTGACGGTGCTGTGCGCCGCAGTGCTGCGGCAGCTGCGCTCCCTGGCAGGAATTCTGCCTGACCTGGAGGAAGCCGCTCGAGCCGGTCTTGATCTGGTGCAGACCAATCTTCTGGCTCTGACCGCCCGGGCACCCCGGCATTTGCAGTCTGTGCTGGCGGAGAACCTGCATCTGCTGTTTTCCGACGGAAGTGCCCTTCTGGGCAAAGCCACCGCCTGGCTTCTGGGGCTGGCAGGCAGGCTTCTGAGCCGTCTGCCGGACAGTACTCTGGGCTTCGGCACCGGAATTCTCTCCGCCTTTCTTCTTTCCGCACGCCTTCCGAAAATCCGCCGGTGGCTCCTGGGGAAAATTCCCGGGGACACTTTGGCCGCCCTGGAAAGCCGGATCAAACGGCTGCGCAGGATGCTTCGCAGCTGGCTGACAGCCCAGCTGAAGCTCATGAGCGTCACCTACTGCATCATCGCCGGAGGACTGACTTTGCTGCGGATTCCCAGGAGCCTTCTGTGGGCTTTCGTCATTGCTTTGGTGGACGCCCTGCCCGTCTTCGGCACGGGGACGGTGCTGATCCCCTGGGCGCTGGTGTGCTTTCTGCAAGGGAACCGGGTTCTGGCTCTGGGCATTGCCGGAACCTACGCCACCGCCGCTCTGACCCGCTCCATTCTGGAACCCAAGCTTTTGGGACAGCATCTGGGACTTGACCCATTGGCCGCCCTTGCCGCCCTGTATATCGGCTGCCGTCTGTGGGGCATTGCCGGGATGATTGCCGCCCCTATGGTCACCGTCGCCCTGCTTCAGCTGAGCCGTGCCCCGGGAGAATGAAAGAAAATTCCATCTTCCTATTGTACATTGTCCGGTTTTTTGTTATAATGTAAGGAAAATGCTTATTACTGGATGTGTGCTAAGGTGAAATACGGAATTTGGAATGAGAAGAAGCCGGATATGACTTCGGTGAACGCCCTGGTAAGTGCGGGCTACGCCCCATTGTCTGCCATGGTGCTGGCCGCCCGAGGCATTCAGGACGGTGCCCAGGCAAAGAACTATCTGGATCGCAGCGCCCCCCTGCCCGACCCTTTTTTAATGACGGATATGGCGCTGGCTGCCGGACGGGTGGCGCTGGCCATCGAAAACAAGGAAAAAATCGCGGTCTTCGGCGACTATGACGTGGACGGCATTACTGCCACCTGCCTTCTGACGGACTTTCTCCGCCGCCACGGGGGCAGCTGCGTCAGCTACATCCCCGGTCGGCTGGAGGAGGGCTACGGTCTGAACGCCATTGCCCTGCACCAGCTTCACGACGAGGGGGTTCAGCTCATCGTCACCGTGGACTGCGGCATTACCGCCCTGTCTGAGGCTCAGCTGTGCAAGGAGCTGGGCATGGACTTGGTCATCACCGACCACCACGAATGTAAGGACGCTCTGCCTGAGGCAGTCGCGGTGGTTGACCCCCACCGGCCGGACGGGGGCTATCCCCACAAGGATCTTTCCGGCGTGGGCATTGCCTTCAAGCTGGCCTGCGCCCTGTGCGGGGACACGGAGGCGGTGCTGTCGGAGTACGCCGACATGGTGTGCCTGGGTACCGTGGCGGATGTGATGCCCCTGCGGGGGGAGAATCGGGTCTTTGCCGCCCGGGGGCTGGAGCTGCTGGCGCACACCAAGCGCCCCGGCATTGCCGCTCTCATGGCCGAGTGCGGCTGCGACCCCAAAACCGTTACCTCCTCCACCATCGGCTTTATGCTGGCTCCCCGAATCAACGCCGCAGGCCGGATGGGACAAATCGATCTGGCTGTGAAGCTGTTTCTCACCGATGACCCCCAGGAGGCGGCGGATGCCGCCAAAGCCCTGTGCGCCCTGAACCGGCAGCGGCAGGCGGTGGAATCGGAAATTTACCGGCAGGCGGTGGCCATGCTCCCCGCCGGAAAGCCCCCGGAGGCCATCGTCCTGGCGGACGAAAGCTGGCATCAGGGAGTCGTGGGAATCGTCGCCAGCCGGATTGCCGAGGAATACGCCTGTCCGGCCTTTCTCATCTGCCTGGACGGCGACCACGGCAAGGCCAGCTCCCGAAGCCACGGCGGCTTCAATCTGTTCGCCTCCCTGAGTGCTCTGTCCCCATTGCTGGAAAGCTACGGCGGTCATGAGCTGGCGGCAGGCTTTACCATCAGCCGGAAGAACATTCCGGAATTCCGCCGTCAGATCTGCGCTCTGGCCGCGGACTACTACCAGGACGACCTGCCCCGCACCAGCCTGGACATTGACTGTGCCATTGACCCGGAGCTTCTGACCATTCCGGGCATCGATTCGCTGAAGGTTCTGGAACCCTGCGGCAACGGCTGCCCCAAGCCGGTGCTGTCCATGTCCGGTCTGACCATCGACCGGATCAGCATGGTAGGCGGCGGCAGACACATGCGGCTGCGGCTGCGCAAGGGGCATTTCACCTTCGGCGCCATCTACTTTTCCGCCAATCCCCAGAGCGTTTCCATTGCCCAGGGAGACCTGGTGGACGTGGCCTTCCAGCCTCAGGTCAACGAATACCGGGGCGACCGGATCGTTCAGATGAACCTGCTGGATATTCGTCCCAGCTGCCGAGCCGCCTGCTCTGCGGAGACCTCCCTGTACCGCGCCCTGCAAAAGGGAGAGCATCTGTCCCGGGAAAGCGTCTCAAGCCTTCCCGACCGAGCCATGCTTGCCATGGTCTGGCGGTATCTGGCCGGTGTAGGAACCGAGATACAGGAATCTCCCCTGTGCCTGTGCCGGAAAATCGTCCGCTGGGCGGGCAAGCCCCTGAGCCTGGGACAGCTGAGCATCTGCCTGGATATTTTCCAGGATGTGGGGCTGCTGGAAATCACCCGGCTTCATAAATCCATCACCATCCGGCTGACCCCCGGAGAGGGCAAGGCTGACCTGAACGCCAGCCAAACCATGCAGCGGCTGCTGCGCGCGAAAGAGAGCTGAAGAAAATGGAAACCTTTGAAGAACACTATGCCGCCATGGAGCG
>CAKTXO010000152.1 GCA_934630985.1 uncultured Oscillospiraceae bacterium | reverse complement strand
ACCCTGGAGCCTATGAACGCCTACGAGCGGCATGTGATTCACGCCGCCCTTCAGGACATGGAGAACATCACCACCCATTCCACCGGTGTGGAGCCTAACCGCCGGGTGGTCATCGAGTACGTCCGTTAACCCCACCCAAAACAAGCAAAGAAGCCCGGCCGGATTTCCCCGGCCGGGCTTCTTTTTGGCTTGTTTGAGAAATCTTCCGAAAGAATCCGTAGGGGCCGATGCCCTTCATCGGCCTATTATCATACCCGGAAATTCCGGAACGGTGTGTTCCGCCGCCCCAATGTGTTCTTCACAAAAACGCCAAGGAACCTCGGATTTCTTACTCCTTCGTGCTTACCAGCTTCTCCAGGCTCTTTCGTGTCTTCACCCGCAGGGTCTCCCCTTCCGCGGCATACCCCAGGGTAATCACCAGTCGGGCAGGGGCGTCCAGCCCTGTGATCTCCCGGAGCTTCTTGTCGTCGGTCCACCCCAGAATGCAGCTGCCCAGCCCCTGCGCCGTGGCTTCCGCGGTCAGATAGGCGGCGGCAATGCCGATGTCGATGGAGCGGTAATCGTTGTTCTTCATTCTCGCTCCCAGACCGGCGGACTTGCTGTAGGGCTGCTCGGAAATCACAATGAGTACCGGTGCCTGGGACGCAAACGGATTCATTCCCATGCCCTGACAGGCCTTGGCGACAGCCTTTGCCGCCTCCCCTTTGCAGACCGTCAGGTGGTAGGGCTGACTGTTGCAGGCGGAGGGAGCCAGCCTTACCGCCTCCAGAACGGCGTTCAGCTTTTCTTCCTCCACCGGTCGGGGATCATAGCTCCGGCAGGACTGCCGGGCGTTGGCAATTTCCAGAAAATCCATAGGGATACCCTCCATTGATTTTGCGGGCAGCTGTGACAGTGGCCGCCCGACTCCGCCAGTCCCTTAGCGGGAGCTGCTTTGGTCTGTTATACGAGTTTTTCATAAAACGCTTAAAAGCGTTTTATGAGGCCGCAGGATTGCGGCCAGCGGCCACTGCCGCTAAAAAACGAAGTCAATACATTTCTTACCGCCGCCCAGGCGGTCTGCCGCGAAACGGCTTAAGTAAAATGATGAAATCATTTTACTTAAGAAATCGTATTACATCCGGCTCTTGATCGCGGAAATCAGCAGATCTCCCGCCACCACCCGATCCTCCGCGGCAAATCCTTCCGCAAAATTGTCGGAATAGAGCACCTGGGCGTTGGGCGGGAACTCCTCGTCCCCCTCCCAGACCAGGATCCGCATCCGATAGCCCCCGATCAGGTCAAACTGGAAGCCCGCGTCGCCGTTGGGCAGAGGCAGTCCTCCCAGGCTCTCCGCCGCCGCCCGGAACGCCGCCAGCCGGGTTCCGAAGGTGAAGGCCGCCCGGGTCAGCACCCGGCCGGTGTAGGGCTTGATGTACATTTCTCCCCAGGGCATTTCCCGGAAGGTTTTCCACTGACCCTGCCAGCTTACGTCCCGGCTTTCCAGCAGATAGCGCAGCAAAAAGGTCTGGGCAGGCAGGGTAGGCGCCGACCCATTGTCCAGGGCGCAGATGGCGTAATCCGGGTGCCGGATGGCGTATTCCCGACCCAGAAGCCCCACCACAAATTCCTTTCCGTCCCAACGGACGCTGGGCAGCCGGGAAAGGGCTTCTTCCGGGTTCAGCGCCCGGAATTTTTCCTCGTAGAAGGCAAAGGGCACTTCTTCCTTGTGATTCTCAATTTCCATGTTATCTCTCCTGAATGCTGTGGGGGAACAGGCTCCGGTCGGTGTGGGGCAGGAAGCAGGCGGCCACAAAGGAATCCATGTAGCCGGGATAGGTGCTCAGCTCCAGATAGGTCATGTTGGCGGCCACCTCGGCGCACTTGGCCTCGGCCTCATTGCTCATGACCATGGCGTAGGCGCCGGTGAGGGAGGAATTGCCGATGTAGTGGAACCGCTCAATATCCACGTCCGGGAACATGCCGATGTTCACCGCGTTTTTCATGTTGATGCCGCTGCCGATGCCGCCGGCAACGTAAACCCGGTCGATCATATCCACGGTCATATCCACGGACTTGAGCAGCGTATCGATGGCGGAGAAAATGGCGCCCTTGGCACGGATGAAGTTGTCGATATCCACCTCGTTCAGGGAAACCTCCCGCTCGGTCTCGGATTCCTCCGGGAAGGCCACCACATACCGACCCATGCCGTGGGCATCCCGTTTCACCCGCTTGCCCTCCCGGACAAACAGGCCCTTGGCGTTGATGATGCCGCAGCGATACAGCTCGGAAATCAGGTCGATGATACCGGAGCCGCAGATGCCCACGCACTTCTGCCCCGCGTCGCCAATGATGGAGACAGTAGGCTCCATGGTGTCCACGTCAATGGTCACGGCCTCCATGGCACCGTCGGTTGCCCGCATACCGCAGGAAATATCGCCGCCCTCAAAGGCCGGGCCGGCAGAGCAGGCGCAGCTCATCAGGAAGTCCCGGTTTCCGAAGACAATTTCGCCGTTGGTGCCCAGGTCGATGAACAGGCTCATCTCGTCCTTGTCCCAGATGCCGGAGGCCAGAGTACCGGCGGTGATATCGCCGCCCACATAGGAGCCGATGTTCGGGGCAATGAGCACAGGCGCCAAGGGGTTGGCGGGCAGCTTCAGATCTCCCGCCAGCAGACCGTCCCAGTGGAAGAAGCTGGGCACATAAGGCTCCATCCGGACGCTCTGGGCATCCACGCCCACGAACAGGTGGTTCATGGTGGTGTTGGCACCCACGCACAGCCGGAGAATGCTCCGGGCATTGATTCCGGCGGTCTTGCACAGGTTTGCCAGAATGGGCACCAGCGTCTCCTTCAGAATGGCATCCTGGAGCTTCTTTTTGCCGCCGGGCTTGCCCTGCTCAATGATTCGGTTGATGACGTCCGCGCCGTAGCGGATCTGGCCGTTGCCGGAGGAACCCTTGGCCAGCAGCTTGCCGGAAGTCAGATCCATCAGCACCATGGTCACGGTGGTAGTGCCGATATCGATGGCGCAGCCCACAATGGCGGTGTCCTCGGGGGCGCAGACCTCCATACATTCGAAGGTATCCCCCTTCTTTTCGCCCTTGACGCAGACGCGGAAATTGTTCTCCCGAAGGGTATGAGCCAGCTTCACCATCACCGGGAAGGGAATGCGCACATGCTCCACGCCCAGCGCCTCCTCGATGGCCCAGGTCAGCCGCTCGTTGTCCGGCATGGTGTCCTCCAGGGAAGGCTCCGCCAGCGTCAGCACCTGAGCCAGGTAAGCATTCTTGAAGTGAATGCCGCTGTGCTTCAGATTCTCCTGGCACTCGTCAAAAATCGCCACTTCCTTGGGGCTGCTCAGGTCGGCGGTCTTCATCCGGGACTGATAGGCGCTGGCAATGTCCGGCACGAAAATGGTGCAGTCGGCAATGACCTTGGAGGCGCAGGACAGCCGCCAGCCCTCCTTGTACTCTTCGTCCGAAATATGCCGGGTGGGCATGGATTCCAGCTCGCCCTCCACCAGCTTGACGCGGCACTTACCGCAGGAGCCGTTGCCGGAGCAGGGTGCGTCAATGGCCACATTGGAGCGGCGAGCCAGCTCCAGAAGGTTGTCGCCGACATTGCACTCGACGGTAACAGGCTTGCCGCCTTCGATTTGGAATACGACCTTTGGCATAAAGATAAGCCCCTTTCTTTTTGGGCGATGCCCTGCCATCCGGCAAAAATGCCGAAATGCCCGGACGGAATGATAGCGCCGCCTGAAATTGCATTTTTTCTTTTAGTATAGCATAGCTAATTCCAATTGTCCAGCGAAATCAGTATAATTCTATCTATATCAGGCATTCCCGCCGGGTTTGATTCTTTCGCCGCCCTCAGAGAAAACTTCAAAAATTGAGCCCGGAAAGTTTCCTTTCCGGGCTCAATTTTAATCCAAATTACATCAGAGGCTCCATGCCCAGAACCGGGTGATTCTTCTCGGTCAGCCAGTTCAGCAGCTCCTCGCAGTCGGT
>CAKTXO010000151.1 GCA_934630985.1 uncultured Oscillospiraceae bacterium | reverse complement strand
GGGATGAGATACATCCGCTCGTCAATCAGCTCGCCCGGAAAGATATGGACATCCCCCGGGGAAAAGGATGGAGCCTCCATTTACGCTTCGGACTTTTTCTGCTCAACCAGAGCGCAGATGGCGTCCAGATTGTTCAGGTTTTCCGGCTCAATGTCGTCGGCATCAATGTAGATGTCGAATTCGTCCATCAGGGTGGTGACGATCTGAATCACATCGAAGGATTCCAGAATTTCATCGTCAATGAGGTGCGTCTCCTTCTGAAAGTCCACGTCGGGACGGATGGTTTCCAGCAGCTCCAGAATTTGTTCTTTCATGTCAATTCTCCTTAATATACTGCTGCTTCAGCAGCGTTCTGTCGATTTTCCCGTTGAGATTGATGGGCATTTCCGCCAGAACCTCGTACCGGTTGGGAATCATATAGGCGGGGAGCTTGCCCTTCAGCTGCTCGGTCAGTGCTTTGGGATCCAACTCGCCCTCGTAGACGGCCACGATCTTCTGGGTTTTGTGCTCATACAGGCAGCAGCCTCTGCGCACCCCGGGGACGGCTCCCAGAGCCGTCTCGATTTCGCCCAGCTCAATCCGGTGACCCATGTGCTTGATCTGAGAGTCCTTCCGGGCAAGGAAGACGATCTCGCCGTACCGGTTGTACTTGGCCAGGTCGCCGGTGCGGTAAATCCGCTCGTAATAGTTGGGCTGAAGGGGGTTGCGGACGAAGGCCTCCCGGGTCTTCTCTGGATTGTTGAAATAGCCGTGGGCCAGAGAGCAGCCCCGGACGCAGATTTCGCCCACGGTCTCCGGCTCGGTGACGAGGCGGTCACCGTCCAGCAGCAGAACCTCTGTATTATTGCAGGCGTAGCCGATGGGAATGGGCTCGGTGTCTTCAAATTCCCGCTCGATTTTATAGTAGGTGCAGTCGCCGGTGGCCTCGGTGGGGCCATAGAGGTTGGCAAATTTCACCTGGGGCATGGCTCTGCGCCACAGATTGAACTGCTTGGTGGGCATGACCTCGCCCAGGAACATGACCTTTTTCAGGGTTTCCGGCTTTTCCTTGTCCAGAGCCCGGAAGTTGACGATCATGCACAAAGCCGAGGGCACCCAGTCGATGCAGGTGATTTTTTTGTCGATCAGGAACTGAACCAGCTTTTTGGGCAGGGAAAACAGCTTCCGGGGGACAATGTGCATGGTGGCGCCGCAGCGCAAAGTGGCGTAGATGTCCTTGACGGAAGCGTCAAAGTAGAAGGGAGTCTGGTTGGCGAAAACCTCATTTTCGTCAAATTCGAAGGTCTCGCACCACCATTCGGTGAAATTGATGACGGAGCGGTGGCTGACCAGCACGCCCTTGGGCACGCCGGTGGAGCCGGAGGTGAAGATGGCGTAAACCGGATCCGTATCGATGGAGCGGCGCTGCCGAGCCTGGATTTCTTCGGTGCGTACCGTGTCATTTGCCAGAAAATCCTCAATGTAGTGCACGGTGCAGGCCTGCTGAACCGCTTCCGGCAGGGTGTCGCACCGGCGGGTGATCAGGCATTTGGCGCCCAGAGTGTCGATGATCAGCTTCACCCGCTCATAGGGCATCTGAATGTCGATGGGCACATAGAAGCCGCCGGTGTAGGCAACGCCCAGAAAGGCCTCGATAACCTCCACGCTCTTATTCATGTACACCAGCACCGGGGTGCCGATGCTCACGCAGTCCAGCAGGCCGCTGGCGATTTGCAGAGCAGCCGCCTTCAGCTGAGAAAAGGTGATTTCCCTGGCTTCATCGGTGTAGGCAATTTTGCTTCCGAACTTCTTTTCCGTGATTTCCAGATAATCCGCAATATTTTTGACCATTCCGATGGATTCCTCCTTGCTTTTTCGTGAGAACTCTCGATAACCCAATTTTCCAGGATTTTCAACTCATTTTACCACAGGAAGTAGGGGTTTGCAAGGAGTATCTTTGGGGGATAAGCGTCAAATAAACACAAATGTAACTGAAAAGCCCCGTTGTTTGCAAAACGCAAACAACGGGGTAAAATATCAAATAATCTTTTTTATCTGAGTGTTTTCAAAAGAACTGCCATAGCAATCCGAAACATTCTGGTGCGCTTCCGGCGAAGCGGCCGGGGGATTCTCAAGGGGGCGGCTTTTCGGCAGCGCCCCCTAAGTCGGTTTCTTCTCAATGTTCTTGCCGAAACAAGAATATTGCCTCCGGAGGAACCAGAGCCGAAACATTTACGGAGTGGATGATCACACGCACAGGCTTTCACGCTGAGTTTTTTTGCCCTCATCCGTCTCGCGCTTGCGGGGGACGCGCGAGACACCTTCCCCGGAGGGGAAGGCTTGGGGTTACGGATTGCCACACCAGTGTGCGCACTGGTTCGCAATGACAACCGTTAACAAGGCTGCCCCGGCCAAAGTCCCCTTCCTGCGAAGGGGTCATTTCTCAGGGCACGAAGACCCGGGTCATTTCCATAGCCCGGCCGTTCTCCAGCCGGACGGTGGTGTTCTGGGGATAGAAGCCATAGTCAATTCCGTTGTCCGGGGCGAGGAAATCGCCGGAAACATAGACCTTGGGCTCCTTGTCGGGCTGAGACATATCGGTGTAGACAAGGCTTTCGTCCACAGGCACGGTGATAGTGCCAAGCTCCCGGTAGTCTTTGGAATCGTTTTCCAGCAGCCGGTGATAGGTGGCATCGTCGTTGGTGGTCAGACTGTAGCCGTCGCCGCTCAGACCGCCGTTGATGTCCACGGTGCCGTATTCGTCCACGTTCAGCGTCTTGACCACCACATTCTCTGTGTCGATGGTAATGGTGTCCCCCACCCGCAGGGCGGCAATGTCCGCCGCGCCGTAGCGATCATAGTCGTATACGGTGAGCTTCATCCGCAATACGCCGGTATCGTCCAGATAGACGTCCCCCTCTGCCAGGGACACGGACAGGGTGCAGCTGCCCGGCTCTTCCAGATTCAGGGTGTTGGGCAGAGGCTGAATCCAGTTGGTCTGCGCCACGGGCTTGGTGGCGGGCTCCGGTGCGGGCAGGGTAGCGGGTTCGTTCTTTATGGTGCAGCCTGCCAGCAACAGGCACAAAATCAGGGTCAGATACCATTTTTTCATACATTAACCTCCTTAATTGGCTATATTATCATAGCATGAAATGCCCGGAATGACAAATTAAGTTTTCTTGAAGATTTTTCAGAGGCTTTACAATTCCCGACTTTTGGATTTTACAAGGGAGGCGTAGGATATGCACCGTAGGATGTAAGTCCCAAATGAAACAATAAGGAGAATAAAAGAAAATGAAACGTATTGTCAGCATTGCCCTGTGCCTGATTCTGGCACTGAGCCTGGCCGCCTGCGGTCAGACCGCCGCACCCGCCGCTACTACCGCCCCAGCGGCTTCCGCCGCCCCCGCTACGGAGGCTCCCGCAACCACCGCTGCCGCAAAGCTCTCCGGTACCGTCGCCACCGACGGCTCCACCTCCATGGAGAAGGTCATCGGCGCTCTGGGCGAGGCCTTCATGGAGGCAAACCCCGACACCACCTTTACCTACAACCCCACCGGCTCCGGCTCCGGCATCCAGGCTGTCCAGGAGGGTCGCTGTGACATCGGCCTGTCCTCCCGTGCTCTGAAGGATGCTGAGAAGGAAGCCGGCCTGACCGAAACCGTCCTGGCCTACGACGGCATCGCTATGATTGTGAACCCCGCCAACCCTGTGGAAGACCTGTCCCTGGAGCAGATTGCCGACATCTACACCGGCAAGATCACCAACTGGTCCGAAGTCGGCGGCAATGACAGCCAGATCGTTCTCATCGGCCGGGAGGCCGGCTCCGGCACCCGGGGCGGCTTTGAGGAGATCGTGGGCGTAGTTGACGCCTGCCAGTACCGTCAGGAGCTGAGCTCCACCGGCGACGTGATCACCACCGTTGCCCAGAACCCCGACGCCATCGGCTATGCCTCTCTGGCTGCCGTCAAGGATACCGTCAAGGCTCTGAAGGTGGCGGGCGTTACCCCCACCGAGGCAACCGTCAAGGACGGCACCTACACCATCCAGCGTCCCTTCGTCCTGGC
>CAKTXO010000150.1 GCA_934630985.1 uncultured Oscillospiraceae bacterium | reverse complement strand
TCGGCGGGCACGCCCTCCTCGCAGATGACGCCCTGGTTCATGTACACCACATGGTTGCTCACGTCCCGGGCAAAGGCCATCTCGTGGGTCACCACCAGCATGGTCATGCCCTCCTGGGCAAGGGAGCGCATGACGCTGAGCACCTCGCCCACCATTTCCGGATCCAGTGCGGAGGTAGGCTCGTCGAAGAGCAGCACCTCCGGATCCATAGCCAGCGCCCGGGCAATGGCCACCCGCTGCTTCTGGCCGCCGGAAATCTGCCGGGGCTTGGCGTTGATGTAGGGGGTCATGCCCACCTTCTCCAGATAGTGCATGGCGTGATCTTTCGCTTCCGCCCGACCCCGCTTCAGAACCTGCACCTGACCCACAATGCAGTTTTCCAGCACGGTCATATTGTTGAACAGGTTGAAGGACTGGAACACCATGCCCACATGGGAGCGGTAGGAGGGGGCGTCAAAGCCCTTGGCTACCACGTTCTTGCCGTGATAGAGAATTTCTCCGGAGGTGGGAGTCTCCAATAGATTGATGCACCGAAGGAGGGTGGATTTACCGGAACCGGAGGCACCGATGATGGAGGTCACGTCTCCCTTATTCACGGTAAAGTCAATGTCCCGGAGCACCTCATGGGTGCCGAAGCTCTTGGACAGGTGGTTGACCTGCAAAATCAGTTCGTCCATATCAGCGTTCCCCCCTGTTTCTTCCGTGTGCCACATTCTGGTATTCCCTGCTCTGCTCGTCGAAGGGCGTGCCCTTGTCCGGATGGTTGTAGGTTCCGGCGGTCATGGTCAGCGAATCCACCTGAACCAGCTCATAGTCGCTGGCACCGTCCATCTTCTTTTCCAGCCAGCGCAGCAGGAAGGAGGCGGCCAGGGTCATGCACAGATAGCCTGCCATTTCCACGGTGGCAGAGGGGAAGTACAGGTAGCTGGCGCCCACCGCCGCCCGGTGGGAAGAGAAAAAGTCCGGGAAGCCGATGATGAACATGACAGAGGTATCCTTCACGTTGATGATGAAGTTGTTGCCGATCTGGGGCATGATGTTCCGCAGAGCCTGGGGCAGGATCACATGGAGCATGGTCTGGACATGGTTCATGCCGATGGCCTTGGCGCCCTCGGTCTGACCCGGGTCAATAGAAATAATACCGCCCCGGACGGACTCGGCCATGTAAGCGCCGGTGTTGATGGAAACAACCAGAACGGCAGCTACCCAGATATTGGTGAACTTCATGGTATTGTTGGTGAAATAGGGCAGTCCGTAGTACAGGAACACGGCCTGTAGCACCATGGGGGTGCCCCGGAAAACCTCCACATACACCCGGACGATGATCCGGACGATTTTCAGCAGAACCCGCTTGGGCATGGGATCCCGGTCGGAGCAGGGAATAGTGTTCAGAATGCCGCAGATAAAGCCGATGACGCAGCCGATAGCAGTGGCGACCAGCGCAAGCACCAGGGTGTTGCGCATACCGGTGAGGTAGGGTCCGCCGTATTTCGACCACAGCTTTACGATATCGGCACCGAGTTGGGTGATTTTTTCCATGGTGCTTTCTCCTTACAATAATATATATAGACGCTGGGTAAGGCGAGAGGTACGTCCCTCCCGCCTTGGCTGTTTTTCGAGTTTAGTCCTCGCTCAGGGGCTGGACGGCAATGGCCTGCTCCATCAGAGCGTTCATGTCGTCGGGGGTCATGGTGCTCAGCACCGCGTCGATCTTGTCCTTGAGCAGGGTGTTGCCCTTCATAACGGACACGCCGATGTTCACGTTCTCAGCCCGAACCTCATCGGAGAACTGGAAGTCGCCGTCGGTGCCGGAGAAATCCAGAATCTTCATATCGGGATAGGCGGCCACGGCGCCCTGGGCAGTGGGCATATCGGTGCAGATAAAGTCAACGGTGTCGGTTTCCAGAGCCATCAGCATGGCCGGAGCGGTCTCGGCAGCGGTCTGGATGGCAGCGTCCGTGATCTGGGGCAGGCACTGGTCATACCAGATGGTAGCGATCTGGGCGGTGCAGGAGCCGCCGGCCAGGTCGGCAATGGAAGCGGCATTTGCGAACTTGCCGTCAGCCTTGGTCACGCAGACGATGGTAGCGTAGAAGTAGGGGCCGGCGAAGTCCACCTGCTCGGCACGCTCGGCAGTCATGGACTGACCGGCGATGACCGCGTCAAAGGTGCCGCTCTGGACGCCGGGCACCAGGGAGTCCCAGTCGGACTGGATGACCTCCAGCTGCCAGCCGTTGGCCTCGGCAATCTTCTTGCCGATCATCACGTCGTAGCCGTTGGCGTAGGAACCGGGGACGTTGGCGATGGGCACGGCGCCGTTGGAGTCGTCGGTCTGGGTCCAGTTGTAGGGAGCGTAGGCGCACTCCATGGCGATGGTCAGCACGCCATCTTCCAGGCCGGCGGGCACATCGGAGTCAGCGGCGGGAGCGGCAGCGGTGGCGGCCGCAGGGGCCTCGGTGGCGGCAGGGGCAGCGGAGCCGCCGCAGGCGGCCAGGGACAGGGTCATGGTCAGAACCATGATGATGGACAGGAGCTTCTTCATTGTTGTCAACCTCTCATTTCTGAAATTCCGGCTTTCCCGGTAAAATAAAAATGAACCGCTTTGGTAAGCGGTCCATGGAAATGCGGCATGACAAAATGAATTCAGCCGAACAGCCAATGATAGCGCTTCACAAAGTTCTTGTGACAGTCCGGCAGATATTCTCTGACGACCCAGCGGGAACAACAGGGTGATTGTTTTCCGCTTCGGCGGTGAGCCCTTTCCCTGCCGACGGCTACCCTGCCTTGTCGGTAAGTACTGATGCGAACCGCGCCTCTATCTAAGCGATTCAATTTGGCCATATCCTAACACCGGATTTTCCCTCTGTCAAGTCCTAAAAAAAGAAAGTCAAAACTTTGTGCAATTTGACGGATTATCTAAAAATCCGCCTCCTGCAAACTGTGCTTTTCTGTCCTCCTCCCGCCGGTTTCCCTTAGGTACGAAAGAAGTTTCGAAAAATTTTCGATTTCGTCATTTTTTACACTAGCAAATCGCCCCCGTTTATTGTATAATTATTTTCAACAATTACGACCCACGAACCTTGGAAAGAATCCGACATTTCGACCAGATGTTCTGTCTTTCCGAGAGAATACTCTAGGAAGGGAACGATTGTACCCCATGAAACAGAAGCTAGCGGAGCTTTTTGCCGCTGATCAAAAAATCAAGCAGGCGCAGCGTCCGGAGCGGTGGCAGCAGCTGAAGACACTGACCTTCTTTGCCATTGCCGCTTTCCTGCTGATGAGTCTTGCCAACGTTTTCCAGCATTCCTATGGGATGCTGATCACCACCCTGGGCGGCGCCGGTGTTCTGGGGCTGAATCTGTGCCAATGCTGGAAGGATCAGCACATTGAGATTCTGGAGGATACTTTCTTCGGGCTTCTTCTGCTGCTCTTTACCGGTTACATTCTTCTTGGCGGAAACAATGGCTTTTCCCTTTTGTGGGTAGTCTTTATCCCCTTTCTGTTCATGACCATGATCGACCTGAAAAAGGGACTGATCCTGAGCATCTATTTCCTGCTGCTGCTGTTTCTCACCTTCCACGGCCCCTTCCGGGGTCTTGTACGCTTTCCCTATTCCGAGACCATGCGTTACCGCTTCCCTATGCTGTACCTCATCGACTGCGTCATGTCCTTTTACTGCGTCCGGCAGCTGGTTTTTGACCGGTATCGCCTGCTGGATGCCCAGGTGCAGCTTCGCAAGGCCAGCTTCGTGGACGCGGCCACCGGCCTGCAAAACCGCTCCTCCTACACCCGCTTCGTGGAGGAAACCGACCCCAGCACTTTCATTCGCCTGTCCGTCATCTATATTGACGTGAACGGCCTGCATGAGCTGAATAACCGGCTGGGTCATGCCGCCGGTGACGAAATGCTCCGGTTTGTGGCGGAGGCATGCGTCAAGCAGTTCCCCCAGGCCCATGTGTTCCGGCTGGGCGGCGACGAATTTCTGATTCTGTGCCCGGTGGGCACCAAGGAAGAGGTTCAGCGGTGGGTGGAGCAGCTGAACGCCACC
>CAKTXO010000149.1 GCA_934630985.1 uncultured Oscillospiraceae bacterium | reverse complement strand
TTGTAGGCCTTGCTGCTGGCGGGCTTCCGGGTCACCGGGTTCAGGCTGCCCCAGGTATTCCGTTTCGCGGCATCCAGCTTCCGTTTCTCCTTTTTGGAGAGTTTTTCGTAGGGAATCATGGTATTATCCTCCTTGTTTTTCGGGTATTGTAGCAAACCCCGCCGGCTCTGTCAAGACAAGAAATAACCCTCGATGAATTGCCTAACCACTGCGTTCATCGAGGGCTATTTCTCTTCGTAGGTGGGTTCCATCGGTGGTTAACCTCGCTTTCTATGGTTTGGGAGATTTCTTAGTACATGGGACTCACTCCTTTTGTGCCTTTATCATAGCCGAAGATCCGGGAAAATGCAAGATGGGATGGTGCATAAGAATGAGCCCCAAACCTTGGCGGAAATGAGAATGGACGAAAGGCGAGAGCTGTGGTAGAATAAAAATGTTGGGGCGCATTCAGCCCTTCGGGAGAAGCAGATATGGGAAAGAAAAAGAAGTCCAAAAAGAAGAATCTCTGGCTGCCGCCGAAGGGAGCCTCTGCCTATTTTAGCGCGGCCTCCGACACCCAGTTCAAGGAAAAGCACCCGATAGGCTATGTTTTTCTGGTGGTTTTCGGAATTGCGGTCTTTATGACGCCCATGCTGCTCTTCGGCTGGGTCACCTGGGAGGAAGAGGAAAACGGCTGGCTCCTTCTGGGGCTGGTAGGCTCCATGATTTTCGGCGTGGGTTTGTTCAACTTCGCAGCCATCCTTATTAACCAATATCTGGGACACCTGGTGTCCCTTTTGTCCTTCCTGATCGGCGGGGTGCTCATTTGGGTGAGCCTTGCCCAGGTCGGGATTTTGTAAGGGTATCTTGTGCGGAAGAGCCGGGTCATACGACCCGGCTTCGCTTTTTACTTGTCCCAGGGGAACCCCTGAAACACCGGAGTGCCGGTGTAGCGATTTGCCTGCCGGGTTCCGCGGAGCACTTCCAGCACCGCGTCGGCCATGGCCTCCTGCTCGCACTCGCCGGGATAGACGGTGATGGGGGCAATCCAGCCGCACCGCTGCTGAACGCCTTCCAGAATATCCTGGAAGCGCATAAGTCCGCCGGTGAGCAGAATTCCGTCCACCTTGCCCTCCAGCACCGCAGCGGCGGCACCGATGGACTTGCACAGCTGATAGGTCATGGCGCCCCAGACGGTGCAGGCCTTGGGATCGCCGGATTCTACCAGGGCATGAACCTTATCCGCGTCGGAGGTGCCGAAATGGCTGACAAAGCCGCCGGAGCGGGAGAGCATAGCCCGCATTTCGGAGGTGGAATGGCCTGCGTCCAGATATTGGAGCACCTCCATGATGGGAATAGAACCCAGACGGGTGGGGGTGAAGGGGCCGTCGCCGCCGGCACCTTCGGTGCTGTCGATCATTTTGCCGCACTTGTGAGCGGTGACGGTAATGCCGCCGTCCACATGGCAGACGATGAGATTCATATCCTCATACCGCCGCCCCAGCTTCTTGGCGTGGATGGCGGCAATGCCCTTCTGGTTCAGCACATGGGTCTGAGCCCGGCGGTAGAGCCCGGCAATGCCCGTCAGCCGGGCGTAGTCGCAAAGCTCGTCCACATTGGTGGGGTTCACGGTGTACATGGGCTTGCCGTACCGCTTGCCCAGTTCATAGGCCAGCATAACGCCCAGCTTTGCCGGGTGATCGGAGCCGCCCTTGTCCGCGGCGGTATCTTCTACCAGTTTCCCGTCGATTTCCATAACCCCGGAAGCCTGGGAATAGGCGCAGCCGCCCCGGCCTACGAATACGTCCATGTCCGCCGGGGTCATGCCGTGATGCGCCAGAAAATCCACAATCACCTGCATCCGCATGGGCAGCTGATCGTTGGTGGTGGGATATTTCAGCAGCTCCGGGGCATCGTGGAAGATGGACTCGGTGTAGACGTTTTTCTCGTCCTCAAAATAGCTCACCTTGGTGGAGGTGGAGCCGGGGTTGATTACCAGCAGTTTCATAGTATTACCCTTTCTCATATTTCACTGTATTCGCCCTTTGCGATCCGTTCCGCCAGATCGGTCAGGTACATCCAGCGTTCTTCTTTTGCTTCCAGCTGGGCTTCCAGCTGAGATTGCTCGGCCATGAGCGCCTGAAGCTTTTCGTAATCCGCCCCATCGATATCCTGCTGCCGCCTGTTTTCCGCGATTTTTGTCTCCAAGGCGGCAATGTCAGCGTCAATGGTTTCAAATTCCCGCTGCTCCTTGTAGGAGAATTTCAGCTTCTTGGGCTTCGGACGGAGAGCCTCCGGGGCGGCCTTGACCTTTTTCTCCCGAGGAATGTCCAGACTTTGGAGATAGTCGGTGTAGCCTCCGGGGTACTGGCGCACCTGCCCGTCCTTTTCCACGGCGAAAATCCGATTGCACAGCTTATCCAGGAAATACCGGTCGTGGGACACGGCGATGATGGCTCCGGGGAAGCTTTGCAGATAATTTTCCAGCACCGTCATGGTGGGAATGTCCAGGTCGTTGGTAGGCTCGTCCAGCAGGAGCACGTTGGGAGCCGAGGCCAGAATCCCCAGCAGGAACAGCCGCCGCTTCTCACCGCCGGAAAGTCGGCTGATGAGCCGGTGCTGCATGGGGCCGGAGAAGAGAAAATTTTCCATGAGCTTGGAGGCGGTGAGCACGCCCTCCGGAGTCTCAATCCGGTCGCCGAATTCTTTGACGTACTGAAGCGCCGTGAGATTCGGATTCATCTCCTGGGCGTGCTGGGAGAAGTAGCCCAGCCTTACCGTCTCGCCCAGGGTCACCGTGCCGGAATCCGGGGTAATGTATCCCGCGATCAGGTTTAATAGGGTGGATTTTCCCGCACCGTTGCCGCCGACGATGCCCACCCGGTCTGTGCGCTGAAGCAGGAAGTCGAAGTTTTTCAGCACGCATTTTCCGTCAAAGGACTTGGTGATCCCTTGCAGCTCCACGGTTTTCTTTCCCAGCCGGGAGGACAGAGCCTGGATGGGCGCCAGGGAGCCTTCCGTCTGAGGGGGCTGGGCGGCCTTCAGCTTTTCGTACCGCTCTAAGCGCTCCCGGCTTTTGGTACCCCGGGCGCAGGGGCCTTGCAGCACCCATTGGAGCTCCCGGCGCAGGGTGGTCTGCCGCTTGCGCTCGCCGGCGGCATCCATTTCCTCACGCCGGGCTTTGCCGTCCAGGTAGGCCGAGTAGCCGCCGTCATAGAGGTAACACTTTCCGAAGCTGACCTCCATAGTTTTCTGAGCCACCCGTTCCAGAAAATACCGGTCGTGGGTGACGAGAAGAATGCCGCCGGAGAAGCCTTGCAGGTAATTTTCCAGCCAGCCGATCATCTCCGCGTCCAGATGGTTGGTGGGCTCGTCCAGCAGAAGCAGATCCGCCGGATGCACCAGGGCGGAGGCCAGTGCCACCCGCTTGCGCTGACCGCCGGACAGAGTGCCCATTTTTTGATTCACGTCTTCAATGCCCAGCCGGGTGAGAATTTCCACCGCCTCGTAACGGGCGATTTCCCGGGCAGTGGGGTCAAGACCCGCCTCTACCTGCTCCATGACCGTGTTTTCCGGGTCGAACGCCGGGTTCTGCGGCAGATATCCCAGGCGGACGTTGGGGTCGTAGCTGACGGTTCCCTCGTCCGGCGCTTCCACCCCGGCGGCCAGCCGGAGGAAGGTGGATTTGCCGCAG
Organism: uncultured Oscillospiraceae bacterium; assembly: GCA_934630985.1. GTDB lineage: Bacteria > Bacillota > Clostridia > Oscillospirales > Oscillospiraceae > Faecousia. The sequence goes on along the minus strand of CAKTXO010000149.1, from coordinate 497 downwards.
CCGTTGACGCCCACGATACCCACCCGGTCTCCTGATTTCATATAAAAGCTCACATGATCCAGAAGCGCCCGATCTCCATAGGTTTTACAGACGCTTTCCATATTCAGAAGCATCGCAGCCTCTCCTTCAAAATCATTTCTGCCTCCTATCATACCACCTTCTGCCGCAAAATGGAAGGAAAAAAACCGCGTTTCGGGATTTACCCCTGGAAGAAATTGACGTATAATAGAAAAAAGGGAGGGATTTGCCATGGAGAAGGCAGTGTATCATTTGCCGGGACTGTTTGAATTTTACGATTTTTATCGGAAGTTTCTGCCGATTTATCGGGAAAAGACGGAATACTTCTACGATTGGTGCCAGATCGGCTCCCTCTATGGGGCACCGGCGGACTGCCTCTGGGCAGGAGGCCGGGTGAGCACCGGCAATGCCGATCCCCGGCAGGTGCTGGCGCTGACGGAGGAATACGGCCTTTCCGCCCGGCTGACCTTCAGCAACAG
>CAKTXO010000148.1 GCA_934630985.1 uncultured Oscillospiraceae bacterium | reverse complement strand
AACAAGTCTCATATGAACTCCATGCCCTTCAGGCAATTAAAATCTTTTTTAAAGATTTTAATTGGAGTTCAGTATTACAAAGACAGCCCGGTGGTTTCCTCCAGGCCCAGCAGCAGATTCATATTCTGAATCGCCGCGCCGGAGGCTCCCTTGCCCAGATTGTCAAAAATCGCCGTGACCATGCACTGATCCTGCTGCCCGCTGATCTGAATGCGCATGGTGTCCTTTCCGGCGTAGGTATTGGCGTAAATCACCGGCTCGTCGCCGCCCAGAGGGGCAACGCTCACCAGCTTCTGACCGGCATAGTGGTCGCTCAGTGCCTCCCAGGCTCTCTGGGCTTCTACGCCGGGCAGCAGCACGGAGGTTGCCATTCCGGCATAAAAGTCCCCGACGATCGGGGAAAACACCGGTTTTTTCGTCAGGCCGCATATCATCCGCATTTCCGGCAGATGCTTATGCGTCAGACTTGTGGCGTAGATCCGGTCGCTTTCGTGCCGGGGATCCCGGTTTTCGTCCTCGTATTCCGCGATCATCTTCTTGCCGCCGCCGGAGTAGCCGGTGAGAGAGTAAGCCGTCAGGGGAAAATCCGGGGCAATTACGCCGCTTTTCACCAGAGGATACACCCCGGCAATAAAACCGCTGGCGTGGCAGCCGGGATTGGCTACCCGCTTGGAATTCACAATTGCCGCCCGGTGCTCGGGGGACAGCTCCGGAAAGCCATAGTCCCAGTCCGGGCTGACCCGGTGGGCGGTGGAGGTGTCGATCACCGCCACATGATTGCTTTCGATCAAGGAAACCGCCTCGATGGCCGCGGCGTCCGGCAGGCACAGGAAGGCCACATCCGCCCCGTTCAGGGCATCCTTCCGGGCGTTCAAGTCCTTGCGAAGTTCCTCCGGCAGGGTAACGAGCGTCAAGTCCTCTCTTCCCGCCAGCCGCTGCCAAATCCGCAGGCCGGTGGTTCCGGCACTTCCGTCAATGAATACCTTGGTCATGCCAGCCGCTCCTTTACATAGGCGATCTGAGCCTCCACCGAGGGCACGGAAGTGCCGCCCAGGGAAATCCGCTTCTCCACGCAGGTGAGAAGATCAATGTCCTGGTACAGGTCTTCGTCAAAGAGCTCGGAATACTGCCTGTAGACTGACAGGGGCAGCGTCTCCAGCACACAGCCTTCGGCGATACACTTGGCAACCAATCGACCGGAAATCTTATAGGCACTGCGGAAGGGCATTCCCTTCTTCACCAGATAATCCGCCAGGTCGGTGGCGTTGATGAAGCCCCCCTGCGCTGCCTTTTTCATATTGTCCGGGCGAGTGGTCATGGTGGCGATCATGGGAGCGAAGACCTTCAGGCACATTTTCACGGTGTCCACAGCGTCGAAGACCGCCTCCTTGTCCTCCTGCATGTCCTTGTTGTAGGCCAGAGGCAGACCCTTCAGGGTGGTGAGCATGGCCATCAGGTCGCCGTAGACCCGGCCGGTCTTGCCCCGCACCAGCTCCGCCATGTCCGGATTCTTCTTCTGGGGCATGATGGAGGAGCCGGTGGTGTAGGCGTCGCTGAGCTCCACGAATTTGAATTCCCAGCTGGCCCAGAGAATGACCTCCTCGGAAAATCTCGACAGGTGCATCATCAGGGTGGAAAGGCTCCCCAGCAGCTCCACGCAGAAATCCCGGTCGGACACACCGTCGATGGAGTTTCTCGCCACATCGTCAAAGCCCAGCTGCCTGGCCTCGAACACCCGGTCGGTATCGTAGGTGGTTCCGGCCAGGGCGCAGGAGCCGATGGGAGACACGTTCATCCGCTTCCGGCAGTCGGACAGCCGGTCAATGTCCCGCAGGAGCATCATGGCGTAGGCCATGAGATGATGGGAAAACAGGATGGGCTGGGCCCGCTGCAAATGGGTGTAGCCGGGGAGAATCACGGTTTTGTTGGCCTCGGCCTGGGCGATCACCGCTTCCAGAAGCTCCTTTACCAGACCGGTAATCTCGTCAATTTCGGCACGCAGATACATCCGCAAATCCAGAGCCACCTGGTCGTTCCGGCTTCTGGCGGTGTGAAGCTTCTTGCCCACATCCCCCAGCCGCTGAGTCAGCACCTGCTCAACGAACATGTGAATATCCTCGCAGCCGAAGTCAAATACCAGCTTGCCGGAATCCAGATCCTCCAGAATTCCCTGAAGGCCGTCGATGAGCTGCTCGGCCTCCCTCTGGGCGATGATGCCCTGAGCCCCCAGCATGGCGGCATGGGCCATGGAGCCGGTGATATCCTGTCGGTACATCCGGCAGTCAAAGTGGATGGAGGAATTGAAATCGTCCGCAATGCTGTCGGTTTTGCCGGAGGTCCGTCCGGCCCACATTTTTTCCATAATCCTGTCCTCGTACTTCTTTCGTTGTAATGCGAAATGCTAAATGCGTTCCCGGAGCACAATGCCCCGGGTTTCGCATTCAGCATCGCAATGGTTTTCTCTATCGATTACAGTTTTCCCTGTTCGCGCAGTGCCTGCACCTTGGTGGGCAGACCCCACAGATTGATGAAGCCGGCGGCCTGGTTCTGGTCGTAGTCGCTTTCGCCGAAGGTCACCAGATTCTCGGAATACAGGGAGTAGGGAGAGGTGGTGCCGGCGGGGATGATATTGCCCTTGTAGAGCTTCAGCTTCACGGAGCCGGTGACGTACTTGTTGCTCTCGTTGGCAAAGGCGGTCAGCGCCTCCTGGAGGGGGGAGTACCACTTGCCGTTGTAAATCAGGTCGGCGTAATCCACGGCCAGCTTCTGCTTGACATGCAGGGTGTCCTTGTCCACGGTGAGCATTTCCAGCTGCTCATGGGCAAAGTACAGGATGGTGCCGCCGGGAGTCTCATATACGCCCCGATCCTTCATACCCACCAGCCGGTTCTCCACGATGTCGATGATGCCGATGCCGTTGGCACCGCCCAGCTTGTTCAGCTTCTCGATGATCTTGGAGGCCTTCATCTTCTCGCCGTCCACGGCCACAGGGGCGCCGGCCTCAAAGTCGATGGTCACATAGGTGGGAACGTCGGGAGCCATCACGGGAGACACGCCCATTTCCAGGAAACCGGGCTTGTCGTAGTTGGGCTCGTTGGCGGGATCCTCCAGATCCAGTCCCTCGTGACTCAGGTGCCACAGGTTCTTGTCCTTGGAGTAGTTGGTCTCCCGGCTGATTTTCAGAGGCACATGGTGCGCCTCGGCATAGTCAATTTCCTCGTCCCGGGACTTGATGTTCCACTCTCTCCAAGGAGCGATGATCTTGATGTTGGGAGCGAACCGCTTGATGGCCAGCTCGAACCGAACCTGGTCGTTGCCCTTGCCGGTAGCGCCGTGGCAGATGGCATCGGCACCCTCGGCCAGAGCGATCTCCGCCAGCTTCTTGCCGATAACAGGACGGGCAAAGGCGGTGCCCAGCAGATAGGTTTCGTACTTGGCGTCCATCTTCACAGAGGGGATGATGACCTCCTCCACCATCTCGTCCACCAGGTCGGCAACGATCAGCTTGCTGGCACCGGTGGCCAGCGCCTTGGCCTCCAAACCCTCCAGCTCATCGGCCTGACCCACATTGCCGGCCACGGCGATGATCTCGGGGTCGTTGTAGTTCTCCTTCAGCCAGGGGATGATGATGGAAGTATCCAGACCGCCGGAGTAAGCCAGAACGATCTTCTTGATAGATTCTTTGTTATTCATGATATGCAGCCTCCATATGAATAATATACAGTAGTTACTGAGTAATAATACAGGATTATACTCCCCTCATCTTCATTTGTCAACGGCTAAAGCCCACTTTTTCCAAAACCCGGCGCTTTTCGGAATTATGTCTCTTTTTCCTGGAGAATCCGGTCGGTTTCCTGCCATTATCCACAAAGGTTATCTTCCTCGGCAATTCCCGGTTTTTCCCGGAAGGATAGCTGTCCGCTCTGAGCAGAAGCGGGGTTTTCCGGCAAGCCCTCCGTTTTTTTGATTCTTCTCCCGGCGGATTTCTCCCGGAAGATTTTGTCTGAATTATTATTCAGTATACCCTTATAAAAATAACCCCACAGGTTTCCCTGTGGGGTTATGGGCTTTGGCCTTACAGGAGGTTGTCAGTGCTGACCCAGCCCAGGTCGGTTCTGACCATCTTGCCCACCTGCTCGTAGATGTCCACAACGGACATTCTGGCGTAGGTTCCGGCAG
>CAKTXO010000147.1 GCA_934630985.1 uncultured Oscillospiraceae bacterium | reverse complement strand
TAAATGCCCATGGTCTCCTTTTCCAGAGCCAGCAGCTCCGGCTTTCGCATTTCGTTCAGCTTGGGGATGGGAATGCGGGCGGCGGCATCGTTTTCCTCCAGCATCCCGAACAGACCCATCTGCCCCTCCAGATTCTTCTTCCGGGTAGCGGCAATGGCGTCCATCATGCTGTCGTAAACTGCCAGCAGCTCGCTGCGATGGTTGCCAAAGCAGTCCGCCGCGCCGCACTTGATGAAGTTTTCCACCGCCCGCTTGTTCAGCTCCCCTTCCCCCATCCGCTGGATGAAGTCTTCCAGGGACTGGAAGGGGCCGCCTTCCTCCCGCTTTTTCACCATGGTGCGGATGAGACCCCGGCCTACGTTTTTCACCGCGCCCAGGCCGAAGCGGATGGCATCGCCTTCCACGGTGAAGTGATCCTCGGAATGGTTCAGATCCGGAGGCAGTACGGCAATGCCCAGCTCCTTGCACTCGGCAATGTAACCCGCGATCTTCCCGGCGGAATCCAGCACCGAGGTCATCAGTGCCGCCATATACTGCCGGGGATAGTGGCATTTGAGGTAGGCCGTCTGATAGGACACGACGGCGTAGCACACCGCATGCGCTTTGTTGAAGGCATAGTTGGCGAAATCCACGATCTCGTCGTAAATGGACTGCGCCACTGCCTCAGAAATTCCGTGGCCGATGCAGCCGGGAATATTCTGCTCCGGGTCGCCGTAAACGAAGACCTTCCGCTCGGCCTCGATGACCTTCATTTTCTTCTTGGAAATGGCTCGGCGAATGTTATCCGCCTGCCCCATGGTATAACCGCCCAGGCTTCGAAAAATCTCGATAACCTGCTCCTGGTAGACGATGCAGCCGTAGGTGACCTTCAGAATCGGCTCCAGCATGGGGGTCTTATAGGTGACCTTCCGGGAATCCAGCTTGTTGGCGATGAACCGGGGAATGGAATCCATAGGGCCCGGCCGGTACAGAGCTACGATAGCGGTAATGTCTTCAATGGAGCTGGGCTTCATGTTGACACACACGCCGGTCATACCCGCCGACTCCAGCTGGAACACGCCCTGGGTCTTGCCCTCGGCCAGCATGGCAAAGGTCTCGGCATCGTCGTCCGGGATATTGCGCATGGCAAAATCCGGGTTGATTCTGCAAATCTGCTTTTCCGCGTCGTCAATGACCGTCAGGTTCCGCAGACCCAGAAAGTCCATTTTCAGCAGACCCAGCTCCTCGATGGTGGTCATGGTGTACTGGGTGACGATGGTCTCGTCGTTGCAGGACAGGGGCACATAGGTATACACCGGGTCGGCGGTAATCACCACGCCGGCGGCGTGGGTGGAGGAATTTCGGGGCATCCCCTCCAGAGACCGGGCGGTGTCGATGAGGGTTTTCACTCTGGGATCGCCCTCGTACATTTCTTTCAGCTTTGGGCTGGTATCCAGAGCCTCCTGCAAAGTGATATGGGGGGTAGAGGGCACCAGCTTGGCAACCACGTCCGTCTCGGCATAGGTAAAGTTCAAAGCCCGCCCCACGTCCCGGATGGCGCCCCGGGCGGCCATGGTGCCGAAGGTGGCGATCTGCGCCACATGGTCGGTGCCATACTTGCGCATGACGTACTCAATGACCTCCGGCCGCCGCTCCTGACAGAAATCCGTATCGAAATCCGGCATACTCACCCGTTCCGGGTTCAGGAACCGCTCGAAAATCAGGGCGTATTTCATGGGGTCTACTTCCGTGATGTGCATACAGTAGGCAGCAATGGAACCGGCACCGGAGCCACGGCCTGGGCCGACCGGGATTCCCTGCTCCTTAGCGTAGCGGATGAAATCCCAGACAATCAGGTAGTAGTTGACATAACCCATGGAGCTGATGACGCTGATCTCATACTCCAGCCGCTTCTTGTATTCCTCCGGCTCCTGGGGATACCGCTCCTGAAACCCCTTATAGCAAAGCTCCCGGAAATAGCCCTCGTTGGTATAGCCCGCGGGCACCGGGAAGGCCGGCAGGTGGTACTCGTGGAAGGTAAATTCCAGGTTGCACCGATCGGCGATCTTCACCGTATTTTCAAAGGCTTCGTCAAGCCCCGGAAACAGGGTGCGAAGCTCTTCCTCGCTTTTGACGTAGAATTCCTGGGTCTGGAATTTCATCCGGTTCTGGTCGTCCACGGTTTTGCCCGTCTGGATGCAAAGAAGCACATCCTGCATTTTGGCGTCCTCTTTGCGCAGATAGTGGGCATCGTTGGTGACGACCATGGGAAGCCCCGTCTCCCGGGACAGCCGCTGAATGCCCTGGTTTACCGGGCGCTGCTCGTCAATGCCGTGATCCTGAAGCTCCAGGAAAAAGTTTCCCTCGCCGAAAATCCGGGACAGCTCAAGGGCATACGCCTTGGCTTCCTCGTAATTTTCCTCCATCAGATACCGGGGAATGGCACCGGCAAGGCAGGCGGACAGGGCAATCAGTCCCTCGTGGTACTGCTCCAGCAGGGCCAGGTCTACTCTGGGCTTGCCGTAAAAGCCATGGATAAAGGCCTCGGAAACCAGATAGCACAGGTTTTCATAGCCCTTCCGGTTCTCGCACAGCAGCACCAGATGATAGGGGTCGTTATCCTGACCGTGAACCCGGTCGGTCATGCCCCGGCGGGCAACGTAGACCTCGCAGCCGATGATGGGCTTGATGCCCGCGGCCTTGGCGGCTTTATAAAAATCGATGCAGCCGTACATGACCCCGTGGTCGGTGATGGCCACGGCACTCTGACCGATTTCCTTCACCCGATCCATCAGGCCGTCGATCCGGCAGGCACCGTCCAGCAGGCTGTACTCCGTATGCAGATGCAGGTGGACAAAACTCATGGGTTGGCCTCCTTTGCAAGAAGCGTCAGCTTTTTCATCCGGTTGTTCATGGCAGGCTTGGTAATGGGCGGCTCCATCATGGCCGCCAGCTCCGAAAGGGACGCGGAGGGGTTTTCCTCCCGGGCAGCAGCCGCCTGGCGGAGCTTCTCCGGCAGACTGTCCAAGAGGCCTCGCTCCCTCAGCTGCCGGATCACCCCCAACTGCTCCTGGGCGGCTTCCACCACCTTGGAGGTGTTGGCATCGTCGCAGTTGCAGCGGCGGTTGACCTTGTTATTCAGCTCCTTTTCCAGGCGAGCCTCCATAATGCCCATGGCGGCTACCGGAGCCCCCAGACAGGTGAGGAAATCAGAAATCTGTTCACTTTGCTTCAGATACAACACCTGGGCGCCGCCCCGGCGGGCAGTTTTGGGAGGAAAATCCATGACCTCCCGAATCAGCAGCTCCGTCTCCCGAGCCACGGCCTGATGGGTCGTCGCCAGCTCCATGTGGTAGCCCTTCCCCGGGTCGGTAACGCTGCCCCCGGCAAGAAAGGCACCCCGAAGGAAGGATACCTTGCAGCATTCCTCCTCCACAATCGGGTAATTCACATGCAGCGCCAGGGTATCCCCCTTGGAAAAGCCGAAGGCCTCCATGACGGTTGAGAGCTTCCCCTCGTCCCGAATCCGGAACACCAGCTTTCCGGGGGCTGCCAGGCTGGGGTAGCTGTCAAAGTCCAGGTCAAAGGCTCGCTTGAACAGCTTAGGCAGCACATGGGCAAACTCCCGGCTTTCCGTGACGATTTTAATGCCGTCGTCCTGGAAGCTGTTGCAGTAGAGCAGAATTCCGAAGCACTGGGCCAGGGCGCAGCAGGGCTTCGTGGGCAGCACCCGGCAGATTTCTGCCCGAGCCGCGGAGGAAAAAGACAAATTCATATTGGATTCCCCTGTATCTTTATGGGTTCCAGATCCGAATCTCCGGTTCCAGGCGAATGCCGGAAGTTTCATAGACCCGGTCGGACACGGTCTGGAGCAACTGTTTCATCTCGTCAGCGGTGGCTCCGCCCAGATTTACGGCAAAGCCCGCGTGCTTTTCGGAAATGCCGGCGTTTCCCAGCCGGAAGCCCTTCAGCCCCGCTTCCTCAATGAGAGCGGCGGCATAGCCGCCGACGGGGCGCTTGAAAGCAGAGCCTGCCGAGGGCAAATCCAAGGGCTGGGAAGCAGTGCGCTTTCCGATGAGCTCCTTCATTTTGCCCCGGATGGTTTCCGGCTCTGCCGGGGTCAGGGCAAATTCCGCGCTGAGCACAATGTCTCCGGTTTCCTCCAGGACGCTGTGCCGGTAGGAAAAGCCCATTTCCTCGGCGGTGAGAACCCGCCGCTGACCCTG
>CAKTXO010000146.1 GCA_934630985.1 uncultured Oscillospiraceae bacterium | reverse complement strand
TGTGCCTCCCGATCAGCGCCTCTGGCGTTGCCGGAGACCAGGGTGATGCCCCGCTCCGCCGCAAGCTCCCCTACCCGTCGGGCAAAGGCTCGGTTCGGCTCATGCAGTTCCCTGCTGCCCACCAGGGAAAGGGTCGGGGTATTCAGAATGGACAGGTCGCCTTTTGCCCACAGGCAGCCGGGACTGTCCAGACCCAGCCGCTGGCGCAGAAGGAGCGGATAACCGGGACTTACCCGGGTCAGCGGTACGCAGCCCCAGGCCTCTCCCCGGGCAAGATAATCGTCCAGCAGCGGCTCCTGACTCAGAAGGGTGACGATCTGCCGGGCGGCTTCCTCGGAGTAATCCAATTCCGCCAGGTCTTTCTCGGTCAGCTCCCGGCTTTCCGCCTCCGGCTTCCGCTCCCGCACCCGAAGCGCCAGCGCCCGAAGCTGAGCGGCGGTGAGCACCTTCCGCTCCGGGTCGCCCAGGTGACTGGTCAGCAGCAGGAACCCCCGCTCCCGGTCGTTCAACGCAGTCTCCTCCGGGAGGAAGGGGCAGCCGGTACCTTCACCTCCGCCTCGGACAAATTGCCCTGGGCATCCAGCACCATGGGTTTGACGGTAAACTGGCAGTATTTGCAGATATCGTCCAGCCGGGCCTGCTCCGGGAAATTGCTCACCAGGCTCCAGGCCACGCCCTTCCGGCGGGCTCTGCCGGTACGGCCGATCCGGTGGACGTAATACTCGTTTTCCTCCGGAATGTCGTAGTTGATGACGCAGTCCACATCCTCCACGTCAATGCCCCGGGAGGCCACGTCCGTGGCAATCAGAATGGGCAGCTTTCCCTCCCGGTAGCGCTGCATGGTCTTCTCCCGCTGGCTTTGACGAATGTCGCCGTGGATGCAGTCACAGTCCAGACCTGCCCGCTGGAATTCGTCGCTGACCCGCTGGCACATATGCTTGGTGTTGCAGAAAATCATCACCCGCTCATAGCCCTGACTGCGGATGAGCCGCAAAGTGGTCTCCGCCTTTTCCAGGGGAGTGCAGCTGAGGCTGTACTGGTCGATATCCGGACGATCCTCCTGCTTGGGCTCTACGGTGATCTCCACCTCGTCCCGCTGGTACATCCAGGACACGGTCATGACCTCCTGGGAAATGGTGGCGGAGAACAGTCCCAGGTTCCGGCGGTTCTTGACCTTATCCAGAATCCGGGTCACGTCCTTGAAAAAGCCCATATCCAGCATCCGGTCGGCCTCGTCCAGCACCACGGTCTGAATTTTATCCAAGCGGATGGTCTTCCGGTTGTAGTGATCCATCAATCGGCCGGGGGTTGCCACCACGATCTGGGGCTTGCGTTCCAGCTGCTTGATCTGGCCGCCGATGCCAGCGCCGCCGTAGAGCACCGCCACCCGGATGCCCTGGTAGTAGGTGAGCAGGCCCCGCAGCTCATCACCGATCTGAATTGCCAGCTCGCGGGTCGGCGCCAGGATCAGACCCTGCACGCCTTCGTTTTCCGGGTCGATATGCTCGATCATGGGAATGCCGAAGGCGAAGGTCTTGCCGGTGCCGGTGGGAGCCTTGGCGATGACGTCCTTCCACTGCATAAAGTGCGGGATGGCCTCGGCCTGGATGGTGGTGGGGTAGCCGTAGCCCTTGGCTTCCAGGGCTTTCAGCATTGCCTGGCTCAGACCCAGGCTTTCAAATGTTGCTTCCATTTTTCTCGTTCCTTTTTGTACATAGTTTCATCCATTGTATCACCTTTTCCCATGGTTTGCAACTGGTAGCTGGTCATAATACGATTTCTTAAGTAAAATGATTTCATCATTTTACTTAAGGTCTATCTGAAAACTCGTATAAGTTTCACGGAAAATTCAGATTTGCCTTTGGCTGAACCGGTGGACAAAGGGCGCAAACTATGATATAGTGTATTCTATAGGGTTATGTCTATGCCATAAGGAGAGACAATATGGGTAAACTGATAGTTATTGAGGGAACGGATGGCTCCGGAAAATCCACCCAGTTCCGTCTGCTCACGGATCGGCTGGAGTCCGAACAGGTGAAATTTCAGAAGCTGGTATTTCCCCAGTATTCCGAGCCAAGCTCCGCCCTGATCCGGATGTATCTTGGCGGCGAATTCGGAAAAAGCCCTTCGGACGTGAACGCCTACGCCGCCTCTGCTTTCTATTCTGTTGATCGCTACGCCTCCTATCGGAAGGTCTGGGGAAAATGGTACGAAGAGGGCGGTCTGGTGGTTTCCGACCGGTACACCACCTCCAACGCCGTCCACCAGGCCTCCAAGGAGCCGGAGGATAAGCGGGAGGATTTTCTCAACTGGCTCTATGATTTTGAGTACGACAAGCTGGGGCTGCCCCGGCCTGACCTGGTAATCTACCTGGATGTACCCACGGATTTCACCGAGAAAATGCTTCGCCACCGGGAAACCGAAACCCATACCCAGGCGGATATTCACGAGCAGGACACGCAGTATCTTGCCACCTGCCGCCGGATGGGACGGGCCGCGGCAGAGCACTACGGCTGGACGGTGATCCGGTGCGTCCGGGACGGAGCCATGCGCTCCATGGAAGACATTCACGAAGAAATTTACCGCCATGTGGCGGCCTGTCTGGAGGACTGAATTATGATTTATCTGCTGCTTGGTACGGGCTTTGAGGTAACGGAGGCTATGGTTCCCCTGGTGATGATGCGCCGGGCGGGAATCGACGTGTGCACCGTTGGCATCAACGGAAAGACGGTAGTCGGCAGCCGGGACATTCCTGTTGTTGCCGACATCACCATTGAGGAAATGGATCTGACCAATCTGGAGGGCATTGTGCTCCCCGGCGGTCTGGGGGGCGTGGCCTCCATCAAGGCAAGTCAGCCTGCACTGGATGCCGTCCGCTTCGCCTGGGAAAACGGCAAGCTGGTGGCGGCCATCTGCGCCGCGCCTACAGTGCTGGCAATGCTGCACATCACCGACGGCAAGAAGGCCACCTGCTATCCCGGCTGTGAAACTCAGATGGGAAGCGCAGTGATGGTGCCGGATGCCGCCGCTGTGGTGGACGGTAATGTGATCACCGGCACTTCCGCCGGCTGCGCCGTGCCCTTCGCCCTAGAGCTGATCACCGCCCTGCGGGGACTGGAGGCCGCCCAGGAGGTCGCCCGGCAGGTCGTAATCCGCTGAAATCCCCGGAGGAGAAAATGGAAGAAAAACGTGAAAAAAAACCCGCCTTTCTGGAAGGCGGCATTCCCGCTCAGGAGCCGGAGGCGGAGGAAATTCCCCTGTTTGAGGCGCTGAGCTTCTCCGGCGAAACGCCGGAGGAAACTCCGGAGCCCCCCGAACAGGAACCGGAGGAAATCCCCCTGGATTTCCAGGAGCCGGAAGCATCGCCGGAGGAACCGGAGGCCGAATCCGTGGAACCGGCGGAAGAAGTGCCCCCCGTTTCCGAGGAAGTGGAAACACCCGCAGAGCCGGAGGCCCCCGAAATCTCTCCGGAAGCAGAATCTCCCGTGGTGACCGTCGAGGAGCCCAAAGCAGAAGATCCTAAGCCCGAAGAGGTCTTGCCGGAAAACCCGGAAGAAAAGCCTGAAATTCCTTCGGAACCTTCCGAAGAACCGGTTGTCCCGGAGCTTGCGGCAGACGAAGAAGAAAACGAAGAGGAACCTCCCCACGACCTGGATTTCCGGGAAGAGGACGAGGATTTCGCCCGGATGCTGGACGCTCCCGACCCAGAGGAAGCCAAGAAGGACGAGCCGCCCAAGGCGCACGAACCCAAGAAGGGTCGACCCAAGCGGCGCAGAGGCGAGGGACTGCTGGGCATTCCCAACATGCTGGCCACGGTTGTGTGGCTGGGGCTGATTCTCGCCATCGGCATTACCGCCGGACGGATGCTCTGGGTCTGCGCCGCCGATGTGCTGGCCTTCGGACGGGAAGACCGGCCGGTGACCGTCACCGTCTATGAATCCGACGACTTAGACTCCATCGTGGAAAAGCTCTACAGCAACGGTCTTATCCGCTACCGGAGCCTGTTCCGGCTTTACGCCGGGATTTCCCATGCGGAGGAAGATATTGACCCTGGCATTTACGATCTGAACGCCAAGTACGACTATCACGCACTGGTGAAAATGATGTCCGCCAGCTCCACCCGAACGGTTGTGAAGGGCGTGCTGATTCCCGAAGGCTACACCTGCCGTCAGATTTTCAATCTGCTGGAGGAAAAACGGATCTGCACCGCCCAGGATCTGGAGGACTACGCCGCCAGCGGAGAGCT
>CAKTXO010000145.1 GCA_934630985.1 uncultured Oscillospiraceae bacterium | reverse complement strand
AGGCCGGGCAGCTGGGAATGTAAGAACTCAGGCTTCCAGGTTGATGCCGGTGTCCTTGGAGAACAGGTGGCACACATGACCGGGGAAGCTGTAATGAACGGTGCTGCCGTTGGACAGAGCGGCAACCTCGGCACCGGTCATGTTCATGGTGGAAACAACCATGACCACGTCACGACCCATGGAGGTCACATGCAGGTGGACGGAGGAGCCCATCAGCTCGGACACGTCAACCTTGCCCTCGATACCGGCGGGCTCCAGGGAGATGTGCTCGGGACGGACGCCCAGAACCACATCCTGCTCGGCCACATTGTTGGCGGCGAGTCTTTCCTGCTTGTCATCGGACAGGACGATGGACTGGTTGTCCAGCTTCACGACGTACTTGCCGTTCTCCTTAACCAGCTTGGCGTTCTCGAACAGGTTCATCTGAGGCGTGCCGATGAAGGTAGCGACGAACAGGTTATAGGGATGGTTGAAGACCTCCTGAGGAGTGCCGATCTGCTGGATGAAGCCATCCTTCATGATGACGATCCGGTCGCCCAGGGTCATAGCCTCGGTCTGGTCGTGGGTAACGTAAATGAAGGTGGTGTTGATGCGCTGACGCAGCTTGATGATCTCGGCGCGCATCTGGTTACGGAGCTTGGCGTCCAGGTTGGACAAAGGCTCGTCCATCAGCAGAACCTTAGGCTCCCGGACGATGGCACGGCCGATGGCCACACGCTGACGCTGACCGCCGGACAGCGCCTTGGGCTTACGGCCCAGGTACTGGGTGATGTCCAGGATTTCAGCAGCTTCCTTAACCTTCTTATCGATCTCGTCCTTGGGCATCTTGCGCAGCTTCAGGGCGAAGGCAATGTTATCATAAACGGTCATGTGGGGATACAGGGCGTAGTTCTGGAAGACCATGGCGATATCACGGTCCTTGGGAGCCACATCGTTGACCAGCTTGTCGCCGATGTACAGCTCGCCGCCGGAAATCTCTTCCAGACCGGCGACCATCCGCAGAGTGGTGGACTTACCACAGCCGGAGGGGCCGACCAGAACGATGAATTCCTTGTCGGCGATGTCCAGGTTGAACTCCTGAACGGCCACAACACCCTCATCGGTGATCTGCAGATTGTGCTTCTTTTCGGGCTCGCCCTTCTTCTTTTTCTTCTTGGCATCGTCGCCGTTGAAGGGATAGACCTTTTTGATGTTCTTCAGGGTTAAACTTGCCATACTTTCTTGACTCTAGACGCGCCTACCATTTTCGCGCACGCCCTCGCTGCCGGAAAGCAAAATTCCGGAAGCACTACGACAGGTCTCCACACTGCCGCACCGTAAGTCAGACGGATTTATCCTCCTTAAATTTAGCGAAATACGCCTAGAATAGTGGAGTAGACGTACTTCACCGGGATACTGAAATAGTATCATATTTCGTCTTTTCTGACAATCGGGGATAATGACGGTTTTTCCGTGCCGTTTTTAGGCATTCTGACAAGAATTCAGCGTTTCCGTCAAAAATGACAGGATTGCGCCATTTGTCTCTTGACAGGTTTCGTTATTTCCTATAAACTAGTGGTGTTTCAGGGATTATACTTTTGTATAATTTCCACAACGCACAGCTGTCCACATAGGAAAGACATTTCAGCTGTGATTATCGGAAGAAAGGAGGAAACACAAACATGAACAAAGAAAATCCCAATTACCGCGCCTATATCCGCATTCTGGAGGAGGAGCTGGTGCCTGCCATGGGCTGCACCGAGCCCATCGCCCTGGCCTACTGCGCGGCGAAGGCCCGGGAGGTTCTGGGCGAGATGCCCGATCGGGTGGCCATCGGTGCCAGCGGCAGCATCATCAAGAACGTGAAAAGCGTCATTGTTCCCAATACCAACCACATGAAGGGCATTCCCGCGGCGGCGGTAGCCGGAATCGTGGGCGGCGACGCATCCCGGGAGCTGGAGGTCATCGCGGACGTGTCTCCGGAGAAAATCGCCCAAATGCGCACCTATCTGGAGAGCACCCCCATTACCGTGGAGCACATCGACAACGGTCTGACCTTTGAGATCGTGGTCACGGTTTTCCATGGGCAGGACAGTGCCAGCGTCCGGATCGTCAACTATCACACGAATATCGTCCACATCGAGCGCAACGGCCAGGTGCTTCTGGATACGCCTGTGGAGGGCGAGAACGAGGCCGGTCTTACCGACCGCTCCTGCCTGAATCTGCGGGACATCCTGGACTTTGCGGAAACCGTGGACATCGCCGACGTAAAAGACGTTCTGGATCGGCAGATCGAGTACAACAGCGCCATCGCCAAGGAGGGTCTTCGGGGGAACTACGGCTCCAACATCGGAAGCGTTCTGCTGCAAACCTACGGTGAGGGCAGCGTCATGATCCGTGCCAAGGCCATGGCGGCGGCCGGCTCCGATGCCCGGATGAACGGCTGTGAAATGCCCGTGGTCATCAACTCCGGCAGCGGCAACCAGGGCATGACCACTTCCCTGCCCGTCATCGAGTACGCCAAGGAGCTGAATGTCAGCGACGAGAAGCTCTACCGGGCTCTGTGCCTGTCCAATCTGACCACCATCCACCAGAAAACCAGCATCGGACGGCTCTCCGCCTTCTGCGGCGCGGTCAGTGCCGGAGCCGGCGCAGGCGCGGGCATTGCCTACCTGCTGGGCTCTGACCTGGACGGTATTTCTCACACCGTTGCCAACGCCATCGCCACCACCGGCGGCATTGTCTGCGACGGAGCCAAGGCCTCCTGCGCCTCCAAAATCGCCACGGCAGTGGAGGCGGGTATCCTGGGCTACAACATGCACATCCAGGATCAGGACTTCCAGCCTGACGACGGTCTGGTAGGCGATACCCCCGAGGACACCATCTCCAACATCGGTCGTCTGGGTAAGGAAGGCATGAAGAGCACCAACGAAGAGATCATCAAAATCATGGTCGGCAATTGAGCCGCCCTGGGTCTAAAAAGTAAGGTATTGCCGGGTAACCCGGCAGAGAGGAGAAAACCCCTATGAAAAAGCTGTTTTCCAGTCTCCCCGCAAAGCTGCTGCTTGGTATCATTGTCGGTATCATCGTCGGCCTGGTCGTTCCCGAATCCGTGATGACGGTGCTGGTGCCCGTCAAGAACATCATGGGTCAGCTCATCAACTTCATCGTTCCCCTGATCGTCATCGGCTTTATCGCTCCGTCCATCACCAAGCTGGGCAGCAACGCCTCCCGTCTTCTGGGCGTGGCACTGCTCATTGCCTACGTTTCTTCCGTGCTGGCAGCCCTGCTGTCCACGGTGGCGGGCTATGTGCTCATCCCCATCATGCACAATGCCAACGCCGCCGCTGACCTGCGTGCCCTGCCCGAGGACGTGTTCGGCCTCCAGATTCCTCAGATCATGCCCGTCATGTCCGCTCTGGTCTTCGCCGTGCTCATGGGTCTTGCCGCCGTATGGACGAAGGCCGAAACCACCACCAAGATTCTGGACGAGTTCCAGAAGATCGTGCTGGATCTGGTTTCCAAAATCGTCATTCCCATCCTGCCCTTCTTCATCGCCTGCACCTTCGCCTGCCTTGCCTACGAGGGCACCATCACCCGGCAGCTGCCCATCTTCCTGAAGGCAGTCGTCATCGTGCTGGTGGGTCACTTCATCTGGATGGCGGTGCTGTACAGCGTCGCCGGTGCCTACTCCAAGCGCAGCCCCATTGAGGTCTTCAAGCACTACGGCCCGGCTTACCTGACCGCCGTGGGCACCATGTCCTCCGCCGCTACCCTGTCCGTGGCATTGCAGTGCGCCCGGAAGTCCAAGGTTCTCCGTCGGGATATGGTGGACTTCGGCATTCCTCTGTTTGCCAACGTGCACCTGTGCGGCTCCGTCCTCACCGAGACCTTCTTCGTCATGATCGTCTCTCTGATTCTCTACGGTCAGCTGCCCACCGTGGGCACCATGATTCTGTTCTGCGTGCTTCTGGGCATCTTCGCCATCGGCGCCCCCGGCGTCCCCGGCGGCACGGTCATGGCCTCTCTGGGTATTGTCACCAGCGTTCTGGGCTTCGGCCCCGAAGGCACTGCCCTGCTTCTGGCCATCTTCGCCATTCAGGACTCCTTCGGCACTGCCTGCAACGTCACCGGCGACGGCGCTCTGACTCTGATCCTCACCGGCTACTGCGAGAAGCACGGTCTGGAAGAGCAGAAGAACATCGGCGTAGACCTGTAAGAAAAGCAGAAATTCTGAAAATCTCCAAGGGGGCTGAGGGCGGTATCCGCTCTCAGCCCT
>CAKTXO010000144.1 GCA_934630985.1 uncultured Oscillospiraceae bacterium | reverse complement strand
ATGGAGCGGGTGACGGGAATCGGACCCGCGTATCCAGCTTGGAAGGCTGGTGTTCTACCATTGAACTACACCCGCAAGTCCCTGCCCTTAGCAGTTTCAGCCAGAGCATTTTACCATAGAGCGCCGGAATTGTCAACCGAATTTTTCAGAATCCCGGGAATTTTTTCGTAAATCACGTCTGCCACCGCACCATCGGCGCATTTGCACACATTTTCATACCGATCGGCGATCTTTCCGTCGGCGGGGGCATAGGCATAGTCCGCATCCACCATCATGGGCAGGTCGTTGTCCGCGTCGCCCACGCACACCAGGATTTTCCGACCCAGGCGGGCTTGCAGCTGTCGGGCGGAGCGTCCCTTGCTGACCCCCTTGGCGTGGACGTCGATGATCCGGGTAGCTGCCCGGAACACCACACAGGCATCCCCGAAGGTCTCGTTCAGAATCCGCTCAGCCTCGTCCATCCGGCGCACCTCCTCCGGAGTGCCGGAGAACATGCTGTCCACGGTGTCGTCCTTGAAGGTGCCGTACAGGGAGAATTTCAGGAAGGTACCCAGGTCGTCTCCGGGCTGTACGAATTTGTAGGCGCAGCCCTGGCTGGCGCAGAAAGCGTCCCAGCCGGGATGATCGGGACAGGCGTAATGAGCCTGAAGCCCCTGCACCTCCACCGTCAGGTCTGGGAACAGCCGCCGGGCGGTGTTCACCGTTTCCCAGGCATCCAGGGGAATCGGGTGACAGAATTCGAATTTCCCCGTGGTCAGGTCATAGGCGGCAGAGCCGTTGTAGAGAAGCAGCGGGGCGTTCACGGGCACAATGTCCCGGAAGCGCTGAATCATGGGCACGCTGCGGCCGGTGTTTACGGTGAAAGCACCGCCGTTTGCCATAAAATACCGGATGGCCTCCAGATTCCGCGCCGGAATGGTGGAGTCCGGGGCAGTCAGCGTCCGGTCGTAGTCAACGGTCAGCAGAACATCCGAAAAATCCATTTATGTCATCCTTTCCAGCTTTTGCAGCACATCTTTGAAATATTGGGGCAGCTCGGCGAACACCATCACCGGGTGGCCGTCTCTGGGGTGGGCGAAGCACAGCACCCCCGCATGGAGGCACTGGCTGGACTGACCCAGCTCCGGCTTTTTGTGGCCGTAAACCGTATCGCCCAGAATGGGATGACCGATGTAGGCCATGTGCACCCGAATCTGATGGGTGCGGCCGGTTTCCAGCTTGCAGCGGATGTGGGTATAGCCCCGATACCGGCGGATGACCTCCCAGTGGGTCACGGCGGGCTTGGAATTGCGCTGGGTGACGCACATTTTCTTCCGGTCGCTGGGGTGGCGGCCAATGGGGGCGTCCACGGTGCCGGAATCCTCCTTCAGCACCCCGCAGACAATGGCCTCGTAGGTTCTTGCCATGGAGTGATCTTTCAGCTGGGAGGCCAGAACCGTGTGAGCCAGGTCGTTTTTTGCCACGGCCAGCAGCCCGGAGGTATCCTTGTCAATCCGGTGGACGATGCCGGGGCGCAGTTCCCCGTTGATGCCGGACAGATCGTCTCCCAGGGCGTAGAGAAGCCCATTGACCAGGGTGTCGTCCTGGTGTCCGGCGGCAGGGTGCACCACCAGCCCCTTGGGCTTGTTAATCACCAGCAGATCCTCGTCCTCGTAGACAATATCGAGAGGTATGTCCTTGGGTTGGATATCCACGGCCTTGGGCTCCGGAATTTCGTAGGATATGGGGTCGCCGGGGTTCAGCTTGTCATTTTTCTTCCCGGGCTTTCCGCAGCGAAGAACCTGCCCTTCCTCAATGAGTCTTTGGGCGGCGCTCCGGCTCAGACCCGGTACGCTCCGGGTCAAAAAGGCGTCCAGACGCTCCCCAGGCATATCGGCATACAGAGTCATTTGCTCTCCTTCCAGAAGTCCTTGTGCACCAGAAGCAAGCTGACCATCAGCACGGCGCAGCCGCAGGTGATGAAGCAGTCGGCCACGTTGAACACGGGAAAGTCCATGAAGGTGGTTTCCAGCATGTCCACCACATAGCCCAGCCGCACCCGGTCGATCATGTTGCCCAGGCCGCCGCCGTAGATGGCCGCGATGCAGAACCGCTCCAGCTTGGTAAAGCCCATGGGCTTTTTGAAATACTCCCAGAAAATCAGGCCGGTGAGCACCAGGAAAATCAGGGCGAAGAGCCACTGCTGCCCCTCGAAGGAGGAGAAGGCAGCGCCGGTGTTGCGCACAAAGGTGATTTGCAGAATGCCGGGAATGAAGGGCTGAGCGCCCGCGGCGGGAATATAGAGTACGGTAAAATACTTTGCCGCCTGGTCGGCGATGACGATCAGGGCGACAAACAGACTGTAATAGAGAAACATAGGCTTCCTCCTCGTTTTTACCGGAATATGATACCATGCCGGCCTGGGATTGTCAAAGGGGCTGGGGGAAAAAGGCGCATAATTACACAGCGCTGTCGGCGCGCTCCCAGGAAAATAAAAAACCCGCCCCGAGTATTCCCAGGACGGTGCTACTAGAGCCATATTTATTTGACCAGGAACCTTTCCGCGTCCCGGCGAAGGGCTTCCAGCTCTTCCTCGGAGCACTGGGCAACCACCCGCAAGGGTTGATTGAAATCCAGGCAGAACATTTCCATGAAGCTGCTGCCCCGGATTTTGTGCTGGTTATCCCGGACACTGATGGGGAAGGCACGGGAGGTGGCAATAGAGACAAAAGCCTCCACATCCTCCATGCTGCCCAGGCGAATCCAAAATTCTCGCATATTTCTCGCCCTCCAAACTGTACAAAGTGGCGTTTGTCGTGTATAATGGGGAGCAAAGACCCCGCGAATCGGTCTCAACCCGCCGATCAACGGGACTGCGATTTATTATAATGCTTTTTTACAAAAAAGCAACTGGCGTTTTGGATGATTAATACAAGAAGCCAGGGAAAATATTGGTGGTTTTGACAAATGAAATTTGCGTTTTATACCCTCGGCTGTAAGACAAATCAGTATGAGACCCAGGCCATGGAGCACCTTCTCCTGGAAAAGGGGCACGAAATCGGCAGCTTTGAGGAAGCCTGTGACGGCTATGTCATCAATACCTGCTCCGTCACCGCCGTGGCGGACAAGAAGAACCGGGCGGTGATCCGCCGGTGCCGCCGGGACAATCCCCAGGCGGTGATCGCCGTGTGCGGCTGCTATTCCCAGCACGACCCGGAGGCTGTCCGGGCTCTGGGCATCGATGTCATCGGCGGCAGCGGCCAGCGGCAGGCCTTTGTGGAAATGCTCCTGGATGCCGCCGGAGAAAAGCGTCATGAGGAGCAGCTGGACAACGCACTGGGTCGTCGGGAATTCGAGTGTCTGCCCGCCGGCGGCCTGGAGGAGCGAACCCGTGCCATGCTGAAGGTTCAGGACGGGTGCGTCAATTTCTGCACCTACTGCATCATTCCCTATACCCGTGGGCCCATCCGCTCGGCTCCCCTGGAGGTGGCGGTGGCTCAGGCAAAGGAACTGGCCCTTCGGGGCTATCGGGAGATCGTGCTCACGGGCATTGAAATCGCCGGCTGGGGACAGGATCAGCCGGGAAAACCGGAGCTGGCGCTGCTGGTTGAAGAGATCTGCAAGGCCGTGCCCGATCTGCGGATTCGCCTGGGTTCACTGGAACCCCGTGTGGTGACGGAGGATTTCTGCCGGAGGCTCAGCGTGTTTTCCAATCTGTGCCCTCAGTTCCATCTTTCCATGCAGTCCGGCAGCGACACGGTGCTCTCCCAGATGAAGCGAAAGTACGATACCGCCCGGTACTATCAGAGCGTGGAGCTTCTGCGCAAGTTCTTCCCGGAGTGCGCCGTTACAACGGATATGATCGTGGCCTTCCCCGGGGAGACCGAGGAAGAATTCGCCGAAAGTCTGGCCTTTATCCGCAAATGCGCCTTTGCGGATATGCACATTTTCCCCTATTCCCGGCGGCCGGGCACTCCGGCGGACAAAATGCCCGGCCAGCACAACAACGCCACCAAGGAGGCCCGGAGCCGGGCGGCCATCGCCCTGGCGGAGGAAATGAGCCGAGCCTACCGGGAGGGCTTTATTGGACGAACGCTGGAGGTGCTTTTTGAGGAGCGGGAGGGGGAATTCTACACCGGTCACGCCCCCAATTATATCAAGGTCTACGCCAGAGGCGAAGACCTGCATAACGAAATCCGCACCGTCACCGTGCTGGAAGTCTACCGGGACGGCGTGATTGGACGGCTGGACTAATCGGATGGCTTTCGTATAACGCTTGTCATTGCGAACCAGCGTCGCAACGCTGGTGTGGC
>CAKTXO010000143.1 GCA_934630985.1 uncultured Oscillospiraceae bacterium | reverse complement strand
AATTTGACGGTTCCGCCGGTTTCCGGAAAATGCAGGCATTGATGGCCTCCTTCCGCGCCGACGTGACCGTGGGTACGGCTCTCGGCGGAAAGAAAGTCCAAAAGGTGCTGGATTACAGCGCGGGTCTGGACGGCCTTCCCAAGGCGGATGTGCTCAAGTACCTGCTGGAAGGAAACTGCTCGGTGGTTGTCCGTCCCTCGGGCACAGAGCCGAAGCTGAAAACCTACATCAGCGTCTGCGCTTCCACCCGGGAAGAGGCTCAGACCCTGGAGACGGAAATCGCAAAGCAGCTGGATTATCTGCTCCGCTGAGAGCACCGCCGAAAAAAGCGCAAGGAACGATCACCGTGTCATTGCCCCACCAGCGCACGCGCTGGTGGGGTTTTTCCAAGGATTCCCTCCGATCACAATTTCCGAAACCTTCCGAGCAGTCCTGAAAAACGCACTGGTGCTGTCTCGTTAAGCGCCCCTATGGGTCAACATAGCCAAAATATACAATGTCATTGCGAACCAGTGACCGATGTCACTGGTGTGGCAATCCCCCGGATAGGCGTAAAATCCAAGATTTCCTAACGTAGATGTTTGAAAATCAGGGGGATTGCCACGCCAGTGTGAGCACTGGCTCGCAATGACATTGTTCTATTTGGGCACTTTGCTATTTTGAGACAGCTCCTTTGCGCTCCACTTGGAAGTGTTCTGACACTTGAGGGGGGTGCAACACCGGCTCTTTCACTGGTTCCCAATGATGTTTATTGCGTTATTTGCATCTTCCAACAAAAAATGTTGCAAAATCGATTCTCATCTGCTATAATGTCCCGTAACGACTTTACTGCGGCGGCGTGATGCCGTCGGGAAAGAGGCTATTATGTGCGGTATTGTTGGCTATACCGGTAAAAAACAGGCGGCTCCCGTTCTTCTGGATGGTCTGAGCAAGCTGGAATACAGAGGCTATGATTCCGCCGGACTGGCCGTCCGGGACGGGGAAAAGCTGGCGGAGGTGGTCAAGGCCACCGGCCGGCTGAAAAATCTCATGGAGATGACCGACGAGGGACGGGCTCTGCCAGGCACCTGCGGCATCGGTCACACCCGCTGGGCTACCCACGGCGTGCCCTCCCAGACCAACGCCCATCCCCACGTTTCCGGCAACTGCACCGGCTCCGGTTCCGGCCCGGTGGAATCCGAGGTGGTGGGGGTTCACAACGGCATCATCGAAAACTACCAGGAGCTGAAGGAAAAGCTGCTGAAAAAGGGCTATACCTTCTACAGCCAGACCGACACCGAGGTGGTGGTCAAGCTAGTGGACTACTACTATAAGAAGTACAACATCGGCCCCATCGACGCCATCGCCAAGACCATGGTGCGGGTGCGGGGCTCCTATGCCCTGGAGCTCATGTTCCGGGATTATCCCGGGGAAATCTGGATTGCCCGGAAGGAAAGCCCCATGATCGTGGGCATTGCCGACGGGGAAACCTATGTGGCCTCGGACGTGCCCGCCATTCTCAAGTACACCCGACAGGTGTACTATGTGGGCAACCTGGAATTTGCCCGGCTGCTGCCCGGCCAGGCGCACTTCTACAACCTGGACGGCGAGGAGATTCAGAAGGAGCCGAGTACCATCGAGTGGGACGCGGCGGCGGCGGAAAAAGCCGGCTACGAGCACTTCATGATCAAGGAAATCCACGAGCAGCCCAAGGCCGTGGCGGATACCCTGCACAGCGTCATTCATGACGGAATCATTGACTTTTCCGAGGTGGGGCTTACCGAGGAGGAAATGAAGGAAACCAGCCAGATCGTCATCGCCGCCTGCGGCTCTGCCTGGCATGTGGGTATGGCCTCCCAGTACATCATCGAAGATCTGACGGGGGTTCCCGTCCGGGTGGAGCTGGCCTCGGAATTCCGCTACCGCAAGCCCCCTCTGGATAAAAACGCCCTGGTCATCGTCATCAGCCAGTCCGGTGAGACCGCGGACACCCTGGCCGCCCTGCGGCTGGCCAAGGAGAAGGGGCTGCGCACCCTGGCGGTGGTGAATGTGGTGGGCAGCAGCATCGCCCGGGAGGCGGATAAGGTGTTCTATACCCTGGCCGGGCCGGAAATCTCCGTGGCCACCACCAAGG
The DNA here is from genome assembly GCA_934630985.1 of uncultured Oscillospiraceae bacterium. GTDB lineage: Bacteria > Bacillota > Clostridia > Oscillospirales > Oscillospiraceae > Faecousia. The sequence continues at coordinate 2,210 of CAKTXO010000143.1, read as the reverse complement.
CCTACAGCGCCCAGCTGGCAGCCATGTACTGCCTGGCGGTGGAATTCGGCCGGGTGCGGGGCACCATGGATGCCGAAAAATACACTTACTACTTAAACGAGCTGGAGACCATCCCCGGAAAAATCGAGCGGATTCTGGAGGACAAGGAGCGCATTCAGTGGTTCGCCGCCAAGTATTCCGGTGCCCATGACGTGTTCTTCATCGGCCGGGGCGTGGACTACGCCGTGTGTCTGGAGGGCAGTCTGAAGCTGAAGGAAATTTCCTATGTCCACTCCGAGGCCTACGCCGCGGGGGAGCTGAAGCACGGAACCATCAGCCTCATCGAGCCGGGCACGCTGGTCATCGGCGTGCTGACCCAGAGCGACCTTTACGAGAAGACCGTCAGCAACATGGTCGAGTGCAAGAGCCGGGGAGCCTACCTGATGGGTCTGACCACCTACGGCAAGTACGAAACCGAGGATCGGGCGGACTTTACGGTCTATGTGCCCCGGGTGGATGAGCACTTCGCGGCCAGCCTCGCGGTGGTGCCTCTTCAGCTGCTGGGCTACTATGTCAGCGTAGCCAAGGGTCTGGACGTGGATAAGCCCAGAAATCTGGCAAAGAGCGTGACCGTGGAGTAAATTTCTGACGGAAAACAGCGATTCACCCAAAGCGCACCGGATTTACGGTGCGCTTTTTCCCGGCTTTTTCCGGAATTGTCAGAACCTTGCGGAAGGTTTAAAGAAACCTTAATCATTACCCGGTTGATTCTCCGGAGAAAATCCGTATAATAGTAAGAAAGAAGCTTTGGATTCCGGAGGAAAGATTTATGAAACGGAAAGCAATTTTGGCATTTGTCCTGTGTCTGGCTCTGGCAGGCTGCGGCACAAAGCAGGATGCGGTTTATGTTCAGTCTGTGGAAAGGCTGGCCTCTGCCGGGGGCATTGCCCCGGGAGACCGGTTCCTGGGACTGGTGGTGTCTGAGCACACCGCCGAGATCACCCGGGATTCGGAAAAGACCATCCAGGAGCTGATGGTCAAGGAGGGTGACGACGTAAAGAAGGGTCAGGCTCTTTTCAGCTACGACACCGAGGAGCTTCAGCTGAGCCTGGACAAGAAAAATCTGGAAGCTGCTCAGCTGCAAAGCACCATTGAAAGCAGCCAGGAGAAAATCAGAACTCTGGAACGGGAGCGGCAGAGCGTCACCGGTACTGCCCGGCTTCAGTACACCGTGGAGATTCAGTCTGCCCAGGTGGATATGAAGGAGGCGGAGCTGAAGCTGAAAACCAAGCAGGACGAGGTGAAGAAGGCGGAGGAACTGCTGAACAACTCTACCGTGACCTCCCCCATCACCGGCCGGGTGCAGAAGATCAACGAGAGCGCCACCACCGATGACAGCGGCAAGCCCGCGGCCTATATCGTCATCCAGCAGTCCGGCTCCTACCGGGTCAAGGGCGTGCTGGGAGAATTGCAGCGGGGCAGCCTCCGGGAGGGCGACCGGGTGAAGATGACCCCCCGCACCGGGGGCGATGGCTCCTGGACGGGCAAGATAACCCTGGTAGACTACGAAAATCCCTCCCAGGGCAGCGATACCGACCGGTACATGGGCACCTCTTCCGATGAGATGACCAGTGCCAGCAAGTATCCTTTCTATGTTTCCCTGGATTCCACCGACGGTCTGCTGCTGGGTCAGCATCTGTATATCGAGCGGAACACCGATGACGATACCCCCGGAGTGGGCGTCAGCGGCGCGTTCCTGTGCTATAACGAGGACGGCTCCGCCTATGTCTGGGCAGAGAAGAACGGGAAGCTGGAAAAGCGGGCAGTTACCCTGGGAACCTACAATCCGGATACGGATGTGCAGAAGATCACCGAGGGTCTGAGCTACGACGACTACATCGCCTACCCGGATCCCGACCTGTGCAAGCCCGGTGCGCCGACCACCCATGACATGCCGGTGGAGGACACGGATTCCGGTATGGACGGCGGCATGGATTCCGGTATGGATGGCGGCATGGATGGCGGCATGGATTCCGGTATGGATGGCGGCATGGATGGCGGCATGGATTCCGGCATGGACGGCGGCATGGACGGCGGTATGGATTCCGGCATGGACGGCGGCGTGGACGGCAGCATGGACGGCGGCATGGATTCCGGCATGGACTCCGGTATGGATTCGGCGGATACGCCGGCAACGGAAGGCCTGGAAGGCGGTGGAGCCTGATGGCAAT
>CAKTXO010000142.1 GCA_934630985.1 uncultured Oscillospiraceae bacterium | reverse complement strand
GCAGATGCCCCGGATGTCCGCCCAGGTGGCGGTCTGGGTCAGCAGAGTGTGGTCGCACTTGGCGAGAATTTCACGCAATTCCATAATATAAAATCCTTCCTTTTGATGAATTGATTGACCGTTTACCGGGAATTTTTGCCTAGGCACTTTCCCTTCCTCATAGGCTCCCCTTCTGGCCGTGGAGCCGGATGACCCGATTTTCCCGGATGCCCCGGACGTAGCACTTGTGGCACATGGCGATGTAGCTGTCGTTGCCTCCCAGCACCACCTGGGCACCCTGGGTGATAATGTGACCGCTGCCGTCGATTCGGGCGTTGACGGTGGCCTTGGCTCCGCAGTCGCAGATGGTCTTGATCTCCTGGATGGTGTCTGCTATCTCCATGAGCCGCCGGGAGCCGGGGAACAGCCGGGTCTGGAAATCCGTGCGCAGGCCGAAGCACATGACCGGAATGTTGTGCTCGTCCACGATGGCACGGAGCTGGTCAATCTGAGCCTCGGTCAGGAATTGGCACTCGTCTACGATGATTACGTCGCAGTTTAATTCCCGAACCCCCAGGTACCGGGCGTAGATGTCCGTCTCCGGCGGAATCACCTCCACCGCCGCCTCCAGGCCGATGCGGCTGCGCAGAATCTGCTCTCCGTCCCGGGTGTCCGCGCTGGGCTTGATGAGCCAGACCTTCAGGCCGTTTTCCTCGTAGTTGTATTTGGTGATCAAGGCCTGGGCGGTTTTGCTGGAGCCCATGGCGCCGTATTTGAAGTAAAGTTTTGCCATTGTACAGTTCCTCTCTTTCTGGCTTCCATTATACCGAAAGAAGCCCGCCTTCGCAACCCCTTTTTTATGCGGTTTTCACAAGGGAACCCTTGCGTCCTGCCAGGAATCATGATAAGATAAAGAAAAAAGATTTTTTTCCAGATTTTTGCAACCTGCGCCGTCCGTTATCGACTATAGGAGTGAACAACAAAAAAGGAGGAAACTTCCATGAAAAAGTATTTGTCGATTTTTTTGAGTATTGCGCTGCTGGCTGCCCTGCTTACCGGCTGCGGCGGTGCCAGCAAGACCGCTTCCAACATGGAAATGGTGGATTATGCCGCAGACGTGGCGGAAACGCCTATGGCAGCGGAAGCCGCCTCCGGCGCCATAGACAATGGCGGCTCTGCTGGGGACATAACCCTGCCGGAAAGCCGGAAGTGGATTATCACCATGCACATCAGCGCGGAAACCGACGATCTGGATGCCCTGACCGGGGCATTGAATGAAAAGATCGGGTCGCTGGGCGGCTATGTGGAGGATCAGAATGTCTACAACGGCAGCGGCACCGGCCGCCGTTACCGCAGCGCCAGCTTCACCGTCCGGATTCCCGCCGACCAGGTAGATGCCTTTACCCAGGATGTGGGCGGCCTTGCGAATCTGGTGAGCCAGAGCAAAAGCGTGGAGGACGTGACCCTTTCCTATGTGGCCACGGAGAGCCGGATGAAAGCCCTGGAAACCGAGGAGACTCGGCTGCTGGAGCTGTTAAGTCAGGCGGAGAATATGGAGGATCTGCTGGCCATCGAGGATCGGCTCACCGAGGTGCGCTATGAGCTGGAAAACGTCACCTCCCAGAAGCGGCTGTACGACAATCAGATCGACTACGCCACGGTGTACCTGTCCATTGACGAGGTGCAGGAATACACCCCGGTGGAGGAGCCCGGCGTTTGGGAGCGGATCTCCAAGGGCTTTGGGGATAACCTGAAGGGTGTAGGGGAAACCATCGTGAATGTGCTGGTGTGGCTGATCAGTTCCCTGCCTTCCCTGGTTGTGCTGGCGGTGATTGCGGCGGTTGCCGTGCTGGTCACCCGTCCCCTGCGCCGCCGGAGAAAGGCAAAGAAGGAAGCAAAGGAAAAGGAACAGTAAGCCAATCGTACCACGCATGTCATTGCGAGCCAGTGCTCACACTGGCGTGGCAATCCCCTTAATTCTCCGAGAACCATCGATAGTACGCCTTGCCTCTCCCTATGGGAGAGGTGCCAGAGGCGGAGAGGGCGTTTTTACCCTCTCAGTCACTTCGTGACAGCTCCCCCAGAGTGGGAGCCAAGGCCCAGCGTCGGCATGTACCTGTACGGATCCGTCAGGCGGAGCTACATACTCACAGAAAATACCCCGCCCGGGTGCATCGCACCTGGGCGGGGTTCTCTATTTTGTATTTACTTAAAATACTTGACCGCGGCCTCGAACATCCGGATATCGTACTGTCCGGGCACGTTCCGGTAGAGCTCTTTGCCAATGCGCTCGCTGTGACCCATTTTGCCGAAGACCCGGCCATCAGGAGAAGTAATGCCCTCGATGGCGCACACGGAGCCGTTGGGGTTGAAGGCGGCGTCCATGGTGGGGTTGCCCGCCAGGTCAACATACTGGGTGGCGATCTGGCCGTTTTCCGCCAGCTGCCTGACCAGGGTCTCGCTTGCCAGGAACTTGCCCTCGCCGTGGGAAATGGGCACGTTGTAGACATCGCCCACCTGGGTCAGGCTCAGCCAGGGGCTCTTGTTGGAGGCCACCCGGGTTCTTACAATCCGGCTCTGATGGCGTCCGATGGTGTTGAAGGTCAGGGTGGGGCAGGTGTCATCGGTGTCGATGATCTTGCCGTAGGGTACCAGACCCAGCTTGATGAGGGCCTGGAAGCCGTTGCAGATGCCGCACATCAGGCCGTCCCGGTCATTCAGGAGCTTCATCACCTGTTCCTTGACGGCAGGATTCCGGAAGAAGGCGGTGATGAATTTGGCGGAGCCGTCGGGCTCGTCGCCGCCGGAGAAGCCGCCGGGCAGGAAGATCATCTGGCTGTCTCTGATTTTTTCGACTGCCTGCTCCACGCTTCTTGCCACGTCCTCGGCGGTCAGGTTCCGGATCACCAGAATGTCCGCCTGAGCGCCCGCCGCCTCTACCGCCCGGGCGGAGTCGTACTCGCAGTTGGTTCCGGGGAACACGGGAATCAGCACCTTGGGCTTGGCGCACTTCACCGCCGGGGCGGGGTAAGAAGCGGCCTGGTAGTCAAAGGTGGGAATGGGCTTGTCCGTCTCCACAGTCTTGGTGGGATAGACCTTCTCCAGCACGGAAGCGTTGATGGCATAGAGTTCGGCAATGGAAGCGGTGTCGCCGTGGCAGCGGATCACCGGCTCGGCGGTGGTTACGCCGATCTTCTCGCCGAAATCGCAGTCCTCGGTGAGCTCGGCAATGAGACAGCCGTACCGGGGGCCGTCGTACCGGACGGCGCCTTCGGTCTCGGCAAAGCCGATGTCATTGCCGAAGGACATCTTCATCACCGCCTCGGCAACGCCGCCGGCGTCTACCGCATAGGCGGCCTTCACCTTTCCGGCAAGGCACAGGCAGTGGAACTTCTCCCAGGTGGTCTTCATGGCATCGTAGCTGCCGCAGTCGAAGAAGTACACCGGGTGTCCGGCTTCCTTGAATTCCCCCGAAATGACCTCGTTTGCCTTCAGGGGGGCGATGGCGAAGGAAATCAGGGTGGGGGGCACGTCCTTATCGAGGAACGTGCCGGACATGGAGTCCTTGCCGCCGATGGCTGCCGCGTCCAGGTGGAGCTGGGCATCCAGCGCGCCAAGCAATGCCTGGAAGGGCTTGCCCCAACGCTGAGGCTCATTTCTCAGCTTTTCGAAGAACTCCTGCAAGGTCAGGTAAGCCTTTTTGTAGTCCGCACCGGCGGCCACAATCTTGGCCATGGAGGAAATCACCGCGGCCTTGGCTCCCAGATAGGGGTCGGCGCTCAGCAGGTCAGGATCACAGCCCCAGGCCATGACGCTGGCGGCGTCGGTGTCCTCACCGGGCAGCACCGGCAGCTTGGCGGCCATGGCCTGAGCCGGGGTGGCCTGATTCTTACCGCCGAAGGGCATGAGAAGACTGCCCGCGCCGATGGTGGCGTCGAACCGCTCCACAAGGCCTCTCTGGGAGGCGAATTTCAGCTGACCGGCCAAAGCCCGCAGGTCAATGGGATCGTCGTAAACAAGGCCGAAGGGACGGTTCCCATCGGGAACCTCCACACCGGCGTGCTTCACCGCACCGTTGGTGTTCAGGAAATCCCGGGAAAGATTGGCGATTTCGTGACCCTTCCAGGACATAACCATCCGGGTTTCCTCGGTGACCAGAGCCACCCGATAGGCCTCCAGGTTTTCTTCCTGGGCGGCGGCGATGAAGGCATCCGCATCCTCCGGGGCAACCACCACCGCCATCCGCTCCTGGGACTCGGAAATGGCCAGCTCCGTACCGTCCAGACCCTCATACTTTTTGCGTACCGCGTCCAGATCGATGCGCAGGCCGTCGGCCAGCTCGCCGATGGCCACGGACACGCCGCC
>CAKTXO010000141.1 GCA_934630985.1 uncultured Oscillospiraceae bacterium | reverse complement strand
TTTTTGCCGCGCCGCAAACCGCGGCGCGGCAATTATCATAGAAACAGGAGGATGTAACATGGCATCCAATCGAATTTTGCTCATCAACGAAGAAATCCAGAAGGAGCTGTCCGCCCTGCTGCGGACGGTGAAGGATCCCCGGGTGCAGGATGTTATGATCTCCATTACCCGGGTGGAAACCACCCCCGATCTGCGCTATACCAAGGTTTACGTCAGCTTCCTTCAGAACGACCGGGCCAAGGAGGCCATGGCAGGGCTCCGCTCTGCCGCCGGGTTCCTCCGCCGCCAGCTGGGCAGCAATCTGCGGCTGCGCTATTCCCCGGAAATCGTCTGGGAAGAGGACGATTCCATTACCTACGGCGCGAAAATGCTGAATCTCATCAACTCTCTGGGGGTCAAGCACGATGAAGAAACTGACGAGATCTGAAACCGCCGCCTTTCTGGCAGAGCATGACCGCTATGCCATCCTGACCCACCGGCGGCCGGACGGGGACACCCTGGGCTGTGCCGCGGCTCTTTGCCGGGGACTGCGGAAGTTGGGGAAAACCGCCCATATTCTGGAAAATCCCGAGATTTCCGACCGGTTCCGCTGGCTCCACCAGAGTCTGACCAAAGAACAGGCCGAGGCCGGGGACACCGTCGTCAGCGTGGATGTGGCCTCCCCCAACATGCTTCCCGAGTGCTTCCAGTGCCTGCTGGGAGGCATTGCCCTGCGCATTGACCACCATGGCAGCGCCACCTCCTTTACGGAGCGGGAGCTGGTGGATCCCGCCAGCGCGGCCTGCGCGGAGATCATCTGGGACGTGCTGGGAGAAATGGGGGTGCAGCCTGACCAGGCAATCGCCGAAGCGGTGTATGTGGGAACCTCCACGGACACCGGCTGCTTCCGCTACGCCAATACCAGTGCTCACACCTTCCTGACCGCCGCCGGGTGCGCCCAGGCCGGTGCCCGGATTTACGAGCTGAACCAGGAGCTGTTCGAAACAAACACCCTGGCTAAGCTGAAAATGCAGGGCTGGATCGTGGAGCATATGCACATGCTGGCGGAGGGCAAAATGGCCATCTGCGCCATCCCCCGGCAGGTGGAGCAGGATATCGGCGTGACCCAGGACGATATGGACAACATTTCCTCCTTCCCCCGAACCGTTGCCGGCGTGTGTGTGGCGGCCACCCTGCGGGAAACCCAGGAGGGGGACGTGAAGATTTCCGTCCGGGCTATCCCCGGCTACGATGCCGCCAAGGTCACAGAGCCCTTCGGCGGCGGCGGCCATAAGGGGGCGGCGGGCGCCAGCCTGAAAATGTCCCTGAAGGAAGCCACCGCCGCGGTGGAAAAGGCCATGCTGGAGCTTGACTGATGGACGGAATTGTCATTGTGGATAAGCCCCGGGACTGGACCAGCCAGGACGTGACCGCAAGGCTTCGCCGGGTCTTCGGCACCCGGCGGATCGGTCACGGGGGGACGCTTGACCCCATGGCCACGGGGGTGCTGCCTGTGTTCGTGGGCAGAGCCACCCGGGGAGTGGAATTTTTCGAGCACGCGGAAAAAACCTATGAGACGGTGCTTCGTTTAGGGATCACCACCGACACCGAGGACATGACGGGAACCGTCCTGACGGAAGAAAAGGTGTCCTTCACGGAAGAACAGCTTCGGGAAACCTTGGAGGCCTTCCGGGGAGAAATTTTGCAGATTCCGCCTATGTATTCCGCCCTGAAGGTGAACGGCCAGAAGCTCTGCGACCTGGCACGGAAGGGAAAAACCGTAGAGCGTCAGCCCCGACCCATCACCATTCACGAGCTGACCCTGGTGGAGCGGGGAGAAAACACCCTGAGGCTTCGGGTTCGCTGCTCCAAGGGAACCTATATCCGCACATTGTGCAAGGACATTGGCGAGCATTTGGGCTGCGGCGGCTGCATGGAATCCCTGCGCCGGGTGGCGGCAGGGGAGTACACCATCGATGAGGCGGTACCCCTGCAAACCCTGCTGGACACCGAGGAACCGGAAAAGTATCTCCGGGATGTGGACACCATGTTCCGGAATTACCCGGCGGTGACTCTGACCGCCAACCAGGAGACACGGTGCCGGAACGGAAACGCCTTCTCCGTTTCCTTAGCACCGGGCACCTATCGAGCCTACAACCAGGCGGGGGAATTTCTCATGCTGGCCAAGGTGGATGGCGGCGTTATGTCAACTATCAAGAGCTTTTTTCAGGTATAGGACAACAGGATGAAAGAAAAGACAATCTACGCCCTGGGCTTTTTTGACGGGGTGCACATCGGCCACGCCGCGCTGCTGAAAGCCTGTCGGGAGCTGGCCGCGGAGGCCAGGTGCCGCTTCGGCGTGATTACCTTCGGCGTCCATCCGGACGCGCTGGTGCTGGGGGAGGCTCCCCGGCTTATCAACACCCAGGCCGACCGGGAGCGGCTTCTCCGGGAGGGTTTCGGGGCGGAAACCGTAGTGACCCTGCCCTTTGACGAGAAAATGCACAGCTGCCCCTGGCAGGATTTTCTGGACATGCTTTGCCGGGACTACGGGACTGTGGGCTTCGTCTGCGGCGAGGACTTCCGGTTCGGCGCGGGAGGGGCGGGAAGCGCTTTGCGTCTGGCGGCCTATTGCCGGCGGGCAGGTCTTGCCTGGGCAATTGTGCCGGAACAGACCCTCAATGGGGTTCGGATTTCCAGCACCTATATCCGCGCTCAGATTGAGTCCGGGGATATGGCCACGGCGGTAAAATTTCTGGGTCATCCCCAGATTCTCACCGGGACTGTGGTGCACGGGCGGCACCTGGGCAGCACCCTGGGCATTCCCACCGCCAACTTGGAGCTTCCCCGGGAGCTGGCGGTGCCCAAATTCGGGGTCTATCTGTGCCGGTGCGCCGTGGACGGCAAAAGCTACCCGGCAGTGACCAACGTGGGCACCCGGCCTACGGTAAACGGTCACAGCATTACCGTGGAGCCCTGGATTCTGGACTACCAGGGAGACCTCTATGGCAAGGAAATCCGACTGGAATTCTACCGATTCCTCCGCCCGGAGAAGAAATTTCCGGATTTGCAGGCACTGAAAGCGGAAATTCTCCGCAATGCCGACGAGACAAGGGAATATTTCAAAAATCAGGACGTTCAAACGATGTTCATAGGATAGACCTTGTTTTATCGGAAAAATTCGAGTATAATAGAAAAACCATCGTTATAAGGGAGGGAATGTCATGCCGCAGCAGGGCGATCCAATGGACAAGCGAAGACAAAGACGGGAAGCCCAGCGTAAACGCCGTCAGGCGCAGGTGCGCAGGCTCCGGCTGACGGTGCTTCTGGCGGTGCTGGTGGCTGCCGGGTGCGCCTTCGGCATTTACCGGCTGACCCAGAAGAACGCCGGGGAAGCGCCGGCGGCGGTGCAGACCGTTCCCACCACCCAGGCGCCTCGGGAGACCTCTCCCGCTCAGAAAAGTCCCATTACCACCATCCATATCCGGGCCACCGGTGATCTGAACGTCACCGACGCGGTGGTGAACGCGGGTATTTCCGTGAACAACTACGATTTCAGCCCGGTATTCAAGGACGTGTCCGCCCTTCTCAGCGACGCCGATTTAACGGTGATGAATTTTGAGGGCAACGTCTGCGGCGAGCCCTACGGCACGAACACGACCTCCGCCCCGGCGGAGCTGCTGACGGCACTGCGGGGCTGCGGCGTGGATTTGCTGCAAATGGCAAACTCCTGCGCCATCAACAACGGCCTGAACGGCCTGACCGCTACCCTCAACGCCATCCGCCAATCGGGCATTGAGCCGGTGGGCGCCTTTGGCTCTTCCAGCGAGTTCAAGCAGTCCAAGGGCTACACCATGACGGAAATCCAGGGAATCAAGGTGGGCTTTGTGGCCTTTACCAAGGGCCTGGGAGGCCGGGGTATGCCCGCGGGCAACGAAGACCTGGTGAACATTCTGTACGAAGACTATGCCACGGAGTACAAGACCGTGGCCAAGGACAAAATCACCTCCATCCTCAAGAGCATGGAGGCGGAAAAGCCTGACCTGATCGTTGCGCTGCTTCACTGGGGCAGTGAGTACAACGACGACATCAGCAAGACCCAGGAGCAGATTGTGAGCCTTATGCAGAAAAACGGCGTGGACGTGATTCTGGGCACCCATCCCCACACCCTCCAGTCCATTGATTACAACAAAAGCGCGGGAACCCTGGTTGCCTACTCTCTGGGAGACTTCTTCGGCGACGCCTCCCGGGGCGCTACCAACTATTCCGTGATCCTGGATTTGGAAATTACCAAGGATGCCAACACCGGAAGCACCAAGGTGACGGATTACACCCTGTATCCCATTTACACCGTCCGGGAGACCGAGTGTGTGGGAAACTC
>CAKTXO010000140.1 GCA_934630985.1 uncultured Oscillospiraceae bacterium | reverse complement strand
AAAGTCACTTTGAGATGCTCTGAGTGCAAGCAGAGAAACTACAACACCATGAAGAACAAGAAGAATGACCCCGACCGTCTCGAGATGAAGAAGTATTGCAGATTCTGCAAGAAGCACACCGTCCACAACGAGACCAAGTAAGGAGGCTCGCAATTCATGGCTGAAGTCAAAAAGGAAAACTGGTTCAAGAGAACCTGGGGCAAGGTTGCCAAGTACTTCCGTGAGCTGCGCAGCGAACTGAAGAAGGTCGTCTGGCCCACCCCCCAGCAGGTTCTGAAGAACGCCGTGATCGTCGCCGGCTGCGTCGTCGCCGTTGGCGTGTTCATCTGGCTGTTCGACTTTGTCGCTCAGGTCGGCATCGACGCTCTGATCGGCGCCTTCCACTGATAGGAGCCGCCGATGGCAGAAGCTGCAAAGTGGTATGTTGTGCATACCTATTCCGGTTATGAGAACACTGTCAAGGCTACCATCGAGAAAACCGTCGAATCCAGAGGCCTGCACGACGTAATCTTAGCCGTCTCCATCCCCTTGGAGACCGTCACCGAGATCACCGAGTCCGGCGTGAGCAAGACCTTCGACCGGAAGGTCTACCCCGGCTATGTGCTGGTGAAGATGGTCTACAGCGACGACACCTGGCATGTGATCCGGAACATCCGGGGCGTTACCGGCTTCGTCGGTACGTCCAGCAACGACCCCACTCCCCTGACGGACGAAGAAGTGTACGCCATGGGCGTGGAGAAGAAGGAGATCATCGTCAACTATCAGGTTGGCGACACCGTCAAGATTCTGGACGGCCCGCTGACCTCCTTCACCGGCACCGTGGAAAGCATCGACGTGGACAACAACTGCGTCAATGTGGTGGTTTCCATGTTTGGCCGCGAGACCTCCGTCGAGTTCGAGCTCGACATGGTGGAGGTCGTATCCCAGTAATCGCATCGAATTTTCATTCGATTGCCGGGTGGGAGGGGTGAAATACCCCGAAAAAATGCGCACTGCGCATCGTTACCACATCTTATTCAGGAGGTGCTTATTATGGCACAGAAAGTCACTGGCATTATCAAGCTTCAGATCAACGCCGCTAAGGCAACCGCTTCCCCCCCTGTCGGCCCCGCTCTGGGTCAGCACGGCGTGAACATCGCTGCTTTCATCAAGGAGTTCAACGCCCGCACCAAGGACATGGAGGGCTATAAGATCCCCGTCGTCATCACCGTTTACGCTGACCGCAGCTTTACCTTTATCACCAAGACTCCTCCGACCCCCATGCTGGTCATGAAGGCCATTGGTCTGGAGAAGGGCTCCGGTGTCCCCAACAAGACCAAGGTTGGCACCATCACCAAGGCTCAGATCGCCGAGATCGCCAAGACCAAGATGCCTGACCTGAACTGCCCCACTCTGGAGGCTGCTGAGGCTCAGGTTGCCGGTACCTGCCGCTCCATGGGCGTTACCGTCGTCGATTGATAATTGCTTGTCCGGTAATATTTGAACCGGAAATGTGGGAGGATTTTTCCGCATCACCACGATAAGGAGGATAAAACATTGTTTAGAGGCAAAAAGTATCAGGAGAGCGCCAAGCTGATTGACCGCTCCGTTCAGTATGATCCCACCGAGGCTCTGGAGCTGGTTGTGAAGGGCGCTTCCGCCAAGTTCGATGAGACCGTAGAGCTGCACATCAAGCTGGGTGTTGACTCCCGTCACGCCGACCAGCAGGTCCGCGGCGCCGTGGTTCTGCCCAACGGCACCGGCAAGACCCGCCGGGTGCTGGTGTTCGCTAAGGACGCCAAGGTGGACGAGGCCAAGGCTGCCGGTGCCGATTACGTCGGCGGCATGGAGCTGGTGGAGAAGATCACCAAGGAGAACTGGTTCGATTTCGACGTGGTCGTCGCTTCCCCCGACATGATGGGCATTGTTGGCCGTCTTGGTAAGGTTCTGGGCCCCAAGGGTCTGATGCCCTCTCCCAAGGCCGGTACCGTGACCCCCAACGTGGCCGCTGCCGTCAAGGAGATCAAAGCCGGTAAGGTGGAGTATCGTCTGGACAAGACCAACATCATCCACTGCCCCATCGGCAAGGTTTCCTTCGGCGCCGAGAAGCTGACCGAGAACATGGATACCCTGGTCAAGGCTGTGGTCAAGGCGAAGCCCGCCGCCGCCAAGGGCCAGTATATCAAGTCCTGCACCGTCGTGTCCACCATGGGCCCCGGCGTGAAGGTCAACACCGCCAAGTATCTGTAAGCCGAAAGGCTGAATATCCCCGGACGCATTTGCGTTCGGGGATTTTTATGCCTTGACAGGATGTAGCGGGCATGGTATTCTCCTTTCAAAGGAGGCCGGTACTATGGAAAATGGATTACTTGTGAAAGCAGATGAGCGGCTTGCCGGTATTCGTTGTCTCAATGACAATCAGCTGAAGCTGATCGCCGCCATCTGTATGCTGATTGACCATGTAACCAAGGTTTTCTATCAATCTCTGGCCTTCCGGGTCATCAATCCCATGCTGGCTTCCGGACAGCTGACTTCCGAAGTCTTTCTTCGCTACCGCTGGATCTATGACCCGCTGCTGTGCGGCATTGGAGCCGTGGCGTTCCCTATTTTTGCCTTTGCCTTTACGGAAGGCTTCTCCCATACCCGCAGTAAGGGAAAGTTTCTGGGAAGACTTCTGATCTTTGCTCTGATTTCCGAGCTGCCCTTTGACCTGACCTTCTTTTCCGGATTCAGCCAGGATTCCCTTTTTTACTGGAACCACCAGAATGTGTTCTTCACCTTCGCCATCGCCTTGGGCGGCCTGTGGCTCATGGAACTGGCAGGAAAGATCAAGTGGAAGCCACTTGCCGTTATGGCCCAGTGCATTGCGGCTCTGCTAGCTTGCTGCCTGGCAGAATTCGTAGTTTATAACGACTACGGGGGTTACGGAGTCTTTTTCATAATCGTCGCATATCTCACCCGGAAGAACCGATTGGTTCAAGCACTTGCAATGCTGGCCACAAAGTATCTGTTTGATTGGTACAATTACCCGGTGTCCTTCCTCATCTCCCTGGTGCTGATTCTGCTGTACAACGGCAAGCGCGGCGAAAAGAATCTAAAAATGTTCTTCTATTGGTTCTATCCTGCCCATATTGCCGTGATTGGGCTGGTGAACTGGCTAATTTTCTATGTTTTCTTGCAGTGAATCGAGAGCCGGCACGGTGATGAGCCGCTCCCAGGGAAATCGGCTATTTTCCGCAAAAAGCTCTTGACAAGGCTATTCTTCTATGCTATACTGTGGGAGTTGCCAAAGACAGCAGGCGCAAAGATAAGTCCTGCCGAGGTGCGTGAAATGGAAAACATTTGCGTGTCTTTCTGTCTTCTGGCAGGAAGACACTTTTTTATTTTCGGAGGTGAAAATTATGCCCAACGCTAAGGTTCTTGAGAGCAAGAAGGCAGTCGTTGACGCTCTGTCCGGCAAGATCAAGGAAGCTACTTCCGTGGTTTTCGTGGACTACAAGGGCATCACTGTCGCTCAGGATACCGAGCTGCGTAAGCAGTTCCGTGAGGCCGGCGTAGAGTACTCCGTTGTGAAGAACACTCTGACCAATTTCGCTACTAAAAATTGTGGCTACGATTTCTCTGAGGTTCTGAACGGTACCACCGCTATGGCTTCCACCACCGGCGACCCCATCGCCCCTGCTCGCATCGTATGCGACTTCGCCAAGAAGAACAAGCTGAAGACCCTGGCCATCAAGGGCGGCGTCGTGGAAGGCTCTGTCCTGTCCGCCGACCAGCTCAACGGCTTCGGTGAGCTGCCCAGCAAGAACGCTCTGGTCGCTTCTGTCCTGGGTACCTTCCTGGCACCTATCTCCAGCCTGGCCTTTGTCCTGGATCAGATCCGGGTTCAGAAGGAAGGCGGCGCTCCCGCGGAAGCGGAAGCCTGATCGCGTAACCCTACAAGCATCCATCTTTTGACACATAATTTAGGAGGAAATTAAAATGGCTAGTGAAAAGATCGCTGCTCTGGTTGAGCAGGTTAAGGAACTGACCGTTCTGGAGCTGTCCGAACTGGTTCACACCCTGGAGGAGACCTTCGGTGTTTCCGCCGCTGCCGCTGCTGTCGCCGCTCCCGCTGCCGGTGCCGCCGCTGCTGAGGTTGAGGAGAAGACCGAGTTCGACGTTATCCTGAAGAGCGCCGGCGCTTCCAAGCTGGGCGTTATCAAGGTTGTCCGTGCCGCTACCGGCCTGGGCCTGAAGGACGCTAAGGATCTGGTTGACAACTGCCCCAAGACCCTGAAGGAAGCCATCTCCAAGGAAGATGCCGAGAAGCTGGTTGCCGAGCTGAAGGAAGCCGGCGCCGAGGCCGAGATCAAGTAAGTTATCTCCCCATGGAATGCTGTGCCGCCGCCAGAAATGGCGGCGGCTTTTCCT
>CAKTXO010000139.1 GCA_934630985.1 uncultured Oscillospiraceae bacterium | reverse complement strand
GTGCCGTTTTTCACCAGCACCCGGTCATCCACCTGATAATGCTGACGGAAATACTGCTCGTCATAGCGCTCGAGCATATAGCAGTCGTACCAGTGCTCGCCGTTTAAGTACAGGGACACAGGAATGCTCCCTTGCAGAGCCACCGCCCGATCAGAGGTCAAACTGCCGACGATGGCGTCGGGAAGATAGCTTTTCAGCATGACGGAGTGGGTCAGAACCCCATCGTAGAGCACCATATCGAACACCGGGCTGCCGCCGAATTCCTTCCGGGCAACCAGGGTAAATCGTTTATACCATGCCTCCCGTTCAGAATTTCCCTGAATGCGGATGCCAACCTTCTGGTTCATCACATCCCCGGTATCCCCCAACAGCTCGGCGACGGCTCCCACCTCCCGCTTGATCCTATAATTGGGAAGGGGTTCGTCTCCAGTGCCGTCATTCAAATACCAGTCGTCGTAGGCCTTGCCGGTAACGTAAATGCCGTCCTGGCCGAATACGTCCTCGTCCTCGAAGACCAGGCTCAGGGTATAGCCCCGTGCCGGAGGCTGGAGGCCTACAAAATAGGTCTGGGTCAGGATGTCGCTTTTGCTGCCCCAATCGCTGATGTAAACCGCCCGAACCACCGTGCCCTTGTCCACCGGCTCCTGGGTGGGTGTGAAATTCTTCCAGTCCTTGACCACATTCCGGATACTGTGATACACGTTCGGCTCGGCAGAGCGGTCGGTGATGGGGATGCCGCCGTTATACACCTGGGAGTTTTCAGAGGGGGTGCTGCCATCGGTGGTGTAATAGATTTTGCCGTAAGGCGGGGCATTCAGCTCCAGGGTAAAATCTTCCTCGTAGTAGCCTCCCGGAAGAGAAGGCTCCGGTGTGGGTGCGGCGGCTCTGGTTTTCAGCCAGTCAAAAACCGGATAGCTTGCTGCCAGAGCGGCGCAGGAAACCACAATAATCCGTTCCTTCCGATGCAGGCGCAGCCTTTTTCGCAGGCTCGACACCCGACTTTTCAGTTTTGCTGCCGACATGTTACATCTTCTCCGGTGCGTGGAAGCCCAGCAGGTCAATGGAGGCTTCCAGAATGTTCTTCGCCAGACCGATGAGGGCAATGTGTCCGGCCTTCACGGTCTCATCCTCCTCTTTCAGAATGGGGGTCTCGTGGTAGAACTTGTTGACGCAGCCCGCCAGTTCGTAGACATAGGCGCAGATCAGGTTGGGGCTGGAAGTTTTCAGAGCACCCTCCAGAGCAGGGCTGAATTTTGTGATGGCCAGCATCAGATCCTTGGCGTAGTCGTTTGCAGGCTCCTGAATGGGAAGATTCTCCCAAGCGCCATAGCGGCTGAGGATAGACTTGATCCGCACAATGGTGTAGAGGATATAGGGGCCGGTGTTGCCCTCGAAGGCGGCAAAGCGCTCCATGTCGAAGTTGTAGTCCTTGGTGGGCTGGTTGGAAAGATCGCCGTATTTCAGGGCGGCCATGGCAATTTTGGCGGTGGTGGGCTCCACCTCCTCCGGCTCCACAATCCGGTTTTCCACCACCTTGGCTCGGACGAAATCCGTCATGTCGGAAATCAGGGTCTCCAGCCGGAGAACGCCGCCGTCACGGGTCTTGAAGGGCTTGCCGTCCTTGCCGTTCATGGTGCCGAAGCCCACATGCTCCAGTTCGGTAGTATCGGGCACAATGCCCGCCTTTCTCGCCGCCCGGAAAACCTGCTCAAAGTGCAGGTTCTGCCGCTTGTCGGTGACGTAGAGCACCTTATCCGGGTGCCAGTCCTGCATCCGCTGAACCAGGGTGGCAAGATCGGTGGTAGCGTAAATGGAGGAGCCGTCGGACTTGACCAGAATGCAGGGAGGCATTTCCTTCTTGTCGCCTTCCTGCGCCACGGGAATGACCCAGGCTCCCTCGGAGGGAACGGCAATGCCCCGCTTTTTCATGTCCTCCACCATGGGGGGGATATAGGGGTCGGCGTCACTTTCGCCCAGCCACTTTTCAAAGTGCACGTCCAGGTTGTCATAATTCTTTTTCAGGTCAGCAACAGACACATTCATAATGTGCCGCCACAGAGCCCGATAGCCCCGGCGGCCCTGCTGGAGTTCCAGGGTGGCCTGGTGCGCCTTGTGGGAGAATTCCGGGTCGGCCTTTTTGGCCGAAGCCGTGGGATAAATCTCTTCCAGATCAGTGACCGTGAAGGGAGCTTCCTTGGGATACTCGCCGGTAAAATCCGGGTCAAAGTACGGAAGCTCCGGCTGCCGCTCGGAAAGCTCCGCGATGATGAGACCCATCTGCAATCCCCAGTCCCCCAGATGCACATCGCCGATGGCATTGTAGCCCAGGTACTTATAGAGCCGCTTCAGGCTCTCGCCGATGATGGCAGGCCGCAGATGGCCGATGTGCAGGGGCTTTGCCACGTTGGCTCCGCCGTAGTCCACCACGATAGTCTTCCCCGCCCCAATCTGGGCAGCGCCAAACTTGGGGGCGGTGCGCATGGTCTCCAGGTATTCCTTCAAAAAATGGCCGGAGAGCTTCAGATTGATGAAGCCAGGGTTCACCGCCTCTACAAGGCTATAGTCCTGGGCGTTCAGCTTCTCCACCACCGCCTGGGCGATTTTGATGGGGGCGCAGTGATACTGCTTGGCGGCGGCCAGAGCCCCGTTGCACTGATATTCGCACAGGTCGGGACGGTTAGAAACCGTCACCCGGCCGTAAGCGCGGTCATAGCCCGCTTCTTCAAAGGCCGCCTGCATTTTCTCGGTAATGATATCCAGAATCTGTTCCATCAGGCCTTCTCCTTCTTCTCCGCCATCCAGGCAAGGTAGTCGTCATAGGTGCCGTACTTGTCGATAATAGTGCCGTCGGGCTGGAAGGCAATGACCCGGTTACAGGTGGAGGTCAGCATCTCATGATCGTGGGAGGCAAGCAGCACCACGCCGGGGAACGCTTCCAGGCCCTTGTTCACCGCCTGGATGGACTCCATGTCCAGGTGGTTGGTGGGCTGGTCCAGAAGCACCACGTTGGCGCCGGACAGCATCATTTTGCTGAGCATACAGCGCACCTTCTCGCCGCCGGACAGGACGTTCACGGGCTTGAACACATCCTCGTTGGAGAAGAGCATCCGACCCAGGAAGCCCCGGAGATACACATCGTCCTTCTTGGCGGAGTACTGGCGAAGCCAATCCACCAGCTCCATGCTGTTGCCCTCGAAATATTCGGAGTTATCCTTGGGCAGGTAGCTGCGGATGGTGGACACGCCCCACTTGACGCTGCCCTCGTCCGGCTCGATCTCGCCCATGAGAATTTTGAACAGGGCGGTCTGGGCCAGCTCGTTTTCGCCCACGAAGGCGATCTTGTCCGTCCGGTTCACGGAGAAATAAACCTTGTCCAGAAGCTTCACTCCGTCCACGGTCAAAGACACATCCTTGACGGTGAGCACGTCCTTGCCCAGCTCCCGGTCGGACTGGAAGCCCACGAAGGGATACCGGCGGGTGGAGCAGGGCATTTCCTCCACGGTCAGCTTGTCCAGGAGCTTCCGGCGGGCGGTTGCCTGCTTGGCCTTGGACTTGTTGGCGGAGAACCGCTGGATAAAGAGCTGCAATTCCTCGATTTTTTCCTGGTTCTTCTTATTCTTGTTTCTCAGCATGGCCTGAACCATCTGGGAGGATTCGTACCAGAAGTCGTAGTTGCCCACATACATCTTGATCTTGCCGTAGTCGATATCCACGGTGTGGGTGCACACGGTATTCAGGAAGTGCCGGTCGTGGCTGACGGCAATGACCATGCCCGGAAAGTCCAGCAGGAAGTCCTCCAGCCAGTTGATGGCCTCGATATCCAGGTTGTTGGTAGGCTCGTCCAGCATGATGATGTCCGGATTGCCGAAGAGCGCCTGGGCAAGAAGCACCTTCACCTTCAGCCGGGGGTCGGTGTCGGCCATCTGGTCATAGTGCAGCTCCGTGCCGATGCCAAGACCCTGAAGAAGACGGGAAGCATCGGACTCGGCTTCCCAGCCGCCCAGCTCGGCAAACTCTGCTTCCAGGTCGGCTGCCCGCAGGCCATCCTCATCGGAAAAGTCCGGCTTTTCATAGATGGCGTCCTTTTCCTTCATCACATCGTACAAATGCTGGTTGCCCATGATGACGGTATCGAGGACGGTGTACTCGTCGTAGGCGTTCTGGTTCTGCTTCAGAACGGAAACCCGCTTGGTGGGGTCAATGGAAATGGAGCCGGTGGTGGAATCCAGCTCTCCGGTGAGAATCCGCAGGAAGGTGGATTTGCCCGCGCCGTTGGCGCCGATGATGCCGTAGCAGTTGCCGGGCAGGAATTGCAGATCCACATGCTGGAACAGCCACTGGCCGCCGAACTGCATACCGAGATTGCTTACTGTAATCATGAAATGTCTCCTTACATATAT
>CAKTXO010000138.1 GCA_934630985.1 uncultured Oscillospiraceae bacterium | reverse complement strand
TTTATGAATATCGGTTTGCTCGGCTTCGGCGTGGTCGGCCGGGGCGTTTATGAGATTACGGAAAAGCGTGGGGATATGCAGGTGAAGAAGGTTCTGTGCCTGGAGGACATTCAGCTGCCCGACGCCCAGGCGGTGCGGGACATCCGGGCCATCACCGAGGACGAGACCATCGACACCGTGGTGGAGGCCATGGGCGGTCTGCATCCGGCCTTCGACTTTGTGAAGGCCGCCATTGAAGCGGGCAAGAACGTGGTTACCTCCAATAAGGCCCTGGTTTGCACCTTCTACGATGAGCTGCTGCCTCTTGTGAAGGAGAAGGGCGTGTTCTTCCGGTGCACCGCTGCCGTGGGCGGCGGCATCGGCTGGCTCAGCGAGCTGGAGCGTGCCCGCCGGGTGCAGACCATCGCGGAGGTGGGCGGCATCATGAACGGCACCTGCAACTATATTCTCGACAACATGACCCGGAACGGTCTGGGCTACGACGAGGCTCTTAAGCAGGCGCAGTCCCTGGGCTATGCCGAGGCCAACCCCTCCACCGACGTGGACGGCATCGACACCTGGCATAAGGTGATCCTGTCCTCCAACATCGCCTTCGGCGTGAGCCTGGATAAGACCACCGTTCCCGTGGCGGGCATCCGGAACATTACCGCCTCCGATGTGGAAAACTTCAAGGCCCATGGCCTGGTGTGCAAGCTGATTTCCACCGGCAAGCGGGTGGCGGAGGGCTACAGCGTCTATGTGCACCCCACCCTGGTGAAGGCCGGGGAGCTGGAGGCCGCCGTGCCCATGAACTACAACCTCATTACCTTCCGG
This sequence comes from uncultured Oscillospiraceae bacterium, assembly GCA_934630985.1. GTDB lineage: Bacteria > Bacillota > Clostridia > Oscillospirales > Oscillospiraceae > Faecousia. The sequence continues at coordinate 3,590 of CAKTXO010000138.1, read as the reverse complement.
GGTGACACCTCCGACCGGATGAGCTTCTACGGTCAGGGCGCGGGCAGATACCCCACCGCATATAATGTGGTGGAGGATCTGGTGGATGTGCTGAATGGCCGGGGCTTCTACGCCCCCTACGGCGAGGCTGTCAAGGCCGACAACACCGGTTTGCTCCGGTTCTATGTCCGGGGAGACTGGAAGGGTGCCGTGGAGGAAAGCTGGGGCAACGCCGTCATCACCGCTCCTGTGGCGGTGGGCGAAATCCACGGCTGGCTGAAGGAAAATCCCGATGCCTTTATTGCGGAAATCCGGGCATAATTCCGAATAGAGAGGAAAGACCAAATGAAAGTAGTAAAATTCGGCGGCAGCTCCATGGCGGACGCGGGCCAGTACCGGAAGGTGCGGGACATCCTCATGGCCGACTCTGACCGGCGGGTGGTGATTGTTTCCGCCGCCGGCAAGCGGTTTCCCAAGGATCACAAGCTGACGGACCTTCTGTATCTGTGCTACGCCCACATTCAGTACGGCGTGGACTGCTCTCCCATTTTTGATCTCATTGCCAACCGGTACATTGACATCCGGGACGACCTGGGGCTTGACCTGCCCATTGAGGTCGAGCTGGAGGAGCTGAAAAAGCGCATCGATTCCAAAGCCATCTCCCAGGAGGAGCTGGTCAGCCGGGGCGAGTATTTTTCCGCCAAGCTGATGGCGGCATACCTGGGCTTCCAGTTCGTGGACGCCGCGGACTGGGTGAAGTTCAACATGGACGGCACTGTCAACGAGGAGGAGTCCTATCAGGCGCTGAACAGCCAGGTGCTGGTGGGCTACGGCGCGGTGATTCCCGGCTTCTACGGCACCATGCCCGACGGCACCATCCACACCTTCTCCCGGGGCGGCAGCGACATCACCGGCGCTCTGGCCGCCGCGGCATTGGACGCGGACGTGTATGAGAACTGGACGGACGTTTCCGGCATTCTCATGGCCGACCCCCGGATCGTGGACGATCCCCAGGCCATCCCTGAGGTGACTTACGACGAGCTTCGGGAGCTGAGCTATTCCGGCGCCCAGGTGCTCCACGAGGACTCCATTTTCCCTGTCCGGGAGAAGAACATTCCCGTGAACATCCGCAATACCAACGAGCCTGAGGCGCCCGGCACCATGATTCAGGAGACTTTCCCCGGAGATCATGACCCGGAGCGGTTCATTACCGGCATCACCGGCAAGAAGGACTTTTCCATCATCTCCCTGAGCAAGCGGGGCATGAGCAACCAGGTTGGCGTTCTGCGCAAGGTGCTCACCGTGCTGGAGCGGCACGGCATTTCCGTGGACTATGTGCCCAATGGCATCGACAACGTGTCTGTGGTGCTGCCCACCTGGGCCATCGAAAAAGACCTCTATACCATCATGGCCGAGATCAAGAAGGAGGCCCAGCCGGACACCCTGGACGTGCACCACCACATTGCCGTGGTTGCCGCCGTAGGCCGGAAAATGGCCTTCCGCCCCGGTATTTCCGGCAAGATTTTCGCCGCCCTGGGCGAAAGCGGCATCAACATCCGCATGATCAACCAGGGGCCGGACGAGCTGAACATTATCTTCGGCGTGGACAACAAGGATTTCAAGGAAGCCATCCGGGTTCTGTATAACAGCTTTATTACCAAGTAACGGGAGGAAAGGGAATATGAAACAGTATACCGTAGCCGTCCTGGGCGCAACCGGCGCCGTGGGACAGGAAATGATGAAAATCTTAGCCGAGCGGAACTTTCCCGTGGGAAAGCTGGTGCCCCTGGCCTCTGCCCGTTCCGCCGGCAAGACCGTGAAGTTCAAGGGCGAGGACGTGACCATTCAGGAGGCCTGTGATTCTGCCTTTGAGGGCGTGGACATCGTGCTGGGAGCGGCGGAAAACGACATTGCCAAGAAGTTCGCTCCTGCCATCGTGAAGGCCGGCGCGGTCTTTGTGGACAATTCCTCCGCCTTCCGGCTGGATCCCAACGTGCCCCTGATTGTGCCGGAAATCAATCCTGAGGATGTGAAGTGGCACAAGGGCATTATTTCCAACCCCAACTGCTCCACCATCATCACCGTCACCGCCGTCAATGCCCTGAACAAGATTGCCACCATTCAGGCCATGACCGCTTCCACCTACCAGGCCGTGTCCGGCGCCGGCGCCGGCGGCCCCATTGAGCTGCAAAACGAGGTGGAGGCTCTGCGCCTGGGCAAGACTTACGAGCCCAAGGTGTTCTCCTACCAGATTGCCTACAACCTGATTCCCCAGATCGGCGGCGAGCAGTTCGAGGGCTACACCAGCGAGGAAATGAAGATGCAGAACGAGGGTCGGAAGATCATGCACCTGCCTGAGCTGAAGGTCAGCTGCACCTGCGTCCGGGTTCCCGTGGTGCGCAGCCACTCCATTTCCGTGTCCGTGTACTTTGACCGGCACGTTACCGTGGAGGAGGCCCGGCAGGTTCTGAAGGACGCTCCCGGCGTGAAGCTGGTGGACGATCTGCCCAACCTGAAGTTCCCCATGCCCCTGGATACCTCCGATCAGGACATTGTCTTTGTAGGCCGGATTCGCCCCGACCTGGTGTTCGACAACGGCCTGTGCCTGTGGTGCTGCGGCGACCAGGTGCGCAAGGGCGCGGCCACCAACGCCATCCAGATCGCGGAACTGCTGGTGAAGGAATAATACAATATAGAATGGTATAAATCCCTCCTGACCGGGCAATGCTCCCGGCAGGAGGGATTTTTATGACCATACGGGATGCCATGACCGCCCCGGCCGTCCGGATTCACCCCAAGGAAACGGTATGGGTGGCGGCGCGTATGCTGGAACGGGAGAATATCGGAGCACTGCCGGTGTGCGGCAGCGACGGCAGGCTCTGCGGAGTCGTCACCGACCGGGACATTGTGACCCGATGCCTGGCGGCGGGGCGGTCGCCAAGTACCACGGCGGTGGAGGAGATCATGACCACCGCTGTGGTGTCGGCAAGGCCGGACATGGATTTGGAGCTGGCCGCCGGGCTTATGGGCAGGCGGCAGATCCGGCGGCTTCCGGTGACGGAAAACGGCAGGCTGTGCGGAATGCTCAGCCTGGGAGACCTGGCGGTCAAGCCGGAGTGCAGCCTGGAGGCAGGGGACGCTCTGACGGAGATCAGCGAAGGTCTGTCCCGGCGGAGGTAAAAGTGAGCCAAGGACACACAATGGACTGCTGGGATAGTACACAAAAATAATTGAAGAATTTTGTAGAAAGTGCTTGACAAATGGAATGCCCTGTGGTAATATATCGAAGCTGTCCGCGAGGGCAGCTAAATAATGCCAAATTTGAGAGAAATTTGAAGAGAAACGAAAAAAGTTCTTGACAAACGAAATCAAATATGGTAAACTCAAAAAGTTGCGTGATGAAGAGCGAAAGCTTGGAGCGTGACCTTCACAGCTCGAAAAACTTCGAAAAGAAACGAAAAAAGTTCTTGACAAAGCTTGAAAGATGTGATAAACTAAAACAGTTCGGAGCGAACGGAAAACCGGAAGCTTGAACGCGTCTGTACCTTGTAAATTGAATAACGTAAAGACGATTTTTAACACCTTGGACAATTAATGGATTGTTTAAGCGT
>CAKTXO010000137.1 GCA_934630985.1 uncultured Oscillospiraceae bacterium | reverse complement strand
CGGGCATCTGCCGCCGAGATAGTCCATGGCATCCTCGCAGCCCATGCTCACCCGCCGCTTGTAGACGATGCCCCCGGCCTTCTTCTTGATTTCCGGGAAGACCTGGGTATCTCTTCCGGGCACGCCGTAGCTGCGAAGCCGGAGCTTTTCCTTATATTCCGGCTTTTCCAGTGACCGGCGAATCAACCGGTAGTCCGGGGTGTCATAATAAAGATTACCGATGCTACTGTGGGGAAACATGTCCGGCTCCATGTGCTGCCGGATAACGGGCAGTAACGCCTGAAGCTGCTGGGCACTCAGCAGGTATTTCACTTCTTTTCGCTGAAAAACAGTCTGATAAGCTTCCATGTGATTTCCTCCTTTGATACTATTTCCTGATTAAAATCTTAATTTTAATCAGGAAGGCATCGCCTGAAGGCGCTGCCTGTTTTGTGATTTATAAGGAAAGAAATCACAAAACAAGTCTCATATGAACTCCATGCCCTTCAGGCAATTAAAATCTTTTTTAAAGATTTTTATTGGAGTTCAGTATGATTTGCTTGCCCCTCATTATCCATATGGGTCTGAAAAACTTCTGAAAGCCGGAAACTTATTTTTTCAGAACCCTTTCAGAACTTGTAGTAAAATGATATGATAGAAAGCAAAAGGAGGGAATTCTATGAATCTGTTGATTGTAGAGGACGAGGCGGCTCTGGCCGGAGCCCTGGAACATATCCTGCAAAAGGCAGGTCATCAGACGGACTGGGTATCCGACGGGCAGTCGGCTCTGGACTACATCCGTGGCTTTTCCTATGACCTGGTGCTGCTGGACATCATGCTGCCCAAGCTGGACGGCATCAACGTTCTGCGGCAGATTCGCAGCGAGGGCATCCAGACCCCGGTGCTGATGCTCACCGCCCGCACCACCGTGCCGGACAAGGTGACAGGCCTCAACGCCGGCGCCGACGACTATCTGACCAAGCCCTTCGACCCGGAGGAGCTGCTGGCGAGAATCAACGCCATGACCCGCCGGAAGGGAGCCATGGTGCTGAGCGAAATCAACTATGAGGATCTGACCCTCGATTTGAATACCGTGACCCTGCGCCGGGGCAGCCGGGACGTACAGCTGAGCCCCAAGGAATTCCAGATCGCCCGGCTCATGCTCACCGAGCCGAAAATGACCTATTCCAAGGAGCTGCTCATCTCCAAGGGCTGGGGCATGGACTCCGAGGCCACGGGCAACAATGTGGAGGCCTACATCTCCTTCCTGCGCAAGAAGCTGCGGTTTCTTGGCTCCCGGGTGACCATCCGGAATCTGCAAAAAATCGGCTACCGGTTGGAGGTGCAGCCATGAGCGACTATCGCAAGCGGTTCGTCCAGTTCAACATGCTGCTCATCGGCATTGTGCTGACCGTTATGGTGGCGGCGGTAGCAGTGTACATGGGGCGGGATTACTACACCGGCCTTCGCAGCACCATGGAGCAGGTGGTGGCTCCCCTTCACGTCTTTTCCCAGCTTCCTGCCGGGAAGGCGGAGAAGCCCGGCAAAAATCGGCAGGCCTTACCCAGAAAGCCCGGAGAGGAAAAGAACATTTCCGTGGTATTCTACACTCCGGAGACCGGAGACTACTCCATTCTCTCCGGCAGCGACAATCTGAGTGAGGAGGCGCTTCCCGGACTTCTGAGCGCCGTCACAAACCAGGAAAAGGACTTTGGCTTTCTTCCCGGCAGCCGGGTAATTTACTACAAAAACGGCTCCAATCCTTGCAAAATCGCCCTCACCGGCACCGGATATCTGACCCACTCCATGCTGAAGCTCTGCGCCGCACTGCTTGGCATCTGGGCAGGGGCCATGGCCTTGTTCTGGGCTGTCAGCAACCGGCTGTCGGTCATTGCCGCCCGGCCTATGGAGGAAGCCATCCGCCGGGAAAAGCAGTTCGTGGCCGATGCCTCCCACGACCTGAAAACCCCTCTTTCCGTGATTCTGGCAAACAACGCCATTCTGATGGAAAATCCGGACGCTCCGGCGGGAACCCTTGCCCGGTGGCTGGACAGCACCCAGGAAGCTGCCAAGCGGATGCAGCAGCTCATCGGCGAAATGCTGACCCTGGCGGAGGCCGAGCGGCAGGAAACTCCCCTGACGCTGGAACCAATTGACCTTGCCGAAATCGCCATGAAGGCGGCGCTGGAGCTGGAATCCGTAGCCTTTGAGAAAAATGTGGCTCTGGACACCGATCTGCCGGAGAAATGTGTGATTCGCGGAAACGCGGACTACCTCCTGCGAATCGTCACAAGCCTGCTGGAGAACGCTCTGAAATACGAGCCTGCCGGCGGCCAGGTGATTCTCGCCCTGACCCAGAGCAAGCGAAAAACGGTGCTTTCCGTCCGAAACCCAGGCAGCCGGATTCCGGAGGAGGATCTTCCTCATGTGTTCGACCGGTTCTATCGGGGCGATAAAAGCCGGACGAACAGTCAGGGCAGCTTCGGCCTGGGGCTGGCCATCACCAAGGAACTGACCCAGCGGCTGGGAGCCACCGTCACCGCCGCCAGCAGCGAAACCGAGGGAACCACCTTCCGGGTGACTTTTCCGCATTAGGAAAGCAGAGGTTGTCTCGTTAAGTGCCCCTATGGGTCAAAAAAGCCAAAATATACAATGTCATTGCGAACCAGTGACCGATGTCACTGGTGTGGCAATCCCCCGGATAGGCATAAAATCCAAGATTTCCTAGGGAGCCTCTGATTAAATCGGCAAGAGCTGGGAGCGAGAGATTTTTCTTTAGCCGAAGGGTTCAAAAGCGGAGGAATACTGGATGTATTGCCCGCTTTTGAAGCCGCACGGATAGAGAAAAAGATCCGCTATCCAGCCGCAGACGATTTATTCAGAGGCTCCCTAGCGTAGATGTTTGAAAATCAGGGGGATTGCCACGCCAGTGTGAGCTACTTTTCGCAATGACATGGTTCTTTGACAATCTCAAAGCCGGACTTGGCAAACCAAGTCCGGCTTTGAGATTGTCACAAATGCAGCAAAAGCTTTGCGATATTGAAGTAAATCAGCAGCGTGGTGGTATCAACGATGGTGGTAATCAGAGGCGAAGCCATCACCGCCGGATCCAGCTTCAGCTTCTTGGCGATCAGGGGCAGTGCGCCGCCGATGAGCTGGGACAGCAGCACCGTGCACACCAGCGTCAGGCTTACGACCAGCGCTACGCTGAAACCCACCCGATCCAGAAAAACCAGCTTTGCCAAATTACACACTGCCAGGGTGCCGCCGCAGAGCAGCGCCACTCTGGATTCCCGCCAGAGAATCCGGAGCAGATCCTTAGGCTTGATATCCCCCGTGGCCATGCCGCAGATGATGGTGGAGGTGCTCTGGCTTCCGGCGTTGCCGCCGGCGTCGGTGAGCATGGGGATGTAGGCCGTCAGCACCGCCACTGCCGCCAGGGCGCTTTCGTAGCTGCGGATGACCAGACTGGAGAAGGTGGCGCTGACCATCAGAAACAGCAGCCAGGGTGCCCGGCTTTTGTACAGATCCCACATGCTCTGCCGGAAATAGGGCTTCTCGGAGGGGCCCATTGCGTTCATAATGGCCATATCCTCGCTGTTTTCGGAACGCAGGATGCTGATGGCATCGTCCACGGTGACAATACCCACCAGTTCTCCCCCGCCGTCCACAACGGGCAGAGCCAGAACGCCGTACTTTTCAAACAGCCGGGAAACGTCCTCCTGATCCTCCTGGGTCTGGACGGAGATCACCGGTGTTTCCATCATCTGCGCCAGAAGCTTGTCCTGCTCCTTTTCCAGCACCAGCGCCCGGAGGGACACCACGCCCAGGAGCTTGTGATCCGGGGTGGTCACATAGCAGTTGTCAATGGTGGCTTTATCAATTCCGCTTTCCCGGATGGCCGCCAGCGCCTGCTGGGAGCTCATATCCGGCCTCAGCTCCATGAACTCTGTGGTCATGATACCGCCGGCGGAATCTTCAGGATATTTCAGCAGCTCGTTGATCATCCGGCGGGTATCCGGCTCCGCCTGAGCCAGAATCCGCTGCACCACGCCTGCCGGCATTTCCTCTACCAAATCCGCTGCGTCATCGGCAAACAACGCCTCGATCACATCCTTCAGCTCCGTGTCCCCCAGGCCGTCAATCAGGTTCTTCTGGGTGTCCGCCGACAGCTCGGCGAAAAGCTCCGCCGCCTGATCCTTCTGGCAAAGCCGGAAGAGAATGGGCATTTTCTCTTTGGGCAGCTCCTCAAAAACCGCCGCCAGATCCACCGCCGGGATGTTCCGTAGAAGATCCTGCAGGCTGTGGTACTTTCTGGCGTCGTCCAGGCTTTCCAAAATATTTTTCAGGGTAACGTTTTGAATCTGTGCCATATTCATGCCTCCTTAATACGAGTTTTTAATAAAACGCTTAAAAGCGTTTTATTAGGCCGCAGGATTGCGGTCAGCGGCCACTGCCGCTAAAA
>CAKTXO010000136.1 GCA_934630985.1 uncultured Oscillospiraceae bacterium | reverse complement strand
TACACAAAGTATTCCTGCGCTTTTCAAACTTTCATTCGTGACAAAATCTCTCGCCGCCAGCTCTTGCCGACTGAATCAGAGCTTCCTTGGAAACTTTAGAGAGAAAAGGAGACATTTATGACTGAGATGAACAAGGCAAAATGTTATACCTCTTCCCTGATGCCCCGGTTCGCGGAATGTGTCGATGCTTCCATCGCCGATTCCGCGCTTTGCGCATTGAATTGCTCCCGATATGTTATTTTTCCCGGTTTTTGTGACGTGCATGTGCATTTCAGAGAGCCGGGATTTTCTTATAAGGAGACAATTGCCACGGGAAGCCTGGCCTCTGCCCACGGAGGCTACACCGCCGTATGCACCATGCCCAATCTGAACCCGGTACCGGACAGCGTGGAACACCTGAATGTCCAGCGGGACATCATCCGGGATACCGCCTGCATCCACGTCTACCCCTACGGAGCCATTACGGTAGGCGAAAAAGGGGAGACCCTGGCAGACCTTGCGGGTATGGCACCCTTCGTCCCCGGTTTTTCCGACGACGGACATGGGGTGCAGTCTGATGAGCGGATGCGCCGGGCTATGCTGGAAGCAAAAGCCCTGGGCAAGCCCATTGTCGCCCACTGTGAGGACAATACCCTCCTGCGGGGCGGCTACATCCACGAGGGAGAGTACGCAAAAGCCCACGGCCACCGGGGCATCTGCTCGGAAAGCGAATGGGGTCAGATAAAGCGTGACCTGGAGCTTGTCCGGGAAACCGGGGTCAAGTACCATGTGTGCCACATTTCCACCAAGGAAAGCGTGGAGCTGATCCGGCAGGCCAAGGCCGAAGGCCTGGACGTGACCTGCGAAACCGGCCCCCACTACCTGGTTATGGATGACAGCGACCTCCGGGAGGAAGGCCGGTTCAAGATGAACCCGCCCCTGCGAAGCGCGGAAGACCGGCAGGCGCTCGTCGCGGGACTTCTGGACGGCACCATCGATATGATCGCCACCGACCATGCCCCTCACAGTGCCGAGGAAAAGGCCAAGGGGCTGGAAAAGAGCGCTTTCGGCGTGGTGGGCATTGAAACTGCCTTCCCCATCCTGTATACTTATCTGGTAAAGCCGGGCATTCTGACGATGGAAAAGCTCTTGGAGCTGCTGGTAGATAATCCCAGAAAACGATTCGGCCTGAGCTTGGGCTGCGACTACTCCATCTGGGATCTGGAGGCGGAGGAGACGGTGAATCCGGACAGCTTCCTGTCCCTGGGAAAGGCAACCCCTTTCGAGGGCTGGAAGGTAAACGGCAAATGCCTTGCCACCGTCTGCGACGGAAAAGTGGTCTACCGGGCACGGTAGTCCCAAAGGCTCCCCTTGCTGACCAAGGGTAGTGCTCCCGTACCGGGAGCCGGATAGAATTTACAATCATTGAATTGAAGATACGGAGGAAAATGAGAAATGGCAAAAAGAACGGACATTAAGAAGATTCTGATCATCGGTTCCGGCCCTATCGTTATCGGACAGGCGGCGGAGTTTGACTATGCGGGTACCCAGGCCTGTCTGGCTCTGAAGGAAGAGGGCTATGAGGTGGTGCTGTGCAACTCCAACCCGGCTACCATCATGACCGACACCATCATCGCCGACAAGGTGTACATGGAGCCTTTGACCCTGGAATATGTGGCGAAAATCATCCGCTACGAGCGTCCCGACGCCATCATCCCCGGCATCGGCGGTCAGACCGGCCTGAACCTGGCCATGCAGCTGGAGAAGAAGGGCATTCTCAAGGAGTGCCGGGTGAAGCTGCTGGGCACTTCCAGCGCCTCCATCGAGCAGGCCGAGGACAGAGAGCTCTTCAAGGAGCTGTGCCAGTCCATCGGCGAGCCGGTCATTCCCTCGGAAATCACCTACTCCATTGAGGAGGCCAAGGTGGCGGCTTCCCGAATCGGCTACCCGGTGGTGCTCCGGCCCGCCTTCACCCTGGGCGGCACCGGCGGCGGCTTCGCCTACGACGAGGCGGAGCTGGAAGAGATCGGCCTGAACGCCTTCTCCCTGTCTCCCGTGCACCAGGTGCTGGTGGAAAAGTCCGTCAAGGGCTACAAGGAAATCGAGTTTGAGGTCATGCGGGATTCCAACAACCATGCCATCACCATCTGCGGCATGGAGAACATCGACCCCGTAGGCGTGCACACCGGTGATTCCATGGTGGTGGCTCCCATTATGACGCTGAGCAAGGAAGACGAAAAAATGCTCAACGACTCCGCCATCAAGCTCATCAAGGAGCTGAAAATCGAGGGCGGCTGCAATGTTCAGTTTGCCCTGAACCCCAATTCCTCCGAGTATTACCTCATCGAGGTCAACCCCAGAGTGTCCCGTTCCTCCGCCCTGGCCTCCAAGGCCTCCGGCTACCCCATTGCCCGGGTCACCGCGAAAATCGCCGTGGGTATGGCCCTGGAGGACATCAAGATTGCCAACACCAACGCTGCCTTTGAGCCCAGCCTGGACTACGTCATCGCCAAGCTTCCCCGGTTCCCCTTCGACAAGTTTGCCACCGCCTCCAATGAGCTGGGTACTCAGATGAAGGCCACCGGCGAGGTCATGGGCATCGGCGCCAACCTGGAGGAGGCCCTTCTGAAGGGCATCCGCTCTCTGGAAAGCGGCGAGAACCATATCTATCACCCCAAGTTCAACGACATGTCCGTGGAGGAAATGCTGGAGTACATCAGCAAGTTCCGCTCCGACAATGTGTTCGCCATCGCCGAGCTGTTCTACCACGGCGTCAGCGTGGAGAAAATTTACGAGCTGACCCAGATCAACCCCTATTTCCTGGGCGCCATCAAGAACATTGTGGACATGGAGGAAACCCTGAAGCTCCACGTCAACGACCCGGAATATCTGCGCAAGGCCAAGGTCATGGGCTTCAGCGACAAGTATATTGCCCGTCTTTGGAAGGAAACCGAGCTGGACGTGTACAATGTCCGAAAAGCAAACGGCATTTTCCCTGCCTTCCGGATGGTGGATACCTGCCACACCGGAGCCTATATCCCTTACTTCTATTCCTCCTACACCGGCGCCAACGACTCCCGGCTTACCGACCGGAAGAAGATCGTGGTGCTGGGCGCCGGCCCCATCCGCATCGGCCAGGGCGTGGAGTTCGACTACTCCACCGTCCACGCCGTCATGACCATCCGCAAGGCAGGCTATGAGGCCATCATCATCAACAACAACCCGGAGACCGTCTCCACCGACTACACCACCGCCGATAAGCTGTACTTCGAGCCTCTGACGCCCGAAGATGTGATGAACATCATCGAATTTGAGAAGCCCGAGGGAGTCATCGCCTCCCTGGGCGGTCAGACCGCCATCAACCTGGCTCAGCCCCTCCACGACCGGGGAGTGAAGATCATCGGCACCGACTGCGATGCCATCGACCGGGCTGAGGATCGGAACGAATTTGAGAAACTGCTGAACGAGCTGAACATCCCCAGAGCCAAGGGCAAGGCCGTGACGAAGCTGGAAGACGGCATTGCTGCCGCCGAGGAAATCGGCTATCCCGTGCTGGTGCGCCCCTCCTTCGTCCTGGGCGGTCGGGCCATGCAGATCGTCGCCAACGAGCGGCAGCTGCGCCACTACCTGAAAAACGCCGTGGAGATCGACGAGGACAAGCCCGTGCTGGTGGATAAGTACATCCAGGGCCGGGAAGTGGAGGTGGATGCCATCTGCGACGGCCGGGACGTGTTCGTCCCCGGTATCATGGAGCTGGTGGAGCGCACCGGCGTTCACTCCGGCGACTCCATTTCCGTCTATCCTCCCTTCTCCATCTCCGACAAGGTCAAGGGCATCATCCTCCAGTACGCCAAGAAGCTGGGTCTCGGCATCGGCATTGTGGGCCTTTTCAACATCCAGTTCATTGTGGATGCCCAGGACAATGTGTATATCATCGAGGTCAACCCCCGTTCCTCCCGGACGGTGCCCTTCCTGAGTAAGGCCACGGGCTACTCCCTGGCGGACATCGCCACCGAGGTCATTCTGGGCAAGAGCCTGAAGGAGCAGGGTTTCTTCGACATCTATCCCGAGGAAAAGAAGCGCTGGTACGTCAAGGCTCCCGTGTTCTCCTTCAATAAGATCCGGGGCCTGGATGCCTACCTGTCCCCCGAAATGAAGTCCACCGGCGAGGCCATCGGCTACGACAAGACCATGACGAGAGCCCTTTACAAGGCATTGCAGGCTGCGGGCATGAAGCTGCAAAACTACGGCACCGTCCTGTGCACCATTGCCGACAAGGACAAGGAAGAGGCACTGCCCCTGATTCGCCGGTTCTATCAGCTGGGCTTCAACATTGAAGCCACCTCCGGTACCGCCGCCTTCCTGAAGCGGAACGGCATCCGCACCCACGCCCTGGCCAAGATCAGCGACGGCAGCGACCAGATTCCCAACGCCCTGCGTCAGGGTCACATCGCCTACGTCATCAACACCCGGGATCCCGGCGCCAACGAAAATGACGGCATCCAGATTCG
>CAKTXO010000135.1 GCA_934630985.1 uncultured Oscillospiraceae bacterium | reverse complement strand
TTGTAAAGCCGGCAGGCTAGTTCGTTCAGCTCCTTCACGGTCAGCTTGTGATCCTTGGCGGCGGCGTAGGATAGCTGCTGGAATTCATCCTGTAAGCACCCCTGGATAATGGAATCCAGAAGGTTATAAAGGATATTCAGCTTCTTCACGGCGGCGTTTTCCTCCCCGTAAACGGCGTCGGCGCAGCTGAGGAACAGCACCTCCAACCCCTGGGAGTGAATCTCGCTGGTATCCATGCAGAAGCCTGTATCCAGTGCCTGCTGCTTCTGGTGCATACCGGCGTTATAGTGGCCGAATTCGTGAACCAGGGTTTCCAGGTCACTGTCATTGCCCACCAAATCCATGAAAATGGCGGCGTCATTGTACTGGGGCAGGTTGATGGTAAAGCCGTCCCCCCGGCCGGTGTAATAGTCAATGGAATAAAGGCCTACCTGGGACATATGCCGGAAGGACAGGTCTAAGTCCGCGTCAATGGTTCCGATGTGCTCGCCTACGATCTCCATGAGCTTTTCCGCGTCGATTTCGCCCAGCACATCCGGGTTTTCATAGCTTTGCACCAGCTCCCCGATTTCCTGATACACCGGCACGATGGATTCCTTCACCGCCCCGTGAAGCGCCCGGGCATCCTCCGGGGTGTAGTCCCGGCTGTAGCCCTCATAGGCAAGCTCCGCGTAGCTGTCGTAACCGCTGAGCTCCGCGGTCTGGTTGTACAGCCCGATCAGGTCAATCAGGATAGGAGCCAGCTGCTCATTTTCCTTTTTGCCCAAAGCCGTGGCCACCTCCCAGTACAGAGCTTCCTCCTCGATTTCGTCCAGGGAGTCCATGGTATAGGTCTCCCCGTCCAGAGTGACGCTGATCTGGGCCAGGGTCAGCGCGTTGTATTGCTGAACCTTCCGTGAGGCTTCCTTGGAGAGGCTGAGCAGGGCTTCGTCGGTTTCGGTGTAGTCTTCCAGTTCCTCCGCCAGGTCGTCGCCCCCCAGAAGCTTCCGGGCAAGGTCGGCATAGTCGCCGTCCAGCAGCCGCGCTAAGGTCTGGGACAGAGCGTCCGAAGTTTCCGTGCTGATGTCTTCCAGGGTGGTCATATCCTCGGCGTAATCCGAGGTCAGATTCTCCATGTAGCGGATATAGGCCAGGGCATAGTCCGTGCTGATTCGGCAGGATTCGTCAAGCAGCTTCTGATAGCACTCGGTGATGGCTCCTTCGTTCCCAGGCTTCCGAGCCAACGCTTCCAGCTCGTCTAAAAGATCGTAAAAGTCCTGGATGTCGTACATTTCGTAAGGCATATCCCCAAGGGACAGGGCAGCGTGCCGGACACCGGCATCGTCATACCACTGATAGGCGGAAGTCTCCGTCTGGGTTTGGGGCGCGGCGGCGGTGGCTTTTGTCGGCTCATCCGGAATGTCCTCGCAGCCCGTCAGGCAGCCGAGAACCATGGGCAGGATCAGCAGCAGCGCCAGAAAGCGTTTTTTCATAATTTCCCCTCTTTTCGAGATCGATTTCTCTTATATTATACCAAAACAGGAGAAAAATGCAAGAATATTTCGTCAGGTGCTTCCCGCCTGAATGGAAAGCAAATGCCCCGGTTCTTTTGAGAGCTACCGTATAACGTATGTCATTGCGAACCAGTGCTCACACTGGTGTGGCAATCCCCCGGTTCTTCCGAGTGCCATAATAGAACTCGTAGGAGCCGATGCCCTCATCGGCCCAAAACAAGAGAACGTGCTTTCTTCCTTCCCTCCATAAATATTTCAGTGCTGGTCCCTCCGGGGGCAAGGTTCTTGTCTCGGCAAGAACCTTGAGAAGAAGCCGACTCAAGGGGCGCTGCCGAAAAGCCGCCCCCTTGAGAATCCCCCGACCGCACCGCCGGAAGTGCATCGGCACGCTTCGGATTGTGATTAGGGATTCTGACCGGAGATTCCTATGTGATTTCCTAGAAACTGACATCCCCGGTTCCTTTCGGAACCGGGGACATAGAGATTCTTCTTATACCATTTCCTCCGGGTGGAAGACCTCATCGAATTTTTCCGCCGTCAGGAAGCCCAGCGCGACACAGGCTTCTTTCAGAGTAATGTTCTCGGCAAAGGCCTTCTTTGCGGTTTTTGCCGCGTTTTCGTAGCCGATGTAGGGATTCAGGGCGGTGACCAGCATGAGAGAATTGCGCAGATTGGCGTTCATCTTCTCCTGATTGGCGGTGATCCCCGCCACGCACCGCTCCCGGAAGGCGGTCATGGATTCCGCCAAGAGCCGGGCAGACTGGAGGAAATTGTAAATGAGCACCGGCATGAACACATTCAGCTGGAAGTTTCCCTGGCTTGCCGCCAGGGACACGGCGGTGTCGTTGCCCATGACCTGGACGGCTACCATGGTCGTCTGCTCGCACTGGGTGGGATTTACCTTGCCGGGCATGATGGAGGAGCCAGGCTCGTTGGCGGGGATGGTGATTTCCCCCAGACCCAGCCGGGGGCCGGAAGCCAGCCAGCGGACATCGTTGGCGATCTTCATCAGGTCGCAGGCCAGTGCCTTCAGTGCCCCGTGGGCAAAGACCAGCTCGTCCTTGGAGGTCAGGGCGTGGAATTTGTTGGGAGCGGTGCGGAAGGGCTTGCCGGTGAGGATGGTCAGCGCCTCGGCGGCGGCCTGGTCGAAGCCCGCCGGGGCGTTCAGCCCGGTGCCTACGGCAGTGCCGCCCAGCGCCAGCTCGTGGAGCGGCGGCAGCGCCCGCTTCAGAAGCTCCCGATCCTGCTCCAAGCTGCTTCTCCAGCCGGAAATCTCCTGGGAGAAGGAAATGGGGGTGGCATCCTGCAAATGGGTGCGGCCGCACTTGATGATTCCCCGGTTTTCCGCCTCCAACCCCTCGAACTCCGCAATGAGCCGCTCCAGGGCGGGAAGCACCTGATCCTCAATGGCCAGCACCGCCGCAATGTGCATGGCGGTGGGGAAGGTATCGTTGGAGGACTGGGACATATTCACGTCGTCGTTGGGGTGCAGCAGATTTTTTCCCAGATGGACGTTTCCCATGTGGGCGATGACCTCGTTGGCGTTCATATTGGACTGGGTGCCGGAGCCGGTCTGCCAGACAACCAACGGGAACTGATCGTAGCAGCGTCCGGCGATGATCTCCTCGCAGGCCTTCGAAATGGCGGTAAGCTTTTCGCCTGTCATTTTCTCCGGACGGATGGCGGCGTTGGCCATGGCCGCCGCCTTTTTCAGATACCCGAAGGCTCGGATGATCTCTTTCGGCATGGTTTCCAGGCCTACGCCGATGGGGAAGTTCTCCACGCTGCGCTGGGTCTGAGCCCCCCAGAATTTGTCCGCGGGCACCCGAACCTGGCCCATGGAATCGTGTTCAATGCGGTATTCCATTGTTAGCCTCCTTGATTTACATAATTTGTGTAAGAATGGGCATGAGCACCGCGGTGAGCAGCCCGGCTACCACCAGGGAAAGACTGCTGGCCGCACCGGTCAGCTGGCTCAGCTCGTTGGCCTTGGCGGTGCCGATGACGTGGGCGGCGGTGCCGAAGGCAACGCCCTGAGCCACCGGATCCTCAATTTTGAAGAGTTTACATAACACAGACCCCAGCATGTTTCCGACGATGCCGGTGACGATAATCACCGCGGTGGTCACGCCTGCCATGCCGCCGAACAGCTCGCTGAGGGACACGCCGATGGCGGTGGTCACCGACTTGGGAAGCAGGGACACAATCAGCTCCTGGTCAAATTCCAGCAGAAGACCCAGCACCAGAATGGTGCCCATGCAGGCCGCGGAACCGGCAATCACACCTGCCAGAATCGCCTTCAGATTCCTGCGCAGCACCCGGAACTGCTCATACATGGGGATCGCCAGGCAAATGGTTGCCGGGGTCATCAGCCAGGACAGCCGCACCATTCCGGCGGTGTAGCCCGCCGGATTCATGCCGGTGGCCAGGAGAAAGGCAACCACCAGAATCATGCCGATAAGCGTTGGGTTAAAAATGGGGTTTTTCCACTTTTCCTGTGCCATCCGTCCGATTTGAAAGGCCAGAAGTGTGAGAACCACGGGAAATAGATCAATGCTCTCCAGAAGTGCCATTGGTCTTTTCCTCCTTTCCCATCATCGCCTGGGTGGCGCGTCCCGCAATGCCGAAGGTCAGGACGGTGCTCAGCAGCGTCAGCGCCAGAATGGGGATCAGCGCGCCCCGGATGGCCTCCCAGTTGTCCAGGATCCCCACCGCCGGGGAGACGAAGAGGATGGGCAGAATGGAAATGAGGAAGCCGCCCGCGTCCTTTACCTGCTCCAGCTTGACCAGGCCGGTATTCAAAGCGGCGAACAGCAGCACCAGCCCGTAGACCGAGGCGGGAATGGGCAGGGGAACCAGCCGCTGCAACAGCTCCCCCGCAAGAGTAAATGCGAGAATTCTTAAAAATTGGGTCAGATATTTCATAGTTACCTCTACATAGAAAGGCTGCTAAGGGTATCCCGGCAGGGGACACCCTTAACAGCAGTTTTCCTTATTTGTTTTTCAGCAGATCCCGGATTTCCATGAGCAGCTTTTCCTGGGCGGTAGGCTGGGGAGGGGCGGCAGG
>CAKTXO010000134.1 GCA_934630985.1 uncultured Oscillospiraceae bacterium | reverse complement strand
TCAAAAGGCGTTGTTCCCGCCTTCGGATTTACAAACGGTAACCCCCGTTTTCCGCAAATATTATACAAGCTGGGATAAGAAATGTCAATTGTCGATATAACAAAATCGGTATACATTTATCTTTTCCCTTTGAGTGACTATTCAGCCCTGAACGGTGCGAACGAAGGCCGCCCGATCTTTGGCCTTGAAGTAGGCGGAGCCTGCCACAAACACGTCCACGCCGTTTTCCTTGCAGATGGCCTGGGTCTTTTCGTCAATGCCTCCATCCACCTGGATATGGCAGCCGGGATTCCCCTCGTCCAGCTTTTCCCGGAGGAACCGGGTCTTTTCCATCATATCCGCCATGAAGGACTGGCCGCCGAAGCCCGGCTCCACAGTCATGACAAGAATCATGTCGCATTTCGTCAGATAAGGAAGCGCCGCCTCTGCCGGCGTGCCCGGCTTCAGGGCAAGGCCGGCCTTGCCGCCCAGAGCCCGGATTTTCTCAAGGCAGGCCATGGTGTTTTCCGGGGTGTCCGCCTCCAGGTGAATGGTCAGCCAGTCTGCCCCGGCCTTCAAAAAGCCCTCGGCGTAACGGATGGGACGGTCAATCATCAGGTGCACGTCCAGTGGGAGCTTCGTCACCTTCCGGATGTCCCGCACCACCGGCAGACCGATGGTGATATTCGGCACGAACAGGCCGTCCATCACGTCCACATGAACCCAGTGGGCACCGTTTTCCTCAATATTATGAATATCCCGCTCCAGATTGGCAAAATCCGCGGACAGAATCGAGGGGGAAAGAATCGCCATGCTTTGATCTCCTTTTGCAAAAATCTACATTCATGGTATCACAAATTGAAGAAAATGCAAGCGCATACTTTCCGCTCTTTCTGCCATACTACCGGCGTACCCCAAATCAAAGGAGGATATTTTTATGGATTGTCATGCCAATAAGTGTATCGAGTGTACGGTGTCTCAGTGCGCCCACCACTGCGACAAGGAGAACTACTGCTCCCTGGATCGGATTCTGGTAGGCACTCACGAGGCCTGCCCCACCGTGGATCAGTGCACGGACTGCAAGTCCTTCCGGATGCGCTAACGCACGGTCAGGCTCCCTCAAAAAGGGAGCCTGTTTTTTCTTGACAGACCAGTTCCTTTCCCTTAAGATAAAACAGAAATTAAAAAAATATTCCAGTCAAATACATAAAATCTTAATAAGTGACGCCTATGATGAGGACAAATAAAAAACAAGGAGGTACCAGAATATGGAATCCTTTGAAAGCAACGAAACCAACGAATTTGAAAACCAGCCTGCCGCGCCGGAATCCTCCGATGCTCCGGAAGCCCAGAGCACCCAGCCGTCTGAAACCGGCTGTCCCTATGCAGGCCAGGCAAGGCGCTCTTCCCCCTACGCCAACTCTCCCTATGAAATGCCCCACTATAACAACGGCGACGCTTCCCACGAGAGTGCGCCCCGGAAGCCCCATAAGCCCAAGACCCATCACAGACCCATCTGGCACTCGGTGCTGGCAGCGGTGCTGGTAGTCGTTCTGGTGGCCGCCGGCTGCGGCATTACCGCCGCCTCCATCAACAGCCGCTGGGAAGCCAGAGATCAGGCACTGAGCGAAAAGCTGAGCGTTCTGCAAAAGCAGATTGACACGACCGCCGGCACCGGCAAATCCTACACCGTGCCCACGGACGGCAGTGCCATGACCCCCGCCCAGCTCTACGCCGCCTGCGTGGACAACGTGGTGGCCATTACCGGCACCGTTACTTCCAACAGCGTCTACGGCACTACCACCGGCACTTCCTCCGGCTCCGGCTTCATTCTCACCGAGGACGGCTACATCGTCACCAACTGTCATGTGGTAGAGGACGCGGATTCTCTCACCGTCACCACCCACGACGGCACGGAATATGAGGCCAAGCTCATGGGCAAGGACTCCACCAATGACGTGGCCGTGCTGAAAGTCGAGGCTACCGGTCTGCCCGCCGCCACCCTGGGCAGCAGCCATGATCTGTCCATCGGCGATATGGTCGCCGCCATCGGCAACCCCCTGGGCAAGCTTTCCGCCACCCAGACCATCGGCTACGTCAGCGGCATCAACCGGGAGGTTTCCACCAGCAGCGGCGCCACCACCATCAGCATGATTCAGACCGATGCCGCCATTAACCCCGGCAACTCCGGCGGCCCTCTGTTCAACATGTATGGCCAGGTGGTTGGCATCACCACCGCCAAATACTCCGGCACCACCAATTCCGGTGCCAGCATTGAGGGCATCGGCTTCGCCATCCCCATTGACGATGTGTCCTCCATGTTCTCCGATCTGATCGACCACGGCTATGTGTCCAGCGCCTATCTGGGTGTCAGCGTCATCAGCGTGGACGAGGAAGAGGCTGCCCGGTACAACCTGCCCACCGGTGCCTAC
Organism: uncultured Oscillospiraceae bacterium; assembly: GCA_934630985.1. Lineage (GTDB taxonomy): Bacteria > Bacillota > Clostridia > Oscillospirales > Oscillospiraceae > Faecousia. Next base: position 2,150 of record CAKTXO010000134.1, on the reverse strand, counting down.
GTCAAGAGCGTGGAAGCCGGCGGCGCGGCAGAAAAGGCCGGTGTCCAGCCCAAGGACATCATCACCGATGTAGGCGGTCACGAGGTCACCAATCTGACCACCCTGACCCGGGCTCTGCGGGACTTCAAGGGCGGCGACGAAACCACCATTACCGTCTACCGCAGCGGCGAGAGCCTGACCCTGAACATCACTCTGGAGGAAAAGCCCCAGACCGACACCACCACCCAGGAAACCCAGCCGGCTGAGCCGCAGATGCCCAGCGGCGACTACGGTGACTGGTTTGATTACTTCCGCCGTTACTTCGGCGGCTGAGAAAACGCCAACGGGCGCGGTGCGAAAAGCATCGCGCCCGCTTTTTGTTCCAGTGAAGAGTGAACGGTGAAAAGGGAATAACGGTAGTGTCCCTCCGGGACGATTCGGAATACAAGAATTGTCATTGCAGTTCCCCTGCCTTCCCCTGGGAGGGGAAGGTGCCCGGAGGGCGGATGAGGTCGCAACTGATTTCCTGAGAACTGTCGAAAGTGTACTGGTGCGGGAGCACCCACGGCTCCCTTGTGTAAAGGGAGCTGGCAAAAATCTTTGATTTTTGACTGAGGGATTGTCAAAATACCCTTGTTCTGATCCCCTCAGTCACTGCGTGACAGCTCCCCTTGGTCAGCAAGGGGAGCCTCGGGCGGCCAATGGCCGCCCCTACTTGCATTTTCGAGTGCTCCTACGGATTGGTTGAAAAAAAGTCGCTGCTGTGGTATCCTATTGTCAATGACGCATAAAGGGAATCGGCTCTGCATACCCTTTTCTATCACCGTTTTCACCCAGGAGGCATCCTTTATGAAACGAAAACAGCATGACAGCTTCTCCCGGTTTCTCATGAAGCTTCTGTGCCTGATGCTTGCCATTGTGCTGGCGGCTCTGGCCGGTGCTACTGCCCTCTTTCAGCAGGTGCTGGGGAAGCTCCACTACACCCAGCCCACCGCGTCCTTCGGCACCCGGCTAAGCGCTTTTGTCACGAATCTTGGGGACAAGGCCATCCCTTCCGGGGATCTCATCGGCGGCACCGGCAGCGGCATTGTGAATCTGCTGCTCATCGGCAGCGATCAGCGGGGGGAGGAATCCGCCCGGTCGGACACTATGCTGCTTGTGACCTATCACCGGAAAACCGGTGACATCACCCTGACCTCCTTCCTTCGGGATATGTATCTGCCCATTCCCGGTCACGGCAGTAACCGAATCAACGCTGCCTACTACGAAGGGGGCACCGAGCTGCTGGATGAGACCTTGAAGGAAAACTTCGGTCTGCACATCGACGGAAATCTGGAGGTGGATTTTTCCCGCTTCTCCGAAATCATCGACCTGCTGGGCGGCGTAGAGATCGAGCTTCGTGCCGACGAGGCCGAGGAAATCAATTCCCACACCGGCTGGAACAATCTGACCGAGGGAAAGCAGAATCTCACCGGCTGGGAGGCTCTGATTTATTCCCGAATCCGGAAGCTGGATGACAATGGAGACTTCAGCCGCACCAGCCGTCAGCGCAAGCTTCTGGAAGCCCTGCTGGATCGCTATCGGAGCATCGGCTGGCGGGATTTACTGAAACTGATGGATAAGCTTCTGCCTCTCATCAGCACCGACCTGAATTACGGTCAGCTGGTGCTGCTGGCCATGGAGATCCTGCCCAAGCTGCCCGGCAGCCAGATTACCAGCCAGCGAATTCCGGCAGACGGCACCTTCCGGGATGAGAAGGTAGACGGCATGGCGGTGCTTGTGCCCGATCTGGAGGCCAATCGGGAGGCTCTGCGCAATTCCCTTCTGGGCTAAGAACTGACCTTACCAAGGAAGCCGCAAAATGCGGCTTCCTTTTTCGTTTGTGAAAACTGTAAACTTTTTGTTGAAATTTATACGTTTTCGCCTATGCGCATTGACACGGAACCCAATTTGTTGTATAGTAACGGCGGCAATTTCCACTGTTTTGATACGAGTTTTTAATAAAACGCTTAAAAGCGTTTTATTAGGCCGCAGGATTGCGGCCAGCGGCCACTGCCGCTAAAAACGAAGTCAATACATTTCTTACCGCCGCCCAGGCGGTCTGCCGTGAAACGGCAGAATAAAATGATGAAATCATTTTATTAAGAAATAGTATAATCATCAAGGGAGGA
>CAKTXO010000133.1 GCA_934630985.1 uncultured Oscillospiraceae bacterium | reverse complement strand
ATCATAGGACGGATATCGGGAGGAATCACGGGCAGCACGTCCATGATCATCCAGCTGGGCTTGTTGCCGGACTCCCGGAAGGCCTCCACCACCTCCAGACGCTTGACAATGCGCAGCTTCTTCTGGGAAGAGGCGGTCTTCAGCTCGTTTCTCAGCTGCTCGGACAGCTGATCCAGGTCGATCTGCTCCAGCAGCTCCTTGACGGCCTCGGCGCCCATACCGGCCTTGAAGTCGTCCTCGTACTTTTCCCGCATGTCCCGGTATTCCTTCTCGGTGAGCACCTGGTTCCGGGCCAGGGGCGCGTCACCGGGATCGGTGACGATATAGGCCGCGAAGTACAGCACCTTCTCCAGAATCTTGGGGCTGATGTCCAGCACCAGACCCATCCGGGAGGGAATGCCCTTGAAATACCAGATATGGCTGCAGGGAGCGGCCAGCTCAATGTGACCCATGCGCTCCCGGCGCACCTTGGATTTGGTGACCTCGACGCCGCAGCGGTCGCAGATCTTGCCCTTATACTTGATTTTCTTGTACTTGCCGCAGTGGCATTCCCAGTCCTTGGTGGGTCCGAAAATCCGCTCGCAGTACAGTCCGTCCCGTTCGGGCTTCAGGGTACGGTAGTTGATGGTTTCCGGCTTCTTGACCTCGCCGTAGGACCACTGCCGGATCATCTCCGGGGACGCAATACCAATTTTAATGGCATCAAAGGTGGCATCTGCCATGTGTAGCCTCCTTATTCTTCGTTGTCGGCATCCATATCGCCGAATACATCCATAATATCCTCAGGGCTGTCCTCGTCGATGACGAAGCCAGCGTCCAGCACCTCATCGGTAGAGCCAACCACCGTGTCGTTTCCGGAGTCGGCGGTGTAGACGATCTCGTCGTCATCGTCCTCGTCCTTCAGCTCGATCTCGTTGCCGTTCTCGTCCAGAACCCGGATATCCAGGCACAGAGCCTGGAGTTCCTTGATCAGAACCTTGAAGGACTCGGGCACGCCGGGCTTGGGAATGTTGGCGCCCTTGACGATGGCCTCGTAGGTCTTCACACGGCCGGTCACATCATCGGACTTGACGGTCAGGATCTCCTGCAGGGTGTAAGCGGCACCGTAAGCTTCCAGTGCCCAGACCTCCATTTCGCCGAAACGCTGTCCACCGAACTGAGCCTTGCCGCCCAGAGGCTGCTGGGTGACCAGGGCATAGGGGCCGGTGGAACGGGCGTGGATCTTATCGTCAACCAGGTGATGGAGCTTCAGATAGTAGGGATAGCCGACCGTGACCAGGTTATCGAAGGGCTCGCCGGTACGGCCGTCGTACAGGATGGTCTTGCCGTCCTCCCGGAGGCCAGCCAGCTTCAGAGTCTCCCGGATGTCCTTCTCGTTGGCGCCGTCGAAGACGGGGGTGGCAACATGCCAGCCCAGAGCCTTGGCGGCGTAGCCCAGATGGACTTCCAGCACCTGACCGATGTTCATACGGGAAGGCACGCCCAGGGGGTTCAGCACGATATCCAGGGGGGTGCCGTCGGGCAGGAAGGGCATATCCTCTTCAGGCAGAACCCGGGAAACAACGCCCTTGTTGCCGTGACGGCCGGCCATCTTATCGCCCACGCCGATCTTCCGCTTCTGGGCAAGATACACACGGACGGACTTGGTGACGCCGGGCGCCAGCTCGTCGGAATTCTCCTTGGTGAAGACCTTCACGTCCACCACGATGCCGGAGGTACCGTGAGGCACCTTCAGGGAGGTATCCCGGACTTCTCTTGCCTTCTCGCCGAAGATGGCTCGCAGCAGCCGCTCCTCGGGGGTCAGCTCGGTCTCGCCCTTGGGAGTGACCTTGCCCACCAGGTAATCACCGGCGTGAACCTCGGCACCCACCCGGATGATACCGTTCTCGTCCAGATCCTTCAGGGTGTCCTCGCCTACGTTGGGAATGTCCCGGGTGATTTCCTCCGGGCCCAGCTTGGTGTCCCGAGCCTCGGTCTCGTACTCCTCGATGTGGATGGAGGTGAACACGTCCTCCCGAACCAGACGTTCGTTCAGCAGGATGGCGTCCTCGTAGTTGTAGCCTTCCCAGGTGACGAAGCCGATGAGCACGTTCTTGCCCAGGGCAACCTCGCCGCCGGAGCAGGAGGGGCCGTCAGCAATGATCTGCTCGGTATCCACCCGCTCACCCACCACCACGATGGGCCGCTGGTTGATGCAGGTACCGGCGTTGGAGCGGGAGAACTTGGTCAGCGCATGGGTGCAGGTCTCGCCGCTGTCATACTTGACGGTAATGGAGGAAGCGGACACGGCGCTGACCACGCCGGGCCCCTTGGCCTTGATGCAGACCTCGGAGTCCACGGCAGCCTTGTGCTCGATGCCGGTGGCAACGATGGGCGGCTCGGTGGTCAGCAGAGGCACGGCCTGACGCTGCATGTTCGCGCCCATCAGCGCGCGGTTGGCGTCGTCGTTCTGCAGGAAGGGAATGAAAGAGGTAGCGATGGAGATCATCATTCTGGGGGACACGTCGATATAGTCGATCATACCCCGGTCAACTTCGATGATCTCGTTGCGGTGACGGCAGGTGATACGGGCATTTGCCAGGCAGCCGTTCTCATCCAGAGGCTCGTTGGCCTGACCGATATAGTAGTCATCTTCCACATCGGCGGTCATATACTCCACGTCCTTGGTGACAAAGCCGGTGGCCTTGTCCACCTTCCGGTAGGGAGCCTCTACAAAACCGTACTCGTTGATTCTGGCAAAGGTAGCCAGGTAGTTGATCAGGCCGATGTTGGGGCCTTCAGGAGTCTCAATGGGGCACATCCGGCCATAGTGGGTGTAGTGAATATCCCGGACATCGAAGGAAGCCCGGTCACGGCTCAGACCGCCGGGGCCCAGAGCGGACAGACGGCGCTTGTGGGTCAGCTCGGACAGAGGGTTATTCTGATCCATGAACTGACTCAGAGGGGAGGAGCCGAAGAACTCCTTGATGACCGCGGTAACAGGCCGGATGTTGATCAGGCTCTGAGGGGTCACGGTGTCCAGATCCTGAACGGTCATCCGCTCACGGATCACCCGATCCAGACGGGAGAATCCGATCCGGAACTGGTTCTGAAGCAGCTCGCCTACGCAGCGCAGACGCCGGTTGCCCAGGTGGTCAATGTCGTCGGGCGTGCCTACGCCCATGGCCACGCAGTTCAGATAGTTGATGGAGGCCATGATGTCATCCACAATGATGTGGTTGGGAATCAGGTCGGTGTAACGCTCGGCAATGGCGTCCTTCCAGCCGTCCGCGGGAACGGTTTCCAGCATTTCCTTCAGCACGGGGAAGTAAACCTTCTCGGTGATGCCGTACTGCTTGGGATCAAAGTCCACGAAGCCAGCCATCTCCACCATGTTGTTGGAGAAGACCTTGACGTTATAGTCGCCGATCTTGATGACCGCCTCGTTGACACCCTTCCGGCTCAGCTCGTGCGCCTGAGCGCGGGAGATGAACTCGCCGGGCATGACCAGAATTTCACCGGTCATGGGATCGGCAATGGGCTCTACGGCCTCCTGGCCGGACAGCCGGCTCCAGATGTCCATCTTCTTGTTGAACTTATACCGACCCACCTTGCTCACATCGTAGCGGTGGTAGTCGAACAGCAGACCTTCCAGATGGGCGGTGGCAGTCTCCACCGTGGGAGGCTCACCGGGACGCAGCCGGCGGTAGATTTCAAGCAAGGACTCTTCTCTGGTCTTGCAGGGATCCTTGTCAATGGTAGCCAGGATCCGGGGATCCTCGCCGAACATGGCCTTGATCTGCTCGTCGGTCTGCACGCCCAGTGCCCGGATCAGGCAGGTGATGGGCAGCTTCCGGTTCTTATCGATCCGAACCCAGAACACATCGGAGTTGTCGGTTTCATACTCCAGCCAGGCGCCCCGGTAGGGAATGACAGTAGCGGTATAGGTATGCTGATCCGCCTTATCCACCTCATGGCCGTAGTACATGCCGGGAGAACGGACAATCTGGGTGATAATAACCCGCTCCGCGCCGTTGATGACGAAGGTACCGCCGTTGGTCATCACGGGGAAATCTCCCATGAAGATCTCCTGCTCCTTGATTTCGTCGGTCTCGGTGTTGCGCAGGCGAACCCGCACCTTGATGGGCTTGGCGTAGGTAGCGTCCCGTTCCTTGCACTCCTCAATGGTGTACTTGGCCTTATCCTCCATGGTGTAATCCAGGAAGGACAGCTCCAGCTTGCCGGAGAAGTCGGTAATGGCGCCTACGTCCTTGAAGACCTCCCGCAAGCCGGTATCCAGGAACCACTGATAGGAGTCCTTCTGGATTTTCAGCATGTTGGGGATCTCCAGGATCTCTTCATACTTCGCGTAAGACTTACGCATGGTCTTGCCGAACATTACGTCCTTGACCATTGCCATATGGATCATCACAGCCTTTCTTTCGAGTTGTGTTACTTATGATACGCCCCGCGCGGTTGTCAATTTTCACAAAGTTCCTACTTGACAGCCGCCCGCTACTGTGCTAAAATGACCTAGTAAGGAAGGAAGTCCGCAGATAGGCATAGTATCACAGTATGGACAATCATTATAGCATGGCGGGTAAATTCTGTCAATGAATAATTTCCACAATTCCG
>CAKTXO010000132.1 GCA_934630985.1 uncultured Oscillospiraceae bacterium | reverse complement strand
GCCACCGTCGTCCTGATTATCGGCCTTGCCATGTGGAGCCTTGGCTCTCCGGCAGATTACAACGACGCCGTGGATACCGTTTCCATGATCGACCTGGGCGGTCCCCGGAAAATCGAGGAATTTTTTGATGCCTTCCGGCAGATTCGAACACCTTTCGGCTCTGCCTACCTGGCGACCCTTGCCCCCACCGACAAGACCGCCCTGGTTTTCGGCCCGGATGCCGACGGCCAGTATCTCTACTTCTACCTGAGCGGCGACGGGCTTCTGGGCTATGTGGGCTTCTCCCCCATGGGCATCACCATCACCGGGACATTGACCCAGCCGGATTTTCCCCCTGCCCAGCCGGAAGACACCAGCCTTGCCGGGCAGCTTTGCTATCACAGCGACATTTTCCGCATGAAGGACTGGCTGAAGGAAAGCCTGGAAAGCTATCTGAAAACCGGCACTCCCCTACCCTTCCGGCCTCTGGAGCCCGCCCAGATTTACACCTTCCGGGAAAATTTCAAGCTCACCGGCCAGCATTTCACCCTGGAAGACAGCGAAGGGAATGTGCGCTATACCGTAGACGGCACCGCTCCCCTGGTTTCTCTGCTGGTGCTGGACAGGGACGGACAGGAAGTCTTCCGCATGACCAAGCAGCTGGGTCACGCCCTTACCACCTACAAATTCTACGAGCGGGGCCAGCTTTACGGCACCCTGGAAAAGCAGCTGGAATTCGTCCGGGATCAGTTCACCCTGGAAACCGCCGAGGGCACTCTGGAGCTTCGGCAATACTCGGCCACTCTGGGTCATAACTACCAGGTCACACTGGACGGTCGGATGCTGGGAGCCATCATGGAAGACTTGGCTCTGAACATCCCCAACCTGGTCTTCGACAACGCTCACCTCATCGTCTATGACCCGGAAAAGCTCCCCCTTCTCACCGCCATGGCGGTCATGGTCGCCCGGGAGCAGGCTCGTGACCGCGCCAAGGAGTGAATTTTCCCCAATCTTCGCGGCGTACCGCCCTTTTGCGGAAGCCATATTGAGAAGACACGGCCGGAGCACCCAGCTCCGGCCTTGTCCTTTATTCTGTTTCCTCGTAAGCACCGGCCTCCAGATCGTCGAAATCCATCTGAGTGCCGTCTTTTCTTGCCTGCCACTGCTCCTTGGTAATGAGGATGGCCCGGGGCTTGCTGCCCTGGAAGGGACCTACAATCCCCTTTTCCTCCATCTCATCCACAATCCGGGCAGCCCGGGCATAGCCCAGCTTCAGCCGCCGCTGGAGCATAGACACGGAGGCCTGTCCGGTCTCCAGAATCACGTCCACCGCCGCGGGAAGCATCTCGTCGCCCTCCAGCTCCTCGCTGCTGGGTTCCGGATCGGCAGCCGTGGCCGCGCCGGGCTTCTTGCCGGTCTGCTGAGCCTTCTTCTCGATTTCCTCCAGAACCTCCTGGTTGTAGTCGGAAACATAGTTGTCCTTCACATACTCCGCTACCGCCTCTACCTCGCCATCGGTGACGAAGCAACCCTGAACACGCAGAGGCTTGCCGCTGCCAATGGGGGCATAGAGCATATCGCCCTTGCCCACCAGTTTTTCCGCGCCCATGGTGTCCAGAATAATCCGGGATTCCATAGCGGAGGCCACGGAAAAAGCAATCCGGGAAGGAATGTTGGCCTTCATCAGGCCGGTGATTACGTTGGCCGAAGGCCGCTGGGTGGCGATAATCAGGTGCATTCCGGCGGCACGTCCCATCTGGGCAATCCGGCAGATAGAATCCTCCACCTCCTTGGCCGCCACCATCATCAGGTCGGCCAGCTCATCGATGATGACCACGATGGAAGGAAGCTTCTGTCCCCCCTCTTCCTGAATCACCAGGCTGTTGTAGGATTCCAGATCCCGGACACCCATGTCGGACATCATCTTATACCGGCGGAGCATTTCCGTCACCGCCCACTGAAGACTACCCGCCGCTTTTTTGGGATCCGTGACCACGGGAATCAGCAGCTGAGGGATGCCGTTGTAAATGCCCAGCTCCACCATCTTGGGATCCACCATGATGAGCTTGATATCCTCAGGCCCGGCCTTGTACAAAAGGCTGATGATAATGGAGTTCATGCACACGGACTTACCGGAGCCGGTGGTACCCGCAATCAGCAGGTGGGGCATTTTCGCGATATTGCCCACCACACAGTTTCCGTCGATGCTTTTGCCCAGAGCCACGGAGGTCTTGGACTTGGCATTGGAAAATTCACCCGAATCGATGACCTCCCGCAGGGATACGGTGGTCACCGTCCGGTTGGGCACCTCGATGCCCACCACGGAGATTTTTCCGGGCACCGCCGCAATCCGCACGCCGGAGGCGCCCAGACTCAGGGCAATGTCGTCGGCGCAGCCGGTGAGCTTGTTGAGCCGCACGCCCCGATCCAGCTCCACCTCGTACCGGGTGACGCTGGGTCCCCGGGTCACATTGATAATATGGGCATCAATGTTGAAGCTTGCCAGGGTCTCGTTGAGCCGGCGGGAGTTTTCCCGCATTTCCTCGGTACCGTCTGCCGCCGCACGGGCTGGCTTTTTCAGCAGATCCAGGGGTGGGAAGCAGTATTCAGGCTTTGCCTGGCTCTGGCCGTCGGCAATTTCCGCCGCCACCTGCCGAGCGGAGGCTGCCGTATCCTTGGCAGTGACTTTCCCGGTGTCCTCCTTCTCCGGCTTGGGCATCTCCCGTGCCGCCCCATCCCGAACCCCGGGCTTCACCGGATTCTCCGCCGGTCGGTTCTTCGGCAGCACCAGCTCCGGCATCTTTGAGGGGCTGGCAGGCTTTGGCGGCTCCGGAATCCGCTCCTCCACCGGCTCGTCGAACACGTCCGGCACATCCTCATGAACATACCGGCTGGTTCCCGCCAGAGGCGCGCTGATTTCCTCATCCACCCGGCTCATAAAGGCTGCCCCTCTGCCGGGCGCATTGCGGACAACGTCCGCCATGGGTACCGGCGCCGCCGGCTTCTGAGCGGGCTCCTGCCTTCTGGCAGGCTTTTGGGGGCGGGGCGCAGGCGCTTCCTCCACGGGAACCGGAGGCTGCGGAGGCGGCGTCTGAAGCTTTGCCTGCTCCCGCCGCTGCCGCTTCTGCTCGATCTGCTTGTTGGCGATCTTGTTGACCACCAGGGCAGCCGGTTCAATGTCCTCGTCGTCGCCGTCGTCCCAGTCATCCCGGGGACGGTTGGCAATGGCTCGGATCAGGCTGGGCACGGTGATCCGCATGGCTCCCAGCAGCGTCAGAATCATAGCCAGAATGCAGATGAGCAGCGCCAGGGTAGTGCCGCAGCCCCAGCGCAGCAGATAGCCTACGCCGCCGCAGATGACGCCGCCGGAGGTTCCTGCCACGCCGCCATCGAACATTGCCTTCACATCAAAATCCATGCTCCCGGCCAGCGCCAGGTGATACACCACTCCGCACAGCAGCGCAAAGGCAATGCTGCAAAAGCTGCGCATGGGCACGGACAACCGTTTTCCGAAGAGGTTAATGGTACCGGTATAGAGCAGAGCCGGAATCAGAAAATACAGCCCCGCCTTGCCCACCAGTCCCAGGATGCCCGCCTTCACCGCAAGCAGCAATGCTCCCTCCGGCTTAAAGCATACCAAAGCCAGCAGCACGCACAATCCCATGCAGGCAAGTCCCGCCACGATGCCTGTGGAAACCGGGTTTTCATACTCGGTCTGCACCTTGGGCGGGGTCTTCCGGTTTGCCGCCTTCTTGGGCGGTTTTTTCTTGGATGTTTTTCCGGCGGGTGCCTTCCGCTTGGTATCCGTTACAATCTTCTCAGCCTGAGAAGCGTTTTTCTTCTTAGCCACGGGGAACCTCCTACACAACCAGATTCAAAATAAAAGTAAACAGGGCCAGACCCCAGCAGTACACGCCGAAGGTGTGGAAGCCATGCTCCGGTGCCAGCCTCCGCAGCAGCCGAATGGCGAACATAGACGCGCCAAAGGACAGCAGTCCGGTGAATAGATACTGCACCAGCAGCATCACCGTCAGCCCTCCAAGGCCGTCGGTAATGATAGCCAGCACATCATAGACCATCAGGCCGATGAGGAAAAACAGCTTCACAATGAACGTCATATTCAGCCCGTACAGCCGCTCAATGCCGCACACCGAGGCGATGGACACCATAATGCCCACCGTGGAAATTCCGGGCAGCACGGAAGCCCCGGCTCCCAGCCCCATGAGCACGCCCTCCAGCCGGGTCAGAGTTCGGGAATCCCGGTTGCTGGTAGGCAGAAATTGGGGAATGTATAAAATCAGGCCGTTGAGGAACAGCATTCCGGCAATCAGGAACATGTTGACGCTCCAGCCGCGCACCCGGCTATTGAGCAGCAGGCCGATGACCGTGGGCACCAGCATGGTTTTAATCAGGCTCCAGTCCATCATACTGCGCGTATCCAAAGGCCGCTTGCGCTTTTTTTTCGGAATCCGTGCCAGAGCCCGTGCCCGGTTCATCCGCACAAACTGCCCCTGACTGGACAGATACAGTGCCGCGGCCACACTCAGGTGGAGCACCAGAGCCAGTAAATTGGGCATCTGATTCACACCGAAAAATTTCAGAAGCAGCAGCCGGTGAGCCTGACCGGACACCGGAATAATATCCGCCGCGCCGGACACCAGACCAAACAGAATACTTTGCAGCCA
>CAKTXO010000131.1 GCA_934630985.1 uncultured Oscillospiraceae bacterium | reverse complement strand
ACCGTTCCCGGTCTGGAGCACGCGGAAATGATGCGCCCGGCCTATGCCATCGAATACGAGTGCATTGACCCCACCGGCCTGAAGCCCACCCTGGAAACCAAGGCGGTGGCGGGGCTTTACGGCGCGGGACAGTTCAACGGAACCTCCGGCTACGAGGAGGCGGCGGCTCAGGGGCTGATTGCCGGCATCAACGCCGCTCTGAAAATTCAGGGCAGACCGCCTCTGATTCTCACCCGGGACACCAGCTATATCGGAACCCTGATTGATGATCTGGTGACCAAGGGTACCCAGGAGCCTTACCGGATCATGACCAGCCGCTGCGAGTATCGGCTTCTGCACCGGCAGGACAACGCCGACCAGCGGCTGACCCATATCGGCGCGGAAATCGGTCTGGTGCCCCAGGAGCAGCTGAAAGCGGTGGAGGAAAAGTATGACCGGGTGCGCCGGGAAATTGCCCGTCTGGAAGGCAGCGGCGTAGCCGCCTGCGAAGAGCTGAACGCCATGCTGGAAGCCAAGGGTTCCGCTCCCGTTGCCGGCTCTGCCAGACTTGCCGATCTGATTCGCCGCCCTCAGGTGAGCTACGCGGACATCGCCCCCTTTGACCGGCAGCGGCCGGAGCTTTCTAAGGCGGTGACGGAGGAAGTGGAAATTCAGCTGAAATACGCGGGATACCTGGCTCGGCAGGAAAAGCAGGTGGCGGAATTCAAGCGTGAGGAAGCCCGGAAAATCCCCGAGGATCTGGACTACCGCGCCATCGCCGGTCTGCGGCTGGAGGCTCAGGAAAAGCTCAGCACCATCCGACCAGTTTCCGTAGGCCAGGCAGGACGGATTTCTGGGGTCAGCCCGGCGGACATCGGCGTACTGCTTATCTATCTGGAACAGAAAAAGGGCGGCTCCCAGTGAGCCGCCCACAGCGTGTCAAAAAAGCCCCCAATATACGTTGTCATTCCGAACCAGTCCGCAGACTGGTGTGGGAATCCCCCGGATAGAAGTAAAAGCCACTGGTTTAGGATCTAAAATATTTGAAAATCCAGGGGATTGCCACGGCAGTGTGCGCACTGCCTCGCAATGACACGGTTTTTCGACAGCCTCAGGGCGGCTCCCAGTGAGCCGCCCAACGAATTTATTCTAGCACAGGAGCGGGAACAGGTCAAGGCGGAAATAGTATAAATTACTAAAATCTTCTCTTTGCACAAAGAGAAATTGGCTATTTTATACAATATCCCATCTTGCAAACCGGGAATTCCTATGCTAATATAAAGGCACAAAAGGAAAGCACCTCTCCTCAAAAGAGAAAGCTTCCTTAGACAGCCGTTCTTCTGAAAGTACGAAGGAAAGACACAACGAAAGTAAGTAGGAAGTGTAGAATCTGAGAACAGGAAGAAGAATTCACCCCAAAGGCGTGAAGAACGGCAAGGCGATTGCGTGACGAACCGAAAGCATCCACTCATAAGAGCATCCCGCAGAAAGGGACAGAAAAGAAGGAACTGAGATTTGGGGCGGAACGGAAAGACACAGCAAATCGTCAATCTGCAGAATGCGGAGGTAACCAAGATGTTAGATAATAAGAGTGAACAGAAATGACCCTTGGCTGCAAAACAACATGCTGATCACAAGGCATGGCAGTCAAGGGTCATTTCTTTTTGCGGCGAGTCGCCGCGGCGGTGCGTGCAGGGGCTGGCGTGCAGTTGTAAGACTATGGGGCACTGCTCGGTATCGTTTTTGCGATGCACTCCGATATGAAGGTGTCATTGCGAACCAGTGACCGATGTCACTGGTGTGGCAATCCCCCTGTCATTCAGAGAGGCAATGGCGGAGCGTAAAGGCTCCCCTTGCTGACCAAGGGGAGCTGCCCCAGTGCGCACACTGGGGCTGAGGGGATCAGAACCTCCACCTTTCCGAGCACTCTCATAGATGCAAGCTTTACAATCCCTCAGTCTCGCGCTTGCGTGAGACGCGCGAGCCAGCTCCCTTTACACAAGGGAGCCGGAGGTGCTTCCGCACCAGTGCATCGTTTGGTGTCTCTCGGACATTTGGAGGGGATTGCCACACCAGTCTGCACTACATTAAGGTATGACTGCCACTGGCAGTCATTGTTATTTTAGATTCGCTGCGCGGAGCACCACTGGTTCACAATGACAGCGTGCTATTTCGCTGCATGCGGTCGTCGGCACTGCCGACGGCTTTTTTATGGGCATTTTTCTTCGCCGGACGGAGTTTACTTGCATTTTTCCTTCGTCCATGGTAAAATACCAAAAAGATTTCCGGAAAGGGGGCAATGCCGTGAAGCGGTTTTGGATGCTGGCGACCTTAATGATCCTGCTGGCAGGGGTTTTCTGCCTTCCGGCGGCGGCGGAAACCGCGGCCACCCAGGTGGATATTCAGAGCACCGTCACCTCCGACGGAGACTGCCTGATGACGGTTACGGTGAACCTTCGGCTGGAGGCGGCCATGGACAGCCTGACCTATCCGGTGCCCCTGGATGCCAAGAGCATCACCCTGAACGGCTCCAATGCCTCCGTCCGGCAGACGAGCTCCGCCCAGCAGGTAGATCTGAGCCGGATCAGCAAGGGCTATGTGGGCGAGGCCTCCGTGCGCATCGGCTATACCCTGCCCAAGGCGGTGAAGATCACCACCATCAATCAGACTCTGGTGGATCAGAAGAAGGAGGACCCCGTCCGGAAGCTGGTGCTGACGGTGCCGCTGCTTTCCGGCTTTGCCTACCCGGTGGAGAACCTGAATTTCACCATCACCATGCCCAGCAACTGCGTCGGACTGGATCCGGCCTTTACCAGCATCTACCGCCAGGAGAGCATTGAGTCTGATCTGAAGATTCTGCCCATCACCGGCAGTCAGGTCATCGGCTCCGCCACCGCGGTCATGAACGACCGGGAGGGCGTGACCATGACCATGCAGGTGCCGGAAAAAATGTTCCCCACGGTGAGCACCTACGTCCGGGACGGAAACCCGGAGCTTCCCTACATTCTGGGCTTCTTCGGCGCGGCGCTGCTGTACTGGCTGCTGACGTTGCGAACCCTGCCGCTGGTTTCCAGCCGAGCCTCCACGGCGCCGGAGGGCATTACCGCCGGAGAGCTGGGCTGCCGTCTGACCCTTACCGGCGGCGATCTGACCATGATGGCATTCACCTGGGCGCAGCTGGGCTATCTGCTCATTGTCCGGGAGGGCAGACGGATCTTGCTCCAGAAGCGGATGGACATGGGCAACGAGCGCAGCGCCTTTGAGAATAAGGTATTCAATCTGCTCTTCAGCAAGCGGGACGTGGTGGATGCCACGGGCAACCAGTACGGCGCACTGTGCCGGAAGGTGGCGGGCATGGTGCCCTTTGAGCGGAGCATGTATCGGGGCAACTCCGGCAATATGAAAATTTTCCGGGCTTTGGCCTGCATTGCCCAGGGCATCTGCGGCGTGTGCGTAGCCATGAATATGAGCGGCGTGCTGGCACTGGCGGTGGTCATGGCGGTGATTCTGGCCTTTGTAGGCCTGATTTCCGGCTGGCTCATGCAGGACGTGGCCTACTGCACCCACCTGCGGGGGAAAACCCCGGTGCTCATCGGCCTGGGGGTACTGGCACTGTGGACCCTGCTGGGCTTCCTCAGCGGCCAGCCCCTGATTCCGGTGAGCTCCATTCTGGGTCAGTGGGTACTGGGCTTCTTCGCCGCCTACGGCGGTCGGCGCAGCGACTTAGGACGCCACGATTCCGCTCAGATTCTGGGACTGCGCAGCTACCTGAAGCATCTGCCCAGAGACGGGATTAACCGGCTGCTGAGCAACGATCCGGACTATTTCTTCAACATGGCGCCTTACGCTCTGGCGCTTGGTGTCATCCGACCCTATGCCGATGCCTTTGGCCGCCGGAAAATGGAGGACTGCCCCTACCTGTTCCTGCGGACGAACGGGCGGAAAACCGCCGACGAATGGGCGGAAATTCTCCGGGAGACGGCGCTTCTCATGGACGAGCGAGCCAAGCAGATGCGCTTCCAGCGCTGGTTTGCCGCTGCCGCCCCGGTTCCGAAAAAGCAGAAGAGAAGACGGGCAGAACCCTAGAGGCTTGCCGTATTTGGAGCACTGCCAGAGAAAAGAAACAAGCAGAAAATAAGCTGTCATTGCGAACCATCCCGCAGGATGGTGTGGCAATCCGTATTCCTCATGCCGGTACTACTGGCTTTCTTAGGAGAACGGATTGCCACACCAGTGTGCGCACTGGTTCGCAATGACAGCTTTGTTGTTCAATGAGAGTGTCTTTATTTTGCCACCCGTTCCCGGTTCAGCTTGTCTGCCTTGCAGAAGAGAACAAAGCCGATGGCGAACAGAAGAATCAGCGAGGACACGGCGATGTTCTCGTTTTCCAGGGTCAGGCCGAAAACGTGCAGCTGGATTCCGGCGGTAAGCTGGCTCACAATGGCAATCAGCGTCAGCCCCATGAAGGAAGCGCCCTTGCCGAATACGTCCATCAGGCCGAAGAATTCGCCGCTGCGCTCCGCCGGGATGATCTTGCCGAGATAGGAGCGGCTGAGAGCCTGAATGCCGCCCTGGAACATGCCTACCAGCACCGCCAGCAGCCAGAACTGCCACTGGGTCGCCAGAAATACGGCGAAAACCACAATGCCCGTATAGCAGATAATGGACACCTTGATGAGCAGGCCGGTGTCATATCTGGCAGACAGCCGCCCGAAGAGAATGGAGAAGGGGAAGGCCACGAACTGGGTCAGAAGCAGAGCCAGCAGCAGCCCGGTGGT
>CAKTXO010000130.1 GCA_934630985.1 uncultured Oscillospiraceae bacterium | reverse complement strand
TCCTTGGGATAGTGGTTCAGCACCTCGCAGCCGTCCTCGGTGATGAGCACCAGATCCTCGATCCGAACCCCCAGATTCTCCTGGGGCAGATAGATGCCGGGCTCCACGGAGAAGCACTGACCGGGCTGAATGATGGCCTCATTTACCGCGGATACGTCTCCCGCCTCATGTACCTCCAGGCCGATGGAGTGGCCGGTGCGGTGGGTGAAATACTTGCCGTAGCCCATTTCCGTGATATAGCTCCGGGCGGCGTTGTCCACGTCGCACATCCGGGCACCCGGCTTGGCCGCGGCAATGCCCCGGCGGTTGGCCTCCCGGACGATCTCGTAGATTTCCCGCTGCCGGTCGGACACCGT
Source organism: uncultured Oscillospiraceae bacterium (assembly GCA_934630985.1). Taxonomy (GTDB): domain Bacteria; phylum Bacillota; class Clostridia; order Oscillospirales; family Oscillospiraceae; genus Faecousia. The sequence continues at coordinate 4,438 of CAKTXO010000130.1, read as the reverse complement.
GCCCAGGAATACCGTCCGGGTCATATCCGAGCAGTAGTCGTCCATCAGACCGCCGATGTCCAGCACAACCCCGTCGCCGTAGTGGCCCCGGGAATTATCCGGACGGTGGTGGGGATCGGCGGCATTCCCGGCAAAGGCGGTAATGGGCTCAAAGGAGAAGTCCTGGAAGCCCTCACTCTGGTAGACCTTCAGAAGCAGCTCCTTCAGCTCCAGCTCCGTATGGTTCTCGCTGAGGATTTTCACAAGCTTTGCCATGACGGCGTCGTTTCCCCGGGAGGCTCGGCGCATTTTGTCCCGCTCTTCCGGGGTTTTCACCCGGCGCACGCCGTCCACAATATCGGAGCTATTCACATACCGGCTGCCGCAGCCCAACTCCTGGAGCCGCAGCAGGAACCGGGCAGGCCAGTTCTTGTCGATGGCGATAGGGGCATTGGGGTCGGCAAAGGAACTGAGAATTTCCGCCCCGTCCTGAATATCGTTATAATAGCAAATCTCCACGCCCAGATCCTGGGTCTGGCGGAACAGATCGTTGACCAGCAGCTTGTGACCGCCCTGCCGATTCAGGTACAGAGCCAGCAGCCGTTCGCCGGGCTGAATTTTGGCACCGGTGAGGTAGAAGATCACCACCGGGTCAGAAATGATAATCTGAGGAATTCCCTGGGCTTCCAGGGCGGAAAGAATGGCATTGACTTTCATCTGATCCATAAAAATGGCCTCCCAATTCAAACTGCCGTCATGTTATCACGGATGATAAAAAAAGTCAACGCCACCCGGCGAGGATGACGTTGACAGACAGGGCTTTATAGTATTATCGCTCTTCCCGGAAGTAGGGCACGCCCAGGCTTTCGGGGGGCTGGTTCTCCCGCTTGTTGCGCATGGAGGTCAGCACCAGCACCAGAATGGTCACAAGGTAGGGAAGCATTTTGTACAGCTCCTTCACCGCCAGGTTGGTGCCCGTGGGAATGAACAGATACAGAATGTACAGTCCGCCGAAAAGAATGGAGCTGAGAATGCCCACATTGGGACGCCAGATGGTGAAGATTACCAGGGCAATGGCCAGCCAGCCCCGATCGCCGAAGGCATCGTTGGACCAGACGCCGCAGGCGTAGTCCATGACGTAGTACAGTCCGCCCAGACCCGCAATCATGCTGCCCACACAGGTGGCGACGAACTTATACCGGCCGATATCAATGCCCGCCGCGTCCGCGGTGGCCGGGCTTTCGCCTACCGCCCGAAGCTGAAGACCCACCCGGGTCTTTTTCAGCACATAGGAGGAAATCAGCGCCAGAATAATGGCGGTGTAGGCCAGGAAGCCGTAGCTCAGGAACAGCTTGCCGAACACCCCCAGCTTGTCCGCAATGGGCAGGCTCCGGCTGAAATAGGCGGAGGTGGTGGAAAGCGCGATGGAGGGTACCTCGCTGCCGGTGAGCTTAATGAGGGAGCCGCCGAAGAAGTTGCCGAAGCCCACGCCGAAGGTAGTCATGGCAAGGCCGGTCACGTTCTGGTTCGCCCGGAGGGTAACGGTAAGGAAGCAGTACAGCAGTCCCATGAGCAGTGACCCCAGCAGACAGCACACCAGGGGAATCAGCACCGCAAGGAGGCCGTTCACGCTGCCGGACTGCTCATAGAAGAACGCACCGATAACGCCGCAGATGCCGCCTACATACATGATACCGGGAATGCCCAGGTTCAGATTGCCGGACTTTTCCGTCAGGGTCTCGCCGGTGGCACCGAAAAGCAGAGGAATGCCCTGCATGACGGCTCTGGGAAAGAAAGAGACAAAATCAAACATTTTCTCAGCCCTCCTTCTTGGTCTGCTTCAGGAAGCTCAGACGGTAGCTGATAAAGAACTCGCTGCCGATGATAAAGAACAGGATAATGCCGGTGAGGATATCGCCGAAGGAATGGTTCAGGCCGTAGATGGTGGTAATCTCGCTGGCACCCCGGCTGAGAAACACCAGCAGCAGGCTGGTGAACACCATCATCAGAGGATTGAACTTGGCCAGCCAGGCAACCATAACCGCGGTAAAGCCCCGGCCGCCGGCAATGGTGGTGGTGATGGTGTGGTCGGTGCCGCCCACAAGCAGGAGTCCGGCGAAGCCGCACAGGCCGCCGGAAATCATCATGGTGCGCACGATGACCTTGCCTACATTGATGCCCACATACCGGGCGGTGCGCTCGCTTTCGCCCACCACGGAAATCTCATAGCCCTGCTTGGAGCGCTTCAGATAGAAATACATCACAAGGGTCAGCACGGCTACGATCAGAATATTCAGCAGGTACTTGTAGGAGCCGATTTGGGGCAGCCAGCCGGCCTGGGTATTCTGATTGATGATGCCGATTTTGCCCGCGCCCTTGGGTACCTCCCAGAGGATGACGAAATAGGCAACCAGCTGGGTCGCCACATAGTTCATCATCAGGGTGAACAGGGTCTCATTGGTGTTCCACTTGGCCTTGCAGATGGCGGGAATGCCGCCCCAGATGGCACCAGCCACAATACTGGAAATCACCATCAGCACAATGAGCAGCCAATTGGGAACCTTGTCTCCCAGCAGAATCATGCAGGCCGCGGTGGCAAGACCGCCGGCCAGAATCTGGCCTTCGCCGCCTACGTTCCAGAAGCGCATCTTGAAGGCGGGGGTCACTGCCAGAGAGACGCACAAAAGAATTGCCAGGTTCTGACCCAGAATCCAGGCCTTCCGCTTGGTGCCGAAGGCACCGGCGAACATGGTTTTGTACACGCCGATGGGATTTTCGCCGGTCAGAGCGGTGGTCACCACGGCGCAGACGATCAGTGCCAGCACAATGGCGGCTGCCCGAATGCCCCAGGCCTGATACCAGTGAAGGGCAGACCGCTTGGAAATATGCAGAATCGGCCCCCGATTTTGTTTACGCATTGGCTTTTCCTCCCAAACGAGTCATCATCATGCCCACTTCGGGCTTGGAGGCTCCACGGCCTTCCACGATGCCGCTGACCTTGCCGCCGCAGAGCACCAGAATCCGGTCGCACAGCTCCAGCAGCACATCCAGGTCTTCGCCCACATAGACGACGGCCACACCAGCCTTTTTCTGCTTGTTAATGAGATCGTAAATGGTATAGGAGGCGTTGATGTCCAGTCCCCGGACGGCGTAGGCCGTCAGCAGGACGCTGGGCGCGGAGGCAATTTCCCGGCCTACCAGCACCTTCTGCACATTGCCGCCGGACAGTCGGCGCACGGGGGTGGATACGCCAGGGGTGACCACCTCCAGCTCCTGAACCACCTTTTCCGCCAATTGCCGGGGCTTTTTCCGATCGGTAAAGAAGGAGCGGCCCTTCCGGAAGGAGCGGAGCATCATATTGTCGGTTAAGTCCATGGAACCAACCAGGCCCATGCCCAGCCGATCCTCCGGCACGAAGGACAGGCACACGCCCATATCCGCAATGTGCATGGGATCCTTGCCGATGAGCTCTTCCCGGGTGCCGTCGTCCTCCACATAGCAGATGCTGCCGGCTTCCGCCTTCTGCAAGCCCGCGATGGCCTCCAAAAGCTCCTTCTGGCCGCAGCCGGAAATACCCGCGATGCCCAAAATCTCGCCGCTGTTGATGGTGAAGGACACATCCTCCAGCTTCAGCGTGCCCTCCATATCCCGGACGGTCAGGTTCTTCACCTCAATCCGGGGCTTGGGGTCAACAGGGTCGGGACGCTCGATGTTCAGCGTCACCGGACGGCCTACCATCATGTTGGTCATTTCCTGGGCATTGGTCTTGGCTGTGAGCATATCGCCTACAAACTGGCCGTGCCGCAGGATGGCCACCCGGTCGGACAGTGCCTCCACCTCGTGCATTTTGTGGGTGATGATGACAATGGCTTTTCCGTCGTCACGCATGTTCCGCAGAACGGCGAAGAGCTTCTCCGTCTCCTGGGGAGTAAGCACGGCGGTGGGCTCGTCCAGAATCAGGATATCCGCACCCCGGTAGAGCACCTTGACAATTTCCACCGTCTGCTTCTGGGAGACGGACATATTGTAGACCTTCTGGTAAGGATCCACATCGAAGCCGTAGGTATCGCAGATGGTCTTGACCTTCTGGGCCACCTTGTCGATGTTCAGCCGCCCAGGCTCCTTCAGACCCAGGACAATGTTCTCCGCCGCGCTGAGCACATCCACCAGCTTGAAATGCTGATGAATCATGCCGATGCCGTAACGGAAGGCATCTCTGGGAGAGCGGATCACGGCCTCCTGGCCGTCAATATAAATCTGTCCCTCATCCGGAAAATAAATACCGGAGAGCATATTCATAAGGGTGGTCTTGCCGCTGCCGTTTTCTCCCAGCAGAGCCAGAATCTCTCCCTTATAGATGTCCAGCCATACCCGGTCGTTGGCAAGAACCGTGCCGAAACGCTTGGTAATGTCGCGCATCTGCACCGCAGCCTGTTTCTCTTCCAATAAGCTCACTCCT
>CAKTXO010000129.1 GCA_934630985.1 uncultured Oscillospiraceae bacterium | reverse complement strand
TTTTGGTCCGAGTGGCGAGACTCGAACTCGCGGCATCCTGGTCCCAAACCAGGCGCCCTACCAGCTGGGCCACACCCGGATAGCGCAGACATCGCTGCGCAACGAGAATATTATACACGAATCCCCCGAAAAAGCAACCCCCAAAAACTTTGGGGGTTATCGCTTCAGAAGTTTGGGAAGGCGATGGAACCGATGTGATACAGCAGCCACATGAGGAAAAAGCCCAGTCGGGTGTGCATCCGCAGATACACCCAGTCAAAAAGCCTTTGCCAGGCGGTGTCCCCAGGGAACAGGAAGGACTGGGTCAGGGTACAGCTTTTGGGTCGGCGGAAGGGGAACAGACCGCACCGGTGCAGAGTTGCCGTCACATGCCGAGCCTCCCGCAGGGGCAGCCGGGTGACCCCGTACAGGCAGTTCCACAGCACGCTCATCAGCCGGTTGGCGGTGCCGGAGTTCTCCGGGTTCTGCTGGTAGTAATCCAGCATGATGCTGGCTACGGCTATGTGGGAGCGCAGCTTTTTCTCCCGAGCCTGGGCACTGTCGGCGGTTTCCGCGGAGCCCGGGCGAATCCGGTAGAAATAAACCGTGTCACGGATGGTCAGGGCGGCGGGACGTTCCAGGGACAGTTCAAACATGAACTGCCCGTCCTCTCCGTGGGTCAGTTCCGGATGCCGGAAATTGACCTGATGGGCGGAAAGAAAGCTTCTGCGGATGAGACTGCGCCAGACCACGGCTCCGGGGCCGGGGACGTTGTCCGGCAGGTTTCCCTGACGTCCCAGAGCCATCTGCTGGGAGGTGAGCACCTGCTCAAACTGAAAGCCGCCTACGATCAGCTGATCGTAGTCCGCTGCCTCCAGAATGCCCCGGAGTTTCCGGAGAATGTTCGTCTGAATCACATCGTCCGCGTCCACGAACCAGATATAATCTCCCCGGGCGGCGGACAGCCCCGTGTTCCGGGCGGTGGCGACGCCGCTGTTTTCCTGGGTGATGATAATGAGATTCGGGTACTTTTCGGAGAAAAACTTCAAAATGGATCCGCTTCTGTCTGTGGAGCCGTCGTCCACACAGATGACCTCATAGTCCGTCTGGGGAAGATCCTGGGTAAACAGAGAGTGCAGGCACTCTTCCAGATACAGCTCCGCGTTGTAAACCGGAACCACAATACTCAAAAACAAGGCCTGCACCTCCAAAAATCAAACGTTGAACAGGAAATTGACGATGTCTCCGTCCTTCATGACGTATTCCTTGCCTTCGCTGCGCACCAGACCCTTGGCCTTGGCGGCGGCCATGGTGCCGCAGGCCTTCATATCCTCGAAGGCGATGACCTCGGCCCGGATAAAGCCCCGCTCGAAGTCCGTATGAATTTTGCCCGCGGCCTGGGGGGCTTTGGTGCCCTTCTTGATGGTCCAGGCCCGGCACTCGTCGGAGCCGGCGGTGAGGAAGGAAATAAGCCCCAGCAGGGTGTAGCTGGACTTGATGAGCCGATCCAGGCCGGACTCGGCAACGCCCAGCTCTTCCATGAACATGGCCTTTTCCTCCGGGTCATCCAACTCGGCGATGTCCGCCTCCAGCTTGGCGCAGATGGGCAGGCACTGGCTGCCCTCGGCGTCTGCCAGAGCCTTCACCGCCTGGTAATGCCGGTTGCTGTCCGGGTCGTTGACCTCATTTTCGGACATATTGGCAACATAAATGGTCTTTTTCAGGGTCAGCAGATCGGAGGTGGCGATGAGCGCCAGCTCCTCCGGATCGTCGGTATAGGTGCGAGCCAGCTTGCCCCCGTTCAGATGCTCCAGCAGGCCGGAGAAGACCTCCACCTCCCGGGCAAACTTTTTGTCGCCGCCCTTCATGGCCTTCTGAGCCTTGTCGATCCGGCGCTCCACCATTTCAATGTCTGCCATGACCAGCTCCAGGTTGATGATGTCGATGTCCCGCAGGGGATCGGTGGAGCCTTCCACATGGGTCACGTTGCTGTCTTCAAAGCAGCGAACCACATGGACGATGGCATCGGTGGTGCGGATGTTGGACAGGAACTTGTTGCCCAGACCTTCGCCCTTGGAGGCACCCTTCACAAGGCCGGCAATGTCCACAAACTCGATGACGGCGGGGGTCACCTTCTTGGGCTTGTGCAGCTCGGCAAGCCAGGTCAGCCGCTCATCAGGCACGGACACCACGCCTACGTTGGGGTCAATGGTGCAGAAGGCGTAGTTGTCCGCGGGCACTCCCGCGTTGGTAATGGCGTTAAACAGGGTGGACTTGCCCACATTCGGCAGTCCCACAATACCTAATTTCATTTTTTCAAAATCTCCTTTATTTCACAGCCGGTTCCTGAAAGAGGCAGGGAAACCGCATATATTTTGTATTATAGCGCAAAGGGGCGGCTATTGCAACAAGAAAAACACCCTGGGCGGTCTTGCCCAGGGTGTTTCAAAAACTTGGGGTGCGAAAGGCGGCATCAGAAGGACAGTCGGCTGCGGCCGCCCTCTTTGGCTCGGTAGAGTGCCTGATCCGACTGCTCGTAGAGCTGGGAGAAGCCGGTGTCGGGTCGCGCGATGGCGGCGCCCATGGACACGCCGGTTCGGCCGTCGGCTCCTTTCAGAGTCAGACTGATGGAATCGAAAATCTGCTGAGCCCGATTGACGAGCACGGAGTCCGGCGTACCGGGCTTGAAGAAGAGCGCCGCGGCGAATTCGTCGCCGCCCATCCGGCAGGCAGAGTCCTCTTTCCGGAGAATGCCGCTCAGCACCTGGGCAACCAGAATCAGGAACTGGTCGCCGCTCTGGTGACCCTGGGTGTCGTTATACTGCTTGAACTTGTCCACATCCAGCATGAGCATCATCACCTTGGACTTGCCCTCCAACAGCTGCAGCTCCACATCGCTGCGGAAGGCGGCGTGGTTCAGAAGGCCTGTCAGAGGATCCCGGCGGTAGGTATTTTCCCAGTATTTCAGCCGAATCTGAGCCTTGTCGGCCTCCGCGTCCATCAGGGACTTCATGGAGTAGGTATTGGAAATGTCCACGATGACCACATCCGTGCGCTCTGTCCGGACGGCGGAGTCGAAATAGACCCGACCAAAGCAGAAAACGTAAATATCCCCGCCGTCCTTCCGGCGAATCCGGTGCTCCAGGTACTGCTGGGAATTTTTGGCAATGCCCGCGTTGAGCCAGCACAGATACTCCGTGCGTTCCTCCTCGGGAATCAGGTCAGTCTGCCGCATTTTCCGGCTTTGCACATCCGAACGGGAGTAGCCCGTCATTTTCTCGAAGTTTTCATCGGTTTCCACAATCCGCAGATCACCGTCCAGGGTGTAGCGGGAATAGGGGACGGAATGGATATGGCTGAGGGCTTCCGGTTTTTCCTGGACGGCGGGCTCCCCATCCAGGGTGAAGCGTCTGGGGGCGGGGGAGTCGCCGTCCGCGTGAGAAACCTGCATTTCGGGATGCTCCCGGAACATCTGAATGAATTCCGAGACGATGAAGGGATCAAACTGACAGCCGGCGCACCGGCGCAGCTCGGCGATGGCGGCTTCCGGGTGCATGGCTCGGCGGTAGGCGCGATTGTTGGTCATGGCGTCATAGGCATCCACCACGGCAATGATCCGGCTGAGCAGGGGAATGCTCTCCCGGCTCAGACCGTCGGGATAACCGGTGCCGTCCCAGCGCTCGTGATGATGGCGGATTTCATCGGCAATGCCCCGGAGCTCATTGTTGCTGTTGGCAATTTCGTAGCCCTTGACCGCGTGGTTTTTCAGAATGGCCCACTCGTCGGCGGTCAGCTTGCCGGGCTTATTGAGAATTTCCAGGGGAACGCCGATTTTGCCGATGTCATGGAGCAGGCACAGCAGGGACAGCTGGCTCTGCTGATGGTCGGACAGGTGAATCCGCTTGCCGAGTTCTGACCCGAGAGCCTGGGTTCTGCGAACATGGTGCTCGGTGTCGCTGTCGCATTCCTGCAAAGCCTGAATCAGGGAGGTGAGCATTTCCGAGCGAATGGACTTCTGATCCAGTAGCTTCTTGGCGCGCATCGCCTTGAGGGCAACGGAAACGGCCTCCAGCACATCGGGGGTGGTTTCCGCGGTGGTGCTCACGGCGTACTGAAGGCTGCCGCCGAACTGGCGGCTGACCTCGCCCATGGCGCTTTGCATGGCCGCCTCGGTGCTGTGGGCGCACAGGGCAATCAGATTGGCCTCCACCCCTCGGACGAAATAGGTCTGCTTGGGGAAATTCTTGCGCATAATCCCTGCCAGAGTCCGGATTTGCCGGTTGCCGGTCTGGGTGCCCAGGGTGCTGTTGATGACGGAAAGACTGTTGATATCGCACACGGCCACCGCCATTGGCACCGGAAAGGCATTCTGACCGCTCTGAGCCAGCAGCTGGAAGCTCTCCCAATTCTGAAAGCCGGTAAGCAAATCCGTTTCCAGCTCCGCGTCGGAGAAGACGAACAGCTGCCCCAGCTGCTGCCCCCGGTCGTTTTTCAGACGGCGGATGTCGCAGCGCAGGGGATGCTGGGTCTGCTCCTCCCGTTTGACATAGCATTGCAGGGAAATGGAATCCTCCTGGGAGACGGCGGCTTCCGGAAGATCGCAATGTCCCAGGAAGGCCTGAAGGGTCTGACATTGACCGGGAAGAGATTCTCCCAGCAGTTCGTCGGCTCGCCGGTTGTGGAGGAGCAGGTGATTGTCGTAGTCAAACAGGACGATGCCCTGGCCGATGCTCTCGAAAATGCTGGTTTTCAGGGTGTTGAGCATACCGTGGCTGGAGTAGTTGAAGCAACTCCAGTACAGCAGGTAGGAGGTCAGGCTGTAGCCGCAGATGGAATAGTCCAGCTGATCCCAGATCGCGTCCGTGTGACAGAACAGGAA
>CAKTXO010000128.1 GCA_934630985.1 uncultured Oscillospiraceae bacterium | reverse complement strand
TCAAAAGCCAGATTTTGCGACTTTTTCCTTTAACTTTTTCTTAAAACCCTTTGCAAACGGCAAGTTGTGTGTTATACTATATGAGCTTTATTGTCAAGTATTATGCGCATTTGGAAAGAGGCGGTATGAATATGAACGACTTATCCCGAGTTTCCGTGGTTCTGCCCTCCCTGGATCCCGACGACAAGCTGGTCGCCGTGGTGGACGGACTGCTGGAATACGGTTTTTCCGATATTATCCTGATCAACGACGGCAGCAAGCCCGAAAATCTGCACTACTTCCACGACCTGGCAGCCCAGCACCCGGAAATCACCCTGCTGCACCATGCGGTCAACAAGGGCAAGGGCGCGGCTCTGAAGAACGCCTTCCGGTATGTTCTTCAGAACCGGCCGGACAGTCTGGGCGTTGTCACCGTGGACGGCGACAACCAGCACCACCCGGAGGACACCCGAGCCTGCTGCGAGAAAATGCTGGAAACCGGCTGCGTTGTCCTGGGATGCCGGGACTTTTCCCAGCCGGACGTGCCCCCCAGAAGCCGATTCGGCAACCGCACCACCTCGGCTATCTTCAAGATCTTCGTGGGCATGACGATTTCCGACACCCAGACAGGACTGCGCGCCATTCCCGCAAGCTATCTCAACCAGCTGGCGGAGGTGTACGGCGATCGGTTTGAATACGAGACCAATATGCTGCTGGCCTTCAAGGATCAGGGCATTCCCTTTGACGAGCAGAAGATCCGCACGGTTTATATTGAGGAGAACAAAAGCTCCCATTTCCGGGTGATCCACGACTCCTGGCGGATTTACAAGCTGATTCTGGCCCATTTCTTCCGCTACACCCTGAGCTCTCTTGCCAGCGCGGCGGTGGACATCGGCGGCTACTCCCTGCTTAGCTCTGCCCTGCCCCTGACCGGCATGGCTCTGACAGCCTGCGCCGGCGTCGGCGCCAGAGTGGTTTCCTCTCTGCTGAACTTCTTCCTGAATAAGAAGCTGGTCTTCCAGACCCACGTCAGCACCGGCAAGGCTCTGCTCCGCTACTATGCCCTGGCTCTGCCCCAGATGGCACTCCAGGTGCTTCTGACCCAGGAAACCTATATTCTGCTGGGTATCAGCGAAAATTCCAACGGGCTGCGCACCTTCCTCTATGCCGTTGTGATGACGGTTCTGTACATTGTCAGTTATATGATCCAGCAGCGCTGGGTCTTTGCTCCGGAAAAATCCAAGTAAGAGGTTACGTCTATGAACAAGAAAAACACGAATCCGGTTCCCGGCACCGAGGGTGCCATGCCGACCAAGAAGAAAAAGAAAAAGGGCAGCGGCCTGCTGGGCCGCATCATCCGCAGATTCTTCCTGGTGCTGTTCACTGTGGTCATTCTGGCTGCCGCCGCTCTGGTGCTGGTGCTGAACCTGGCGTTCAACGGCCCTTCCCCTGCCGCCCGTGACCGTCTGACCATGACCCTGATCGAGGCCAGTGCCACCAAGTGGGTACCTGCCCTGTTCATCGGTCAGGATGCCGTGGACGCAATCCGCACCAGCAGCGTCTCCGACGGCCTGGAGGACGATGTCACCGACATTTCCCAGATCGTGGTGCAGGCCAACAACGTCATCACCGGCAATTCCAACGAGTGGGACAATTACCCCGACGGCGTCCGCACCGAGACCCGGTACGGCAATACCTACACCGCCCACATTATGCTCATCCGGGATCCCTCTCAGGTCTATATGGGCACCTCCACCGAAAAGTTCTCCACCGCCATCCCCGGCAAACGTCTGACGGAGGTCATGGAGGAAAATCCGGATGTGATTGCCGCCATCAATGCCGGTGCCTTCAATGACGATGGAACCATCAGCTCCGTCAACGGCAGTACCCCTCTGGGTCTTGTGGTATCCGAGGGCAAGGTGGTCTGGACCTCCGGCAAGCAGCCCGGTCTGGAGGGCTTCGCCGGCTTCAACGAGGACAACATTCTGGTGGTTTCCAAGAGCAACCTGAGCCAGTCTGAGGCGGAAAATCTGAAAATCCGGGACGGCTGCTGCTTCGGCCCCGTTCTGATTATGAACGGCGAGGTGAATTTGGAGGCCTATAACGACAAGTCCGGCATGAATCCCAGAACCGCCATCGGTCAGCGCAGCGACGGCACCGTGATTATCGTCTGCGCCGACGGCCGTCAGGTAGGCTCCATGGGCGCTACCTACGCGGATATGGTCAACGTGATGCAGGAGTACGGTGCCGTCAACGCCTGCAATATGGACGGCGGCTCTTCTTCCATCATGATGTATCGGGACGTGAACGGCAAGCTGGGCACCGCTTCCCAGGATGCCATTTTCGTCAACGTCCCGTCTCTGATTCAGTCCAAGCCCAGACGGATGCCCAACTACTGGCTGGTTCGGGCAGCATCTTAATAAGGGGGTGTAACCATGAAAAAGCACGATGATTTTGATATGGATGATCTGAATCTGGATATGGACGACACCCAGCCCGCACCCAAGGAAAAGCCCTTTTCCTTCAACGACCTGGACTTAGGGCTGGACTTCGACCTGAGCTTCCTGGACGACATTGAGGATCCCGAGGAAACCAAGGAGCCCGCAAAGCCCGCCGCCCCCCAGGAGCCGGTCAAGCGTCCTGCCCAGACTGCCCCCACGGCTCCGGCTTCCCAGAATGTCCGGCGGTCTGCCCCGGCCTCCCGCCCGGCAGGTGCCCCCAATGCCCAGCGGCCTGGGGTCAGCCCCAATGCCCAGCGTCCCGCCGCCTCTGCCGGCGGTCAGCGACCCGGCGGCGGTATGCCCCCCCATCCGGCAAACGCCCAGCGTGCCGGCGGCCAGCGTCCCACCGGAACCCCCGGTGCCCGGCCTGCGGCCGGACAGCGTCCGGCGGGCAACCCCAACGCCCAGCGGCCTGCCGCCAGACGGCCTATGCCCACCCAGGAGCCGCCCGTCAGCCAGAAGAAGAAATCCGGCCCCCGGCTGGGCGGCGTGATTTTCTACACCCTGTATTTCCTGTTCATTCTGGTGTTCTTCCTGGGCACCTTCATCGGCCTGAACTGGCTCCACGGCTGGCTCACCGACTTCGAGCTGGCGCAGCCCGCCCCCAAGGCGGAGCAGGTCTTCACCCAGCTGTTCACCAACCCTGACTGGGGCGCCCTGTATGAATCTGCCGGCGCCAAGGATTCCGCCTATGAGGGCAAGGATGCCTATGTCACCTACATGAAAAACAAGGTAGGCGATCAGAAGCTGACCTATCTGGAAACCTCCGCCGGTCTGTCCGGCGACAAGAAATATGTGGTTCGCCTGGGCAGCGAAAAGGTTGCCTCCTTCACGCTGACGGACAAGAACAAGGCCACCGGCACCGACAAGCTGGAGGATCTGAAGAAGATTCCCGACTGGCAGCTGGGCTCTGTGGAGGTCTTCTTTGACCGGGCGGGCACCTACTATGTGGTCAAGCTGGACGGGCACACCGCCTTTATCAACGACGTTCCCCTGGACGACAACACCATCATCCAGGTAGCCACCACCCGGGCGGAGGATTATCTGCCTGAGGGCACCACCGGTGCCAGCATGTGCACCCAGCAGGTGGACGGCCTGATGGCTCAGCCTGTAGTCACCATCTTCGACAAGAGCGGCACCCAGATGGAAGTCACCTACGATGAGGCCACCCGGACCTTCACCGAGCGTCTGGAAAGCAACACCATGAACGATGACCAGCGGGCCGCCGCCGTCAAAGCGGCAGAGACCTACTGCAACTGGATGCTGGCTGTGGACAATGACCGCGGTCACGCCGCCCAGATTTTCGACCCCACCGGCGAGGCCTACAAGTCTCTGACCAGCATTACCAGAGACAATCTGTGGGTTCAGAGCAACAACGGCTTCACCCTGGACAATATGAACGTCACGAATTTCGCCCTGTACAACGGGGATATCTTCTCCGTTCGGGTCACTCTGGACGTGAACGTCACCCGTACCGACGGCACCATCAAAACCTTCCCCTACGCCTCCAGCCTGTTCTTCCGGAAGAACGACGCCGGCAAGTGGATGTGCTTCAACTCCACCAACGTGGATGTGTCCCAGCCCGTAGGCCGGGTGCGCCTGACCTTCATGAACGGTGAGAACGAGGTCTACAGCCAGTTCTTCGGCACCGACGCCAAGGAGATCGTGACCCCTGTGGTGTCAACCCCCGAGGGCAAGGTCTTCACCGGCTGGGTCACCATCGACCAGGACGAAAACGGCGCCAAGGTCTACAACCTTCAGTTCCAGCCCGACGATGAGGGCAAGGTGTCCATCCCCGACGGCGTGACCCTGAAGCCCATGACCCTGTATGCCCTGTTCCAGAACCCCGGCGAGCAGACCACCATCCCCTCGGCCTCCGCCGAAAGCACCGGCGAAACCACTGCGGCAACCACCGCGGCAACGGAAGGAGCGTGACCTATGGCAGCCTTTCTGAATCAACTGGCTCTTTCCTTTGACCTGCCCATTCTGGACTGGATTCAGGCCAATCTCCAATCTCCCCTGATGGACAAGATCATGCCCATCATCACCCTCTTCGGCGAGGGAGGCGTGTTCTGGATTGCCTGGGCGGTACTCATGCTGATTCTTCCCAAAACCCGAAAAATCGGGATTTCCATGCTCTTCGCCCTGATTCTTGGACTTCTGGTGTGCAACATCACCCTGAAGCCCTTGGTTGCCCGGATACGACCCTATGATCTACAGGCTCAGCTGGGCGTCACCATCAACCTGTTAATTAAGAAGCAGAGCGACTTCTCCTTCCCCTCCGGCCATACCATCGCCTCCTTTGAGGCGGCGGTGGTGCTGCTGAAATACAGCAAGAAAATGGGCATTCCGGCGCTGATCATTGCCATTGCCGTGTCCTTCTCCCGGCT
>CAKTXO010000127.1 GCA_934630985.1 uncultured Oscillospiraceae bacterium | reverse complement strand
TCCGCCGATCCCGGCTCAAACGGTGCCGTCACCATCCACGCCGTGGTGGACGGCCTGATGGAAAAGTACGTCTTCACGCCCATCTAAGGCCGCACCCGCAATAGCAGCATGTCATTGCGAACCAGTCCGCAGACTGGTGTGGCAATCCCCCGGTCATTCCAGGTGTCTTCGTATAACGCACACCGGCGTGACCCTTTCCAGGGATTCCCTCCGGTCACAATCCGTACCCAAAGCCTTCCCTTGGGGGAAGGTGGCACGGCGCAGCCGTGACGGATGAGGGCAAAAACTCGTACTTTTCATAAAACTCTCATAAACAAGGGTCAAAGCCCTTGCCCCCACCCCCGCATATCTAAGGAAACTCTGAACAAATCGTCTGCGGCTGGATAGCGGATCTTTTGCTCCCAGTCTGCGGTTTGAAAAATGGGAAATACATACAGTATTCCTCCATTTTCCAAACCTTGCCTGAGAACAAAATCTCTCGCTACCAGCTCTTGCCGATTTATTCAGAGCTTCCCTAAAAATTTGGAGAACATCATGAAACATTTTCACCTGCTGCCCTGGGTCATCGTTACCCTGCTGATGCTGGCAGCCTTTATCCTGCGCTTTGTCCTCTGGGGCTACAGCTTTTCCGCCCTGGTCTGCTGCTGCCTTGCCGGCATCATCGCCTTCTATGAGATCACCGGAATGCTCCTTCCCATCTATCCTGCTGTCATCCCCATCCTCCGCCGGATTTTCACCGGCTGTCTTGCCGTTGGCATCGCCATCGTCACCGTCACCGAGGGCATCATCATCAAGGCCAGCTTCGGCTCCCCGGAGAAGCCCATCGAATATCTGGTGGTGCTGGGAGCTAAGGTTCGTGTCACCGGCCCCTCCGCCTCCCTGTGGGATCGGATTTACGGAGCCTACGACTACCTGACCGAGCATCCGGATGTGATTGCCGTGGTGTCCGGCGGCAAGGGCGAGGACGAGCCCATGGCCGAGGCCACCGCCATGTGGGAAAAGCTGGTGGAGCTGGGCATTGCCCCGGATCGGATCTGGATTGAGGACAAGGCCACCTCCACCTGGGAAAACCTTCATTTTTCCCTTGACCTGATTGAAGAAAAAACCGGCAGCCGTCCGACAAAAATCGGCGTGCTGTCCAGCGAGTACCACCTGTACCGAGCCAGCCTGTTCACCAAGGCCTGCGGCGTGGAATTCGTGGGCATTCCCGCGAAAACCAGCAACGTTTCCCAGCTCATCAACCACTTCATGCGGGAAGTCGCCGGCGTCTGGCACTACTGGCTCCTGGGCAGCCAATATGAAGCACTGTGATAACGCCAAAAGCACCGGCTCTCCTTGAGAGCCGGTGCTCAGACTGTCGAAAAAACCATGTCATTGCGAGCCAGTGCTCACACTGGCGTGGCAATCCCCCTGATATTCAAATATTTTCAGTCCTAAACCAGAAGCTTTTACGTTCAACCGGGGGATTCCCACACCAGTCTGCGGACTGGTTCGGAATGACACTGTATCTTTCGGACTTTTTTGACACGCTGAAGCACCGGCTCTCAAGGGGGAGCCGGTGCTTCTTTTCTTTATCCGCTTACTTATGCAGTGCCTTGCGCAGCACAGGGATGATCAGCATTGCCACGCCGCCGCCAATGAGGGCGGTGATCAGCTGAGGCAGGGAGAACATGGTGGGCAGCATCTTCAGCATCGGCTCCTTCAGGGTGCCGCTTGCCAGCAAGCCGGGCGCCATCACGCCGCAGATCAGCTTCACCACCAGCAGATACAAGGTGGCGAACTTGGCGATTGCCGCCACCAGCCAGGCCGCCACCCGCTTGCCCACAGAAGTGCAGTCCCCGGCGATAAAATACAGCAGCACCACCAGCACGGTGTTGCCCACCATGATGGCGGGAACCGTCACCAGCTGGGGAGCCACGCCCAGTAAGTAGGCCAGCACAGGAGACAGCACCGCCACGGTGATGCCGCTGCTGAGACCCGCCAGCAGCACGCTCACCGCCAGCACGGCGTTGACGCAGGAGCCGGTGACCAGCTGCCCGGCAGGCTTGGTCAATGCCTGCAAGGTGACAAGCAGCGCCAGCATGACGGCGGTTTCCGTAATCCAACGAACCTTTTTACTCATAGAAAATACCTCTTTTCGTCAGTCTTTTCCGGTTACACCGGAATAAGCGGTTTTGACACTGACACCGGACAGGCCGCCCAGCTTTCCGGAAAGACTGGAAATGGTATTCTGAGGCGCGTCCATGGCAACTGTGATAATGCTCACCCCCCGCTTGGGGTAGGGAATGCCCATTCTGCCGATGATGAACGGACTGTATTCGTGCAGAAGGCCGTTGAGAATCTCCACCGACGCGGGGTTCTCCACGATCATGCTGATGACTGCCACTCTGGTTTCCATTTCCTTTCCTCCTAATACTATTTCCTGATTAAAATCTTAATTTTAATCAGGAAGGCATCGCCTGAAGGCGCTGCCAGTTTTGTGATTTATAAGGAAAGAAATCACAAAACAAGTCTCATATGAACTCCATGCCCTTCAGGCAATTAAAATCTTTTTTAAAGATTTTCATTGGAGTTCAGTATAAAAAGAAAACTGCCGCGACCCTGACGGTGCGGCAACGACGGCACAGCCCCGGAAATTTTCCGCAGCTGACGAAGTATGCACACCTTTCACGCAGGGGGCTTGCCCCTTAATGTCAGGATCATGCCGTAAGCATAGCATATCTTCCTTTATTTGTCTATCATCGATTCCGACAAATCTTTCCGCCTGTACCTCTTTTTCGGTCATTGGAACCGGAGCTGTCTCAAAAAAGCAAAGTGCCCAAATAGAACAATGTCATTGCGAACCAGCGTCGCAACGCTGGTGTGGCAATCCCCCCGATTTTCAAACATCTACGTTATGGATTTTACGCCTATCCGGGGGATTGCCACACCAGTGACATCGGTCACTGGTTCGCAATGACATGGTATATTTTGGCTATTTTGACCCATAGGGGCTCTTAACGAGACAACCCCAAAAGGCTAAGCCTCTTCTATCAGGCTTCCATCCACGGCATTGACCCAAATCAGCGGTCTGTCGATTTCCGCATCGGGAAAACCGGAAGGCAGCCGGACGGGTTCTCCGCTTTCCTTGTCGTAGTAGGAAACCCTGCCGTATACGCCAAAGGCAGGCGTATAGTAAAAGCTGCCGTCTTTCTTTTCCGGGGCGGCACGAAGAAGGCCGAATTCCAACCGATCTACGGAAACCTTGCAGCTCAGGGGCTTTTGATGCAATAACATCGGGAAAAAGACCAGATGCTGGGAATCCACCCCGTAGCGGGCCAGATATTCCTTCGTGCGTTCCAGCAGTGTTTCCGTAGGAAGAATCGCCGCGCCGTTGTTGACAATGCTTTTGATTTCCAGCGGTGCGTCCAGGTCAAAATAACTCAGCTCTCCGTTGGCGGAGAAATGGAACATCGCCGTACTGATGTGATAATCGGAAGCCACATTGCCCGCCAGGCAAGGGATCTGCTGCCCATAGAGTGCTGGTACTCCCTGGAATACCGGCGTTGCGCAAAGCTGCACCTCGTATTCTGTCGCGGACCCATAGTGCTCTTCGATTACGTCCGCAAAGGAGATTTCCCACTGCCCCATTCCCATCCGGTTCAGCATAGCCTGGGCCTTTTCCTTCAGCGAATCGATCTGCTCCTGGGTCGGCTTTGGCGTCCGGCACAGCTTGGCGCGCAGGTAGCGCATTTCCACGTCCGCGTTCCCCAATCCGTCACCGAACTGGACGGAAATTCTGTTCAGTTTGTCCCGGCCTGCGTCTCTTCTAACCGCAGACACGTTATAGTTCACTTCGCCGAAATCCACGGTTGCAATAATCAAATCGTCGCCCCAGGAATTGTAGGAGGCGGCATAGTGCTTGTCTTTTTGGAAGGTCCATTTGCAAGGAACATGGGGATTTTCCGTTGGCGCCGTCTCCATCTGAACCGTATATTTCTGAAGCCAAAACCTGAGGCTTTCCAGGGTGTCCTCCACATATTCCTCACCGCCGTAGAGTTCTGTCAATGCCTCCCGGGAGGCAAGCTCCGTCATCCACCGGATCCGCTTCTGAAGCTGCTCTTTGGAATAGGCCGCATTCTCCTCATGCTCCCGTTCGTAGAATACGGCATCGGCGAATAGCGCCTGCGCCACACGCTTCGCATCTTCTCCGGTAAGGCGATGGGGAACCACCTCCGCAATAGGCAGCGGCGCGGAGGTCAATTGCTGGTTCAGACAGATGGTATACTCCGCGGTTCCGTCCTGGCTGGTCACGGTGTCGGTCAGGAGAATTTTTTCGTCCAGCGGCGCGGTCGCCGCCGCCGTCATATTCTGCCGGAAGACACTGTCAGGCTTTTCGGCGGCGCAGCCGGACATGGCAAAAATCCATAGAACAGCGGCAAGGATACCGCTCAGGCTTTTTTTCATTTGTTTCATCTGCGGACACATCCTTTCGTTACTTGGGTTATTCTACGGGAGCCTCTGATTAAATCGGCAAGAGCTGGGAGCGAGAGATTTTTCTCTAGCCGAAGGCTTCAAAAGTGGAGGAATACTGTATGTACCCGCAAGGGGTATGCCGCATCCGTAAGCCAGCTTCGCTGGCAACGGCTGCGCTATATTTCCCACTTTTGAAGCTGCACGGATAGGGAAAAAGATCCGCTATCCAGCCGAAGACGATTTATTCAGAGGTTCCCTATAATGTGATTATAGCAAATAGGTGCGCCCCCTTCGTTAAGGAATGCTAAGGAAACTCCTAAAAAATTCCTAATTCAATCGGCAAGCACCGGGAGTGCCTACGCCTTATGGACAGGCAGCACCACCGTAAAGGTAGTGACCTGGTTCCGGCTGGTAACGCAAATGCTTCCCCC
>CAKTXO010000126.1 GCA_934630985.1 uncultured Oscillospiraceae bacterium | reverse complement strand
AACAGCAGCGTCGCCACCACACCGGAAAACAGCGCGACGCTCACAGACTGAAGAATCAAAAATGCAAGTTGAAAGTTCCCAAGATTCACGCCCGCAAAAACCTGCGGATTTCCGGTCTGAAAACCGGTGCGGAACCAGGCAATGTGCACATATTTCTCACAGTAATTTGTGTATTTGCACAAATCGAAACGGAGAGAAACCGGGGACGGTTGCCACATCCACGAAATAATGAAATTTCGGCAGAAACCACTTGCAAATTCAGAATCCCGTGCTATAATGAAGCCAATCAAAACAACGAACGGGGCAATGGAGTCACCTGCGCGATAGGGCGCAGTGTGGCTCTGTTTTTTTGTTTCCGATGCTTTTGTCTGAGGGCCCGAATTCATGACAAGGCGGAGTAACCTTTGTTTTGAGGAATTCTGTAAAAAGTGAGGGTTAACTATGAAAAAGGTAAGAAAAGTTGTTTCCGCCCTGCTGTCCGCCGTCCTGATGACCAGCATGATGGCCGGCTGCTCTTCCAGTGCCCAGACCGCCGCTTCTGCCCCCGCCGCGGACAGCGCCGCCCCTGCCGCTGCCGCCTCCGGTACGGAAGACAAGGTAATCCGTGTGGGCGTGATTTGCGCCATGACCGGCGGCTCCGCCATTTACGGCGAGGGCGCCCAGCATGCCGTGGATATGGCAGTTGAGGAAATCAACGCCGGCGGCTCCGAATATAAAATCGAAATTGTCAACGGCGGCAAGGTTGCCGACGATGCCAAGGACGCCAAGCAGGCCATGAACGCCTACAACAAGGTCATGGCCGACGGCCCTGAGGCCCTGGTTGGCAGCTTCTTCTCCTCCGTTACCCTGCCTATGGCCGAGCAGGCCGCCAAGGACGGTATGCTGCTGCTGGCCACCGGCGCTACCAACTCCGACGTTACCCAGAAGGGCGACACCATTTTCCGCAACTGCTTCATCGACCCCTATCAGGGCAAAATGGCTGCCCTGTTCGTCAAGAGCAAGGGTCTGAGCAAGGTGGCCGTGATCTACGCCAAGGACGACGACTACTCCAACGGTCTGAAGGACGCCTTCATTGAAAACTGCGAAAGCAGCGGCATTGAAGTCGCCTACGTCGGCGAGTGCATGACCACCGACACCGACTTCAGCTCCCAGACCGCTCAGGCCGTGGCCTCCGGCGCGGAGTTCCTGTACTACCCCTGCTTCCTGGATACGGTGCCTCTGTTCGTAGGCGCAGCCCGCAACGCCGGCTTCACCGGTATCATCATGGGCGGCGACGGCTGGGACGGCTCCGATACCACCGGCCTTGAGGACAAGTTCGAAAACTGCTACTTCACCAACCACTACTCCAGCGAGGATACCGCTCCCGCGGTGGTGAACTTCGTGGAGAAATTCACCGCCAAGTACGGCACCGACAGCCTGAACGCCTGCGCGGCTCTGTACTACGATGCCATGTATATGCTCGTTAAGGCTGCCGAGAACGGCGGCGGCACGGACACCGCCAGCCTGGTTGCCGGTATGAAGGGCATGAGCTTCACCGGTGTGGGCGGCGACATCAAGCTGGACGAGAATGGCGACGCCATCAAGAGCATTGTCTTCAACACCTATGTTGACGGCAAGGTCAAGTGGAGCGAGACTCTGGACGCCGAGGGCAGCCTGGTCTCCAGCGCCAAGTAAACACGCAAGTGAAAACGCGTGCGGCAGTTACCCGCTGCCGCACGCACATATTACAAGGAAGGTGAACGGATTATGACAGCATCCCTATTTGTCCAGGGTCTCATCAACGGGCTGAACCAGGGGGCTATCTATGCGCTGATCGCTTTGGGCTACACCATGGTTTACGGCATCATCCGCATGATCAATTTTGCCCACGGCGACTTTATCATGATCGGCGCTTACACCCTGTTTTATACCATTCCGCTGATGGTGAACGCGGGAATGCCCGCATGGATGGCGGTGATCATCGCAATCGTTGTCTGCGCTCTGGTGGGGGTGCTGGTGGAGATTCTGGCCTACAGACCGGTGCGCAAGGCCGGTTCCATGTCCGCGCTGATTACGGCGCTGGCCATGAGTATTTTCCTGGAAAACCTGGCAATGGTGCTCTTTGGCGCCAAGCCTCACAATGTGCAGTCGATTTTCTCTCTGCCCACGGTGCGCATCGGCACGGTGTCGCTGCCCCTGAATGTGCTGCTGACCATCTCCATCGGGCTGCTCATCATGCTGGCAATGCAGTTCTTCGTAAAGAAAACCAATCTGGGAAAGGCCATGCGGGCCGTCCCCCAGGACAAGGATGCCTCCACACTGGTGGGCATTCACGTTGACAAAATCATCACCCTCACCTTTGCCATCGGCTCAGGGCTTGCGGCGGTGGCGGCGCTTATGTACTGCGCCACCTATCCCCGTGTCACCAACGACATGGGCTCCATGATGGGCATGAAGGCCTTCATCGCGGCGGTTCTCGGCGGTATCGGCGTCATCCCCGGCGCCATGCTGGGCGGCATCCTGGTGGGACTGATTGAAATATTCGTAAAGCTCTTCGCCCCGGGCTGGTATGAGGCCGTCACCTACGGAACCCTGATTGTGATTCTGCTGGTGAAGCCCTCCGGCATTCTGGGCAAGAACGTGGGAGAAAAGGTGTAAGGAGGCAAGGAAAAATGAGTAAGAAAATTCGCGTTTCCTACCTGCTGAACGCCCTGGGCGTGGCGCTGGTATTCGGGGTGCTGAGCCTCCTGTTCTCGGCCGGAGTCTTCGGAACCTCCACCACCTATATCCAGGGCATCTGCACCACCGCCTGCTATACCATTATTATGGTAGCCTCCCTGAACCT
This sequence comes from uncultured Oscillospiraceae bacterium, assembly GCA_934630985.1. Classification (GTDB taxonomy): domain Bacteria; phylum Bacillota; class Clostridia; order Oscillospirales; family Oscillospiraceae; genus Faecousia. Next base: position 2,081 of record CAKTXO010000126.1, on the reverse strand, counting down.
GGTGGTGGGCTTCATGGGAGAATTTTCTCTGGGTCACGCGGGCTTTGTGTCCGTAGGCGCCTATGCCTCCGCCATTGTTTCCGGCCTGCTCACCGGAAAGGGTCTGCCTGATCTGGGGCTGTTCCTGGTGGCGATTCTGGCGGGAGGCCTGGCTGCCGGCATCATGGGCGTGCTGGTGGGCATCCCGGCTCTGCGTCTGCGGGGCGACTACCTGGCCATCGTGACCATGGCCTTCGCGGAGATCATCCGGGTGTGCTTCTGCAACTTCTCCATTACCGGCGGCGGCAAAACCATGAGCGGTATTCTGAAGCTGTCCACCTTCCCCAGAGCCTTCTGGGTCATGGTGGTCTGCGTCGCCGTGATGTTTCTGTTCGTCAGAAGCAAGTACGGCCGCACCATCCGGGCCATCCGGGAGGACTACATCGCGGCCTCCGCCTCCGGCATCAACGTCACCTACTACAAGGTCATGACCTTTGCCATTTCCGCCTTCTTCGCCGGTATCGGCGGCGGCATCTACGCCCACTACATGACCGCCATGATTCCCACCAACTTTAACTTCGCCTATTCGGCGGAGCTTCTGTCCGAGGTCATTATCGGCGGCACCGGCTCTCTCACCGGCTCCGTCATCGGCGCGGCCTTCCTGAGTATGCTGCCGGAGGCCATGCGGAACTTCGCCACCTATCGGATGCTGGCCTACTCCGTCGTTCTGGTGCTGGTCATGCTCTTCCGTCCCGGCGGAATCTTCGGGCACTGGGAATTCAGTCTGACCCGGCTTCTGGAAAAGCTCTTCAGGCGTAAAAAAGTGAAGGAAGGAGCGTGAGCGTATGGCACAGGAAACGAAAGCACCCGTCCTTCGGTGCCAACATCTGGGGATCCAGTTCGGCGGCCTGAAGGCAGTGGACGACTTCAATATGGAAATCGGAGAATCCGAGCTGGTGGGTCTTATCGGCCCCAACGGTGCCGGAAAGACCACGGTTTTCAACCTCATCACCGGCGTGTATAAGCCTACGGAAGGTTCCTTCTACCTGAACGGAGAACGGATGAACGGAAAGAAGACCCACCAGATCGTCCACGCGGGCATTGCCCGTACCTTCCAGAACATCCGGCTGTTCAAGAAAATGACGGTGCTGGAAAACGTCAAGGCCGCCATGCTCGCGGAGCTTCCCTACGGAATGCCCCAGGCCATTTTCCGCACCAAGGCCTACTGGGCCCAGGAGCAGGCCGCTGCCCAGCAGGCAAAGGCGCTGCTGCGGGTGGTGCACCTGGACGGCAAAGAGGAGCTGGAGGCGGACAACCTGCCCTACGGTCAGCAGCGCCGGCTGGAAATCGCCCGGGCTCTGGCAACCAACATGAAGCTGCTGCTCCTGGACGAGCCTGCCGCCGGCATGAACCCGACGGAAACCGAGGAGCTTCTGGAAATCATCGACTATATCCGCAGGGAGTTCAAGGTTTCGGTGCTGCTCATCGAGCACGACATGAGCCTGGTCATGAAAATCTGCCAGCGGATTCAGGTGCTGGACTTCGGCACCACCATCGCTTCCGGCACGCCGGAGGAGATCGCAAACAACCAAAAGGTCATCGAGGCGTACCTCGGCAAGGACAAGACGGCACAGGAGGTGGCGAAAAATGCTTGAAGTGAAGGATCTTTGCGTCAATTACGGCGCGGTTCAGGCGCTGAACGGCATTTCCCTGACGGTCAACGACGGAGAGATCGTCTCTCTCATCGGCGCCAACGGAGCGGGCAAAACCACGACCCTTCGAACCATCACGGGGCTTGAGAAAGCGGCCTCCGGCAGCATCGTCTTTGACGGTCACGACCTGATCAAAACCACCCCCAGCAAAATCATTACCCTGAAGCTGGCCCATGTACCTGAGGGGCGGCATATTTTCCCCCAGATGACCGTGGCGGAAAACCTGGAAATGGGCGCTTACGCGGACAAAACCGCCATGGCAAAGACCATGGCGGAGGTGTACACCCGGTTCCACCGCTTGAGTGAGCGCCGCCGTCAGCTGGCGGGCACTCTCTCCGGCGGCGAGCAGCAGATGCTGGCAGTGGGACGGGCGCTGATGGCAAAGCCCAA
>CAKTXO010000125.1 GCA_934630985.1 uncultured Oscillospiraceae bacterium | reverse complement strand
AGCGTCCTGAAGCTGAAGGCCATCGAGGCCATGCAGAAGGTGGCGGACGGTCAGGCCACCAAGATCATCATTCCCAGCGAAATGCAGGGGCTGGTGGGCCTGGCAAACGGCATCACCGAGACCGTAAAAACCAAGTAATTTCCAGGCGTAATTGAATCATTTTGGCTCCCCGGCTGTTGGAAGGTCGGGGAGCCTTTTTATGCAATACGTTCATTTTGTATCGATATAAATAGATTGAACAACATTTTTTTGTGACTTATGAATAAAAAAGTGGACAAATCGAGAAAAGTGCGTTATGATGTACCCGGATACACGCGGCTTGAGCCGCAAATTTGAAAGAGGTGAAGAAACATGGCGTTTTCTTTTTTCGGCGGGGTTCATCCCAAAGAAAATAAGTGGTATGCCTGTGACAAGGAAACCGAGGCTTTTCCGGAACCGGATATTGTCGTGATTCCCATGGCGCAGCACATCGGCGCCCCCTGTAAGCCCCTGGTTGCAAAAGGCGACCTGGTGACAAAGGGTCAGAAGATTGGCGACAACCAGGGACTGTGCGTCCCCGTGCACGCTTCCGTTTCCGGTAAGGTCAAGGCGGTGGAGCCCCGGGCTCACACCAACGGCAGCATGGTTCTGAGCGTGGTCATCGAAAATGACCACCTGGATACTCTGTGTGAAACGGTGAAACCCAGAACCCAGGAGGAAGTAGACGCGCTGACTCCCGAGGAGCTGGTGGATATCATCCACGAGGGCGGCATTGTGGGCATGGGCGGCGCAACCTTCCCCACCCATGTGAAGCTGTCCGGCGGCATTGGCAAGGTGGATACCGTCATCGTCAACGCCGGTGAGTGCGAGCCGTACATCACTGCCGACGACCGGCTGTGCCGGGAGAAGCCCCAGGATGTGATCTCCGGCCTGAAGCTCATTATGAAGGTCTTCGGCCTGAAGGAAGGCCACATCGGCATTGAGGACAACAAGCCCCAGGCCATCGAGGCGCTGAAGGAAGCGGCCAAGGACGAGACGGGAATCCTGATCGACGTGCTCCCTGCCAAGTACCCCCAGGGCGCGGAAAAACAGCTGATTTACGCGGTTACCGGTCGGGAGGTTCCCTCCGGCGGACTGCCCGCCGCCGTGGGCTGCGCGGTGTTCAATGCCGCTACCGTCCGGGCCATTCACGATGTGGTGTACACCGGTATGCCTCTGATTTCCCGAATTGTCACCGTTTCCGGCGACATCCTCATGGAGCCGAAGAACCTGCTGGTGCCCATCGGCACCTCCTTCAATGACCTGATGGAGGCCTGCGGACGCAAAGACACCCCCTACAAGGTTCTCTCCGGCGGACCCATGATGGGCGTTGCTCAGTATGACCTGAGCGTTCCCACCATCAAGGGCGTCAACGCCGTGACGGTGCTGGGTCAGAAGAACGCCTTCTTCGTGGAGGAGCCCCACTGCCTGCGCTGCGGCAAGTGCATCGATGCCTGCCCCATGCGGCTGATGCCGGTGCTCATGTACAAGTCCTGGCAGGACGGCGACGTTCAGAAGATGAAGGAAAACAATATTATGGACTGCATTGAGTGCGGCTCCTGCGCCTACACCTGCCCTGCCAGTGTTCCTCTGGTGCTGGGCTTCCGGGTGGCAAAGCAGGCCATCCGCAACGCGTCCGCGCCGGTGAAGAAATAAGGAGGTGGAAATCAAATGGCACAGATGAAATACTTTTATGAGCTGACGATTTCCAGCTCACCCCATGCCCACAGCCCCATCACCACCCGCACCATTATGCGGGACGTTCTGATCGCTCTGGTTCCCGCCCTGCTCGGCGCGGTTTATTTCTTTGGCTTCCGGGCGCTGACGGTGACCGCCGTCAGCGTGGCGGCCTGTGTTTTCTTCGAGTGGCTGTACTGCAAGCTCATGAAGAAGCCCTGCAAGACCTATGACCTGTCCGCCTGCGTGACCGGCGTGCTGCTGGCCTTTGTTTGCCCCGTGACCATTCCCTACTGGACGATCATTCTGGGCGATGCCTTCGCCATCCTGCTGGTGAAGATGCTCTTTGGCGGCCTGGGCAAGAACATTGTGAACCCTGCCCTTGCCGGTCGTGCTTTCATGTTCAGCTGGCCCGTGCTCATGAGCAACTGGGTGAAGGTGGGCTTTGAGAATGCCGCCGGGCTGATTTCCAGCGCGGATGCGGTGACTGCCGCGACCCCCCTGGCCAATCTGCATCAGGGCGTCATGTGCACCGAGTCCACCGCCGCCCTGTTCCTGGGCAACGTGGGCGGCTGCCTGGGCGAGACCTCCGCGCTGCTGCTGCTCATCGGCTTCGCGTACTTACTCATCCGGAAGGTGATTTCCGCCCGGATTCCTGTGACCTATATCCTGACCGTAGCGGTGCTGACCTTCCTGTTCCCCCGGGGCAATGACCGGATCGCCTGGATGGCGGCGCAGGTCTTCGGCGGCGGCCTGATGCTGGGCGCTATCTTCATGGCCACGGACTACGTCACCTCTCCCGTGACCCATCTGGGTCAGATCGTCTACGCCATCGGCTGCGGCGTGCTGACCGTGATGATCCGCTACTTTGGCGGCTACAATGAGGGCGTGTCCTACGCCATTTTGTGCATGAACGCCTGCACGGTGCTGCTGGACAAGATCGGCCATCCCGTGAAATTTGGCGCACCCAAGAAGGAGGCGGCGAAGAAATGAAAACAGAATCCAATGTACATTACATTGCCCGCCTGACCATCACCCTGCTGCTGATCACGGCAGTGGTTGCCGCGCTGCTGGCGGCGGTGAACTCCGTGACCGCACCCAGAATCGCGGCTCAGAACGAGGAGAAAACCCAGGCGGCCATTGAGGCTGTCCTGCCCGGCGGCGGCCAGCAGGTGGATTACACCGATGACACCGGCCTGGTCGGCAAGGTTTACAAGGGCGGCGCAGGCTATGCCGTGGAGGTCATGCCCTCCGGCTTTAACGGCACCGTCACCATGATGGTGGGCGTGGGCACCGACGGAAAGGTGCTGGGCATTTCCATCGTCAACCACACGGAAACTGCCGGCCTGGGCGCCGTTGCGGCGGCTCAGACCACCGCGGGCAGCGCCTTCCGTGACCAGTTCGTCGGTATGAGCGGCAATGTGTCCGTGAAGAAGGACGGCGGTCAGGTGGACGCCCTCACCGGCGCAACCATCACCTCCCGGGCGGTGTGCTCCGGCGTGAACGCCGCGCTGAGCGTGGCTGCCGCTTTGGGTTAAGGAGGTATGTTCTATGGATTTTAAGAAACAATTCAAAGAGGGACTGCTGACCAAGAACCCGGTTACCGTCCAGCTGCTGGGTATGTGCTCCACCCTGGCCATCACCACCAGCCTCTTCAACGGCATCGGCATGGGTCTGGCGGTAACGGTGATTCTCACCTGCTCCAACATCCTCATTTCCGCCCTGCGGAATTTCATCCCCTCCCAGATTCGAATCGCGGCCTACATCACCATCATCGCAGGATTCGTTACGGTGGTTGACCTGTCCCTGCAGGCCTTCATCCCGGCACTGTCCGCGTCTTTGGGCGTGTTCATTCCGCTGATCGTGGTCAACTGTATCGTCCTGGGCCGGGCGGAAGCCTTTGCCTCCAAGAACAGCGTGGCGGCCTCCGCCGTGGACGGCCTGTGCCAGGGCATCGGCTACACCTGCTCTCTGATCATCGTCTGCGTCATCCGGGAGCTGCTGGGCAGCGGCACCTTCGGCGGCGGCATTCTGAACGGCGGCGAGGGCATTCGCCTGATTCCCGCCCAGTTCCCTGCCATGCAGATGGTCATGCCCGTGGGCGGCTTCCTGGTGCTGGGCTTCGTCATTGCCGGCTCTCAGAAGCTGATGAAGACCCTGGAAAAGAAGAATAAGAAGAAGGAGGCGGCGAAGTAATGGAGGCGATTTTCGGTATTCTCCTCAGCGCGCTGCTGAGCCAGAACTTCATTCTTGTAAAATTCTACGGCATCTGCCCCTTTATGGGCGTTTCCAAGAAAATCGACACTGCCCTGGGTATGGGCATGGCAGTTACCTTCGTCATGGCACTGGCCTCCGCGGCCTGCTACCTGATTAACCTTTTGCTGGTGGCTCTGGGTCTGGATTACATGCAGACCGTGGCCTTCATTCTGGTCATTGCCGCTCTGGTGCAGGTGGTGGAAATGTTCCTGAAGAAGTTCGTTCCCGCTCTGTATAAGGCGCTGGGCGTGTTCCTGCCCCTGATTACCACCAACTGCGCCGTTCTGGGCGTGGTGCTGGTGAACGTGCAGCAGGGCTACAATTTCCTGCTCAGCGTGGTCAACGGCGCGGCCGGCGGCCTGGGCTTCACCCTGGCCATCGTACTGTTCGCTTCCGTCCGGGAGCGGGTGGACAAGAGCGACTGCCCGGAGTGCTTCAAGGGCTTCCCCATTGCGCTGATTTCCGCAGGCCTGCTGGCTCTGGCGTTCATGGGCTTCTCCGGTCTGAAGATTTTCTAAGGAGGAGTTGAAAATGGATATTTTGATTGCGATTGGAATTCTGGGCGGTCTGGGACTGGTGTTTGGCCTGGTGCTGGGTGCCGCGTCCAAGATCTTCTATGTGGAGTCGGATCCTCGGCTGGACGAGCTGAACGCCTGTCTGCCCGGCGCCAACTGCGGCGGCTGCGGCTTTGCCGGCTGCTCTGCCTATGCAGAAGCGGTGTTCAAGGGCGAGGCTCCCATCGGCAAGTGTGCCTCCGGCGGCAACGAGTGCGCCAAGGCCATGGCGGCCATTATGGGCGTGGAGGCCGCGGAGGTCACCCGGAAGGTGGCTCTCGTGTGTTGCTCCGGTGCCAGAACCTATGACGCCGAGGGCAACCAGACCCATGGCGCTAAGATGAAGGCCCATTACGAGGGCTTCCACGACTGCCTGGCCGCCTCCAAGGTGGGCGGCAGCGGCCCTCTGTCCTGCAAGTA
>CAKTXO010000124.1 GCA_934630985.1 uncultured Oscillospiraceae bacterium | reverse complement strand
ATTTTTTTGTCCAGACGGCTTCCCATTTTCTATTCCGCGCTGCTGCTCACCGGGGTCAATCTGCTGCTGCGGCTGGTAGGCACTTCCTTTCAGGTGTATCTGTCCGGTCGAATTGGGCCGGAGGGCATCGGGCTATTGCAGCTGGTGCTGTCCGTGGGCTCTTTGTCCCTCGTCGCCGGAATCGGCGGGGTGCGCACCGCCGCCATGTATCTCACCGCCGAGGAGCTGGGCAGGAATCGCCGGGAAAACGTGACTCACGCGCTTTCCGCCTGCTTTGTTTACAGTATTCTGTGCAGCGGCTGCGCCGCCCTGGTGCTCTACCGGATGGCTCCCTGGCTGGCGGACTACTGGATTGGAAACGCCCAGACTGCGGGTGCTCTGCGGCTATTGGCGGCCTTCCTGCCCGTCACCTGCCTGTGCTGCGTGATGACAGGCTATTTCACCGCCGCCAACCGCATTGGAACCCTGGCCGCCGTGGAGGTGGCCGAACAGCTGTGCTCCATGGGGCTGACTATGCTGGCGTTAAAGCTCTGGGCCGGCGCCAGTGCCGGCCGGGCCTGTCTGTGCGTGGTTCTAGGCAGCAGTCTGGGCAGCTGCCTGACCCTGGGCTGCCTGATGGTTCTGCGGCAAAAAGAACACCCAAAAGCCGGAACGGCTCCCCGGATTGGGAAGCGGCTGTGTCGAATTGCCCTGCCTCTGGCGGCGGCAGACGTACTGAAAGCCGGTATCAGCACCGCCGAAAACCTGATGGTGCCCAAGCGACTGGCCCGGAATCCGGCCATTGCCAACCCCCTGGCCAGCTTCGGCATTGTCAGCGGCATGACCTTTCCCATTCTCATGTTTCCGGCCTGCATTCTCTTCGGTCTGGCGGAGCTTCTCATCCCGGAACTTGCCCGGTGCGCCGCCGGGGGCAACGAAGGCCGGATTCGCTATCTTGTCCGGCGGAGCCTGAAAGCGGCGCTTCTGTATGCCCTGGTGATTTCCGGGCTTCTGCGCTTTTTGGCGGAGCCTCTTTGTCTGCGGTTCTATGGGAGTGCGGAAGCCGCCCTGTCTCTGCGGCGATACGCGCCGCTGATTCCCATGCTGTACTGTGACGCCATTATCGACGCCATGACCAAGGGACTGGGGCAGCAGCGGGCCTGCGTACGCTATAACATTCTCACCTCCGCCATGGACGTGGGGATGCTTTTCGTGCTGCTGCCCAGGTACGGAATGCAGGGTTATTTCCTCAGCTTTTTTATCTCCCATGGGGTGAATTTTCTGCTGAGTCTCCGGCGGCTTCTGAAAATTTCCCGGGTCAACCTGCCCATGGGACAAATCTGCAAAGCACTGGCAGCCGCAATCCTTTCCCAGCAAATCGCCGCCCGGGCTCCGGGGCCTGAAATGCAGTGTCTGTTCCATCTTGTACTTCTGGGGTGTCTGATGTGGCTGCTGGGAGTAATATCTGCCCAGGATCTGGCATGGCTTCGCGGTACCCTGGGCACGAAAAAAACAGAGCCAGGCCGGAGGCCTGACTCTGTGATGCTGGCAAATTACGCCTTCTTTTTCTTCTTGCTCTGAACGCCGCTCCATGCGTGCATAACCAGAGCCAGGGCGATAACGCCATAGGAAATGAACACCCGGAAATACTCGCCGATGGCCGCGTCGCCGAACAGGTTCTTACCGGCGGAGGGAGCCACGATGAACAGCAGATGGAACAGAATACAGCCCAGCAGTGCCTGACCGTTGGTGGCCTTCCGAATGGAAGCGCCGCCAACCAGGATGGCCGCGCCGGCGTACAGGCCTACCTGCTCATGGGCGCCATAGGTCTGGAAGGAGCCCATGTTCTGAACGAAGATCAGCTGACCCCAGCCGGCCAGCACCGTGGAGATCATGATGGCAATGACACGCACCCTGTCCACGTTGATGCCGGACACGTTGGCAACCGTCCGGCTCTGGCCAACCGCCCGGAACTGCTGACCCAGGCGGGTCTTCATCAGGGCATTGTTGAACAGGCACAGCAGCGCCACCGCCAGGAAGGTGATCATAGGCACCTTGACCATGGCAAAGAGGGCAGAAATGGCGGGAATCTGGTACAGGATGCAGGCAGCCGCGCAGGTGCCCACCGTCACCAGGGTCTGTTTCTTGTCAGACTTCTTCAGCAGAAGCTTTGCCACCGCATACACCACGAACAGGCCGCAGAAGAGATACAGCCCGGTGCCGAAGGGTACGTTCCAGATGCCGTCCAGAGCATACTTGAAGCCCCGATCGGTGGACAGGTCGATGGTGTTGGCAACGCCGGTGGAGCCCTTGATGACCAGACCCGGGGCGTTCAGGGGAATCAAATTGCCGAAGATGAACAGGAACAGCAGCTGATACAGGCCGTTGGCGAAGTAGCCCAGAATCAGGCCGCCGATCATTTCCTGACCCTTCATCTTGTTCAGCAAATTGCCGATGAGATAGCCGAAGAAGCCGGCAATGGGCACGGTCATCAGCATGGCGACCAGGAAGCCGGGAAGGCCGCTGATGCCCCACTCGATGACCCACAGGGCAGAAATCTGGGCTGCCATGGCACCGATGGTGATGGCGAAGTTGATGCCCATGCCCGCAATGATGGGCAGGATCAGAGCCAGAACGATGAAGGCGTTCCGGCTGAGCCGCCCGAACAGCTCATACATCACATAGGGAACGGTCTGTCCGCTGAAAATCAGGCAGATGACACACAGCACCACGAACATGATGGTAACTGCATTGGCCCGCAGCAGCTCGCCGATATCGTATTTCTTACGCAGATCATGCACGGGAATCACCTCCGGATTTGGTCAGAGCATACAGAATGATGCCGTTGGAAATGAGAATACGCAGGGTTTCGGAAATGGTGGAGCCGGGAACCAGCACGTTTGCCACAGGCATTCCCAAAGTCAGAACGCCCTGGAACAGGAAGGTGCCGATAATCACATGGCTGATCTTGCACCGGGAGGTGGAGGCACCGCCGATCAGAATGGCGGAAGCGGCCACGAAGCCCATCTGCCGGGGAGCGGTGTACAGCTGCATGAAGCCGTAGCTCTGGGAGTAGACCAGAATGCCCACCGCACCCAGTACCGTGGACAGGGTGGTGCCCACGATCCGCATTTTATCTACGTTGATGCCCGCAGCCTGGGCAAACCGGGGATTGTTGCCAACGGCCTGCATGGCTACACCGGTCTTGCTCCGGGAGAACAGCCACACCAGCAGGCAGCACAGCGCCATAAACAGGAGCAGTCCCGTAGGCACGGTGAAATCGCCGATCTTGAAGGCCAGGAACTCATCGAGGACGTGCTTGAAGTTGGTGGAATCCAGGCCGATGGTGTTCCGAAGGCCGGTGCCCAGAGGCCAGCGCAGCTTCAGAGACTTAAAGGGCAGAACCAGCCAGGCAATGCACATCAGGGAGACAATGGAGAAGCCCACATAGGTGGTGACGGACATCTCCTCACCCTTCAGGCGGTTGAGCATCTGGGCATACAGGTAGCCGCAGATGGCGGCAATGACGCAGCCTACAGCAATGGCGAACAGGAAGCCGCCCCAGCCGGGAATTCCCAGCTCGATGGTCATCAGGCCGCCGATGAGGCCGGCCACCAGGCCGATGGGCAGACCCAGGTTCAGGCTGATGCCGCACTGAATGCCGGGTACCATGGCCAGAACCATGATGGAGTTCATGCCGGTACGCACCACGGTGTTGCTGAGCAGCGTGGGCAGGGACAGATCGAACCACAGCGTCATGAAGCACAGCAGAAGGAAGAACACGCCGATGATAACACGAGGCACGCCCAACTTGGCAACCAGCCATTCATAGAAGGCCAGCAGAGCCGCCGTCACCAGCAGCGCCAGAGCGGTATAAATCAGATCATCGGAGTGACGAACCAGATAGCCGGAAGCCGTGGACTTGCCGCCGCACTGGGTCAGATACCGGTCATACTGGGTGTCAAAATCGTCACCGGTCTGATACATCAGACCGTCCACAGTCCCCCGGAGGGAAGCCAGAGCCTCATCGTCCAGAACGTCGTAGACCTTCTTCAGCTCCTGACCCAGAGCCACATAGGCGCTGTCCACCACAGCCTGGGCATCCAGCATCTCCTGGGTGGGAACGAAGCCGCTCATATCCACTTCCACGGTTTCGTCCTCGGAAACCTCCTTGCCCTCGGCAAGCAGAGCTTCCCGCTCGGCTTCCATCTTGGCCTTTGCCTCTTCGTAGTGGGCATCGATATAGGCCTGCTGGGCAGCCGCTTCCAGCTCACCGTGGCGCATCATCGCCCCGTTATAGGCATCGGTAGCGGCAATCAGCTCCGGACTGGCAACCACACCGGCAGCAAATTCCGCATTTTCATACTTGGCCCGGGTATCCTCCTCCGCCTGCTTGACGGCTTCCCGGATGGCGGACATTCCGCCGCCCTCAGCCTTGGTCTTGGCCTGAGCCTCCTGCTTTGCAATGTTTACATAGCTTTCTACCACGCCTGCGCCGGTAACGTTCAGCAGCATCCGCACCCGGAGGTTCTCCAGGATGGCCTCGCCCTTGGCGTTACTCTTCTTCGGCAGGTTCAGTCCGCCCAGCACCAGCAGCACAACGCAGGCTACGCACAGCAAGGCAGCAACGCTTCTTCTTACTTTATTATTCGTCATCTGCGCTTAACCTTCTTTCTTGTTGTGTTCGGAGGGCTTAATGCCGGACATGGCCAGGCCGAAGTCCGCGTCGGAAGCGTCCCGTGCCAGCACGTCCACCAGCTTGCCCTCGGAGACGATGGCGATCCGGTCGGAAATGCTGCGCAGTTCCTGAAGCTCCGAGGAAACAATGACCACGGTCATGCCCTTCTCCCGGTTCAGCTTCACCAGAGTCTCCAGCACCAGCTTCTTGGCGCCGATGTCAATGCCCCGGGTGGGTTCGGAAACGAACAGGAACTTGGGATTCATGCACAGAGCCCGGGCAATGCAGACCTTCTGCTGGTTGCCGCCGGACAGAGTGCCCGCCGCCTGGGT
>CAKTXO010000123.1 GCA_934630985.1 uncultured Oscillospiraceae bacterium | reverse complement strand
GACTTTACCCTCTACGATGGCTCCTACGGTTAACTCCATATATGCTCTGCTTCCTCCAAATGTAATCGCATATTTATAATGACGTTTCGTCAATTATTCCGGTTGAATGAGGACGGTGTCCGGATTCACAAGACCAAGCTCGTCTCTGGCAATGTCCTGAATGCCCTGGACGGAACCGGCCTTGTCAATTCTTTCCTGCAAGTCGGCGTTTGTGCCCTCCAGAGCCGCCGCCTGCTGCTGCTTTTCCGCCGTCGCCTCCGTGATGCCGTTGTGTACCCACCGCAGGGCAACCAGGGCGGAAATGGAGAAGACGATCAGGGCGATCAGGGCGATTTTCAGCGCCGCCGGGGCGGGACGCAGCTTGATTTTTACCTTTCCGGTTTTGAATTCTTTCATGGGTATTACCTCTTTGCCGGTTCTTCCGGGGTGGGACATGGTTTCTTACTATTGTAACCCATTTTTTCACAGATGCAAACAAAATTTTCGTGAAACGGAAAATTTTTTCGACGGGAAACAACGTAAGCCTCCAAAGCCCCTGGATTTTAAGCCAAAACCACCAAAAAACCGGCCTGAGCCACCGTCCGGCGGTGCGCTCCCAGGCAAGCCCTCCGGCGAGAAGCCCCCCGCAGCAGCCCAGACGGATGTCCCCGCCGCACAGGGCGAAGTTGTAGTAGAGCCAGGCCCAGAAGGCTCCCAGCAGGAAAAGCCCATCGGCAAGCACCGTGTGCTTCGGCCGCAGAGGCCGCAGAAAGCCGTAAAGCAGCCCCAGCGCCGCCCCCAGTGCCAGGGCGCACAGAAGCCGCCAGGCCGCCGTTTCCGGAGTCATCGGAACAGTCTGCGCCAGCCGGTCTGCCGGGGTTCCTCGTAGGACAGAGCCCGGATGCTCCCTTCCACGGCCACCTGGCCTCCCTCCAGGGTCAGGTTTTTCAGTTGAAGCTGCTGACCCTGAATTACCAGAAGCCCCAGGGACGTCTGGAGCACCACCGTATTTTCGTCGAAGCTGACCACCTCGGCCACCCCGGTCATGGTCAGGCTTTCTCGCTCGTTGAGTTGCAGCTTGTGGGGCAAATGCGCTTCCTCCATGGCCTTCCCTCCTTGCCGTAAAGCCTATGCACCCAGGGGGCAGGTTATGCGGCCGGTTCGTCCGGGCACCATCGTACCACGCATGTCATTGCGAGGCAGTGCGCACACTGCCGTGGCAATCCCCCTAATTTTCAAACATTTTAGATCCTAAACCAGTGGCTTTTACTTCTATCTGGGGGATTCCCACACCAGTCTGCGGACTGGTTCGGAATGACAACGTATATTGAGGGCTTTTTTGGCACGCTGAGGCGGCCAATGGCCGCCCCTACGAGTCCTTAATTGGTTCTCTGAAAAAGGGAAAAGACCCGTGTTCCTGAGAACACGGGTCAAAAAATCTGAAATTCCGAGTTTCCTTAGAACTCGCACTTCTTGGCGATGTAATCCCGCAGCTCGGAAATGGGGATTCTCACCTGCTCCATGGTGTCCCGGTCACGGACGGTGACGCAGTTGTCGGCAGGGGTATTCTCGTCGCCAACGGTCTGGAAGTCCACGGTGACGCACAGAGGGGTGCCGATCTCGTCCTCCCGGCGGTAACGCTTGCCGATGGAGCCGGCATCGTCGAAGTCCACCATGAAGTCCTTCTTGAGCATCTTGTAGATTTCCTCGGCCTTGGGGCTGAGCTTCTTGCTCAGAGGCAGGATGGCGGCCTTGAAGGGAGCCAGATAAGGATGCAGATGCAGCACCGTGCGGATGTCGGGATTGCCCTTCTTGTCAACGCCCACCTGCTCCTCGTCGTAGGCCTCGCACAGGAAGGCCAGAGCTACCCGGTCGCAGCCAAGGGAAGGCTCAATGACGTAGGGGATATAGTGCTCGCCCTTTTCCTGATCGTAGTAGTCCAGGCTCTTGCCGGAGGCCTCCTGATGACGGCCCAGGTCGTAGTCGGTACGGTCGGCAATGCCCCACAGCTCGCCCCAGCCGGAGCCGAAGGGGAACTGGTACTCGATATCGGTGGTCGCCCGGGAATAGAAGGCCAGCTCCGCAGGCTCGTGGTCACGCAGCCGCAGGGAATCCTCCCGGATGCCCAGGCTCGTCAGCCAGTGCTTGCAGAAGTCCTTCCAGTAGGCGAACCACTCCAGGTCGGTGCCGGGCTGGCAGAAGAACTCGCACTCCATCTGCTCGAACTCCCGGGTACGGAAGGTGAAGTTGCCCGGGGTGATTTCGTTCCGGAAGGCCTTGCCCACCTGGCATACGCCGAAGGGCAGCTTCTTCCGGGTGGTGCGCTGGATGTTGGCGAAGTTCACGAAAATGCCCTGGGCGGTTTCCGGACGCAGGTAGACGGTGGAGGAAGAATCCTCGGTGACGCCGATCTGGGTCTTGAACATCAGGTTGAACTTCCGGATGGGGGTGAAGTGGTGCTTGCCGCAGTTGGGGCAGACAACCTCCTCATGGTTTGCGATGAAGGCGTCCATTTCCTCAAAGCTCATGGCGTCCACGTTCACGTCCTTGCCGGACTCGCAGGACTCGATGAGCTTGTCCGCCCGCTGACGGGAGCCGCAGCCCTTGCAGTCAACCAGGGGGTCAGAGAAGTTGCCCACATGGCCGGTGGTGACCCAGGTGGTGGGGTTCATCAGAATGGCGGCATCCAGGCCCACGTTGTAGTCGGATTCCTGGACGAACTTCTTCAGCCAGGCCTTCTTCACGTTGTTCTTGAATTCCACGCCCAGAGGGCCGTAGTCCCAGGCGTTGGCAAGGCCGCCGTAGATTTCGGAGCCTGCGTAGACGAAGCCCCGGCTTTTGCAGAGGTTTACGATCATATCCAGAGTCTTTTCACTGTTTTTCATGGTTTTTCCTCCAAGTTTTTTCAGTTGTGTGCTATTATACAGGGATTTTCCCGGTAAATCAAGAGGGAAGCCCCCCTTTTTCGGGGTCAAAACGGAATTCTTCCCCCAGATCGCCGATCATTTTCTCGTAAATCATTTCTCCCAGCTCCACGGTGTTCATTCCCGCGTAGCCCTCCGGCGCAATGACCTCCACCAGATGGAAGTCCACATCCGTGCAGCGCAGGTGCCTGAGGTTTTTGAAAATCTCCCGGGTGCCCCGGATGGTGCACACCACAATGGGCACGTTCGTCTTCTGGGCGATTTTGAAAACCCCGGAGCGGAAGGGGTGGAGCTTGCCGTCCTTGCTGGTGTAGCCCTCCGGGAAGGCGCAGACGGAGACCTTGTCCTCCCGGATAAGCTGGATGCATTTGATGATGGATTTCAGCGCCTGCCGGTCGTTTTCCCGATCCACAGGCTGGCAGAGAATTTTGTGCATAAAGGCGCCGATGAAGGGCAGGCTGTAATTTTCCTTCTTGGTCAGAAAGGCCAACTGGCTTTTCCGGAAGCAGTGGAGCACGATTCCCGGGTCGGCAATGAACAGGTGGTTGCATACCAGGAGAAACCGGCCGTTTTTCGGGGTGTTTTCCAGACCTTTCGTGTGGAGCCGCACCCGAACCAGCTGGATCAGGGCTTCAATATACACATACATGACAGAGCGGTAGAACCGGTCGTCCTCCTCCTGGGGCTTTGTAAGGTCAACCCGGGCGCAGATGAGCCACAGAAAGAGCACCGCCAGAGCAAAGCCGATCAGGAAAAGCCCCACAAAGGCCACCGGCACTGTCCAGATCGCCCATCCCAGGCACAGATATAATACGCAGGCAAGCACCAGGGATACCCCGGCAATGATTTTTAAGAGCATAATTTTCCTCCAATCGATTAAGCCTTCCCCCACGGGGAAGGTGCAGCGTGTCAAAAAAAGCCCCCAATATACGTTGTCATTCCGAACCAGTCCGCAGACTGGTGTGGGAATCCCCCGGATAGAAGTAAAAACCGCTGGTTTAGGATCTAAAATGTTTGAAAATTCCGGGGATTGCCACGGCAGTGTGCGCACTGCCTCGCAATGACATGATTTTTCGACAGTCTGAGCCTTCCCCTACGGGGAAGGTGGCACGGCGTGTAGCCGTGACGGATGGGGGTCACTTGCCTCTCCCTATGGGAGAGGTGCCCCTGAAAGGGGCGGAGAGGGTTTTATTTGCCCTCTCAGTCACTTCGTGACAGCTCCCCCAAAGGGGGAGCCAAGGGGGAAACGGATTGTGACCGGAGGGAATCCCTGGAAGGGGCCACACCAGTGATATCGGTCACTGGTTCGCAATGACAACCTCTATCGCAGCACACAATCGTATATTCCCATTCCTACCCGTTTTTTTCATTATACCCGGAAACCCACCCTGAAACAAGGCCAAATACTCCACAAAGAGTTTTTCCGCAAAGGGCTGGAAATTGGGACAATCAACTGGTATAATGCCTGTATCCTGAGCGTTTGGAGGATTAACCTATGAAAAATAGGAAATGGATACCCCTTCTGGCCCTGCTTTCGGGGCTGGTCTGCGCCGGCCTGCGCTGGCTGCTCTTCCGAAACCATACGGATGCCAGAGGCCTGCTGGAAACCGGGACCCTGGTGGAAACGGGTATTTTTCTGCTCACCGGCCTGTGCCTGGTGCTGTTCGCCCTTGCCGCCCGCCGGGGCTGGGAGGCAGGAGAAAATAAGCTCGCCGCCTCAGGACAGGTGCTCGGCGGCCTGGGCATTTTCCTTACCGCCCTGGGAAATTCCGGCCAGATGGCCGGGCCAGTGGGAACCCTTTGGAAAATCCTGGGACTGATTGCCGGAGTCTGCCTGATTGTCCAGGGCGTGTGCACCCTGAAAAAGCGCAAAGTCCTCTTCCTGCTGCCGCTGGCCGTCTGTGTTTTTTTCCTGCTGCACCTCATCGACAACTACCGGGGCTGGAGCAGTCAGCCCCAGCTGCAAAAGTACCTCTTTGACCTGCTGGCAAGCCTGTCCCTTACCTTTTTCAGCTATTGCGATGCCGCCCGGAAGGTTTCTCTGGGCAAGCCGAAGACCCGGATTTTTTCCGGCCTTTGCGCCGTCTATTTCTGCCTTGCCGCCATTCCCGGCACACCGGAATTTACCGTTTT
>CAKTXO010000122.1 GCA_934630985.1 uncultured Oscillospiraceae bacterium | reverse complement strand
TTTTTCCGGAACTCAGGTTCCTAAGTAAGCGGCTTTGACGGCCTCGTTGGTCAGAAGCTCCCCGCCGGTGCCCGTCAGGGTAATCCGGCCGGTTTCCATCACATAGCCCAGGTCAGCGGTTTTCAGAGCCATGTTGGCGTTCTGCTCGATGAGCAGCACCGTCACGCCCTGCTTGTTGATCTCCTTGATGATGTCGAAAATGCCCCGGACGATGATGGGGGCAAGGCCCAGAGAAGGCTCATCCATCATAATGACCTTGGGGCGGCTCATCAGCGCCCGCCCTACGGCCAGCATCTGCTGCTCGCCGCCGGACAGAGTGCCACCGGCCTGCCAGGAGCGCTCCTTCAGCCGGGGGAACAGGTCGTAAACCCAGTTCAGGTCCTCGGTCAGGTCGTCCTTGCGCAGATACGCGCCGATTTTCAGGTTTTCCAGCACCGTCATGTCCGGGAAAATCCGCCGTCCCTCAGGCACCAGGGTGATGCCCCGGGAGACGATCAGGTTGGAATCCTTGCCGGTGATGTCCTCCCCCTGGAAGGTGATGGTGCCCGCACTGGGCTTGACAAGACCGGCGATTGCCCGCAGTGTGGAGCTTTTGCCCGCGCCGTTGGCGCCGATCAGGGTGACGATCTGCCCCTGGGGCACGTCCAGGGAAATGCCCTTGACGGCTTCAATGCCGCCGTAATGAACCTGTAAGTCCCGGATTTCCAGAATATTACTCATCTTCCGATACCCCCAAATAGGCCTCGATGACCCGCTTGTTGTGCTGCACGTCCTTGGGCACGCCCCGGGCGATCTCGCTGCCGAAGTCAATGACATAAATATAGTCGGAAATCTTCATGACCAGATCCATGTGGTGCTCAATGAGCAGCACCGTCAGGTTGTGCTTATCCCGGATTTCCCGAATGTAGTCCGCCAGCTCCTGGGTCTCCTGGGGGTTCATGCCCGCGGCAGGCTCATCCAGCAGCAGCAGCTTCGGCTCCGTGGCCAGAGCCCGGGCAATTTCCAGCCGACGCTGAAGGCCGTAGGGCAGGCTGGTGGCGATTTCGTCCTTGTACTGCTCCAGACCCTGCTCCTTCAGAAGCTCCATGGTCTCGGCGCGCATCCGGGCTTCTTCCTTGGCGTTCAGTCGGAAAATGGCGGAAAATACGTTCTGCTTTGCCCGCATGTGCTTGGCAACCAGCACGTTTTCAAAGACCGTCATGCTCTTCCACAGCCGGATGTTCTGGAAGGTTCGGGCGATGCCCAGCTGTACCACATGATCGGGGGTGGGATTCACGATTTTCTCGGAGGCGAATTTATCCTTGTCGGAGCCAAGGTAGGTTTTCTTCATTTTGCCTGTGGGATGGCTGCAAATCATGGTCTGACCCATGAATTCCACCCGGCCGTTGGTGGGCTGATAGACGCCGGTGACGCAGTTGAAGGCGGTGGTTTTGCCTGCGCCGTTGGGGCCGATGAGGGCTACGATCTGCCCCTGGGGCACGTCCAGGGAAAGATTGTTTACGGCCACCACGCCGCCGAACTGCATGGTGATGTTTTCCATCCGGAGAACCATTTTCTCTTCCATGGCTCAGCCCTCCTTTTCCGCCGGAACCGGCTTGGTTTTCTTGTGCTTTTTCAGCCAGCCGCCGATGCCCTCGAAGGTCAGCTCCTTATCGCCCATAATGCCCTGGGAGAAGAACAGGACGATGATCATGATGACCACAGAGAAGACCACCATCCGGAAGCCGCTGCGAAGCAGAGGCACCTTGAAGGAGCCGATGTAGGTCTCCGCGTCCAGGAACCGGAGCCACCACTCGGAGCAGGCCACATACAGGAACGAGCCGATGATGGAGCCGGACACGGAGCCGATGCCGCCGATGACCACGATGAGCAGAATCTCATAGGTCATGGTGGAGGTGAAGACCTTGGCCTGGGCGTTGGCGACGTACATGGCAAACAGGGCGCCGCCGACTCCGGCGAAGAAGCTGGAAATGACGAAGGAGAGCATCTTGTGCTTGAACAGGCTGATGCCCATGGCCTCGGCGGCCACCTCGTCGTCCCGGATGGCCTTGAAGGCCCGACCGTAGGAGGAGTGAATCAGCAGCACGATAACGGCAATCGACAAAATCGCCAGCAGGAAGGGCACGAAGGTGCTCAGCCGGAGCACCACTTCTCCGGAGGCGTTTTTAATATTGAAGTCGGCGAAGGTGGGGAAGCTCTTGAGCATGTTGGCGCCGTTGGTAATGGGGCCAAGGGTCTGCCACTGGAACAGAGCTCTCAGGATTTCCGCGAAGCCCAGGGTGGCGATGGCCAGGTAGTCGCTCTTCAGCCGCAGCACCGGGGTGCCGATGGCGGCGGCGAACAGGGCGGCCACCAGACCGGCGCAAAGGATGCCCACCAGCACGGCGAGAATCAGCGCAACGGCTCCGCCGGCACCGGCGGCACCGAAGATGCCCTGGAACAGGTCAACCAGGGAGAATTTCACCGCGCTGCCGCCGTACAGGTAGTAGACCTGCTCCTTGGCGGCCATGGGAACGGTGAGAATGGCGTAGGTGTAAGCGCCCAGCAGCATGAAGCCCGCCTGACCCAGAGAGAACAGGCCGGTAAAGCCGTTCAACAGGTTCATGGACACGGCCACCAGGGAGTAAACCGCGCCTTTTTTCAGCACGGTGAACAGCTGGCTGGTGGGGGAGAAAACCGCGGGCATTCCGGGAATCCAGGCGCTGATGTTCTCCAGAACGATAATCAGAGCCAGCAGGGCGGTAACGCACAGCACCGCCCGGAAGTCCTTTGCGTGATTGGATTTGTTCATAACTTCTCCCTCCTTAAACCTTGTCGGTGGCCTTCTCGCCGAACAGACCCGTGGGCTTGCAGGTGAGAATGACGATCAGCAGCGCGAAGGTGAAGGCATCGGAGAACACGGACACATTCCAGCTGGAGGGCAGACCCTTGATGATGGTCTCGCAGATGCCGATGAGGAAGGCGCCGATGACGGCTCCGGGAATGGAGCCGATGCCGCCGAACACCGCGGCCACGAAGGATTTCAATCCCGGCATGGCACCGGCGGTGGGGGTAATGGCAGGGTAGGTGGTGAAGTACAGAATGGAGCCCACTACCGCCAGAGCGGAGCCGATGACGAAGGTCATGGAAATGACGCTGTTGATCTTGATGCCCATGAGCCGGGCAGTCTCAAAGTCCTTGGAAACCGCCCGCATGGCCATGCCGATTTTGGTGTGGTTGATGAGGGTGGTCAGAGCCACGATGAGCACCAGCACCAGAATGGGGGTCAGGATGACCACAAGCTTGGTGGAAGTGCCGAGGATATTCACCGTCCGGCTGAGCAGCTCGATGGTGGGATAGGTCATGGGCTGACCGCCGGTGACGTAGGTGGCGGTGTTTTCCAGCAGATAGCTGACGCCGATGGCGGAGATCATAACGGACATTCTGGGCGCGCTGCGCAGGGGCTTGTAGGCGGCCCGCTCAATGAAAAAGCCCAGCCCGATGGTCAGCACAATTACGACGGGAATTGCGATGTACATCGGCAGGGCGGCGGAAATATAAATGCCCAGCAGACCGGCCACCATAAATACATCGCCGTGGGCGAAGTTAATCAGGCGCAGGATGCCGTAAACCATGGTATAGCCGATGGCAATCAGTGCCAGCTGGCCGCCCAGGGAAATGCCGCTGAGCAGAATGGATACAATATATTCCGTGGATAGCAGTTGATCCATGGGGAAACCTCCAGTTCTTCTACATTTTTGACTGGCGACTGCTCCCGGAGGAAGGCCGTGCAGGTGTTGGACGGCTTTCCTCCGGAAACAGGAAAATACGACCTTAGGCGGGGGTAGAAACCCCCGCCGTAGGAAGTGTAAGGAGAAGGGAAACGCTTACTTGCTGGCGGTCTGGACAGTCTCCAGAGCCCAGGTGCCGTCGGCGGTGTTGGCGGTCTTGATGTAGGCGGTGTCACGGACGGCGTCGCCCACCTCGTCGAAGGCGATGGAGCCGGAAACGCCGGTGTAGGTGACCTCAGGCAGAGCCTTCATGATGGCGGCCTTGTCGCCGGAGTCGGCCTTCTTCATGGCCTCCAGCGCCACATAGTAGGCGTCGTAGCCCATGGCGGTGACGGCGGAGATGGTGTCGTTGCCGCCGTTGGCAGCCAGAGCCTCGCTGCTGCCGTTGATGTAGGCCTTGATGCCCTCATCAAACTCGGCGGAGCCGCCCTCCTGATAGAAGGTGGAGACGTACAGCTTCAGGTCGGTGCCCTTGATGGCTTCCAGAACCATGTTGTCGTCCAGGGTGTCGGAGCCCAGGAAGGGAGCGGTGATGCCCAGAGAAGCGGCCTGCTTGACGATCTGCACGGCATAGGCAATGGACACGGGGGTGAAGATCACGTCAGCGCCTTCGCTCTTGGCCTTGTTCAGGTAGGAGCCGAAGTCGGAGTTGCCGGTGGGGAAGGAGTCGGTGATGACCTTGCCGCCGGCGGCCTCAAAGACCTGCTTGAAGAAGGCGATCAGACCCTGGTCATATTCGTTGCCGGTTTCGCCCAGGCAGTAGGCAGTCTTGGCGCTGAACTTATCCATGGCGAAGCTTGCCAGAACCTCGGCCTGGAAGTTATCCAGGAAGCAGATACGGAAGTAGTAGCTGTTGCCGGCGGTGACGTTGGGGTTGGTGCAGGTCACGCCGATGGCGGGAATGCCGGCCTCTTCAAACTTGGGGCCGCCGGCAATGGAAACGCCGGAACCGTAGGAGCCAAGCACCACGCTGACACCCGCGCTGACCAGAGAAGAGGCAGCGGAAGGAGCCTTGTCGGTGGAGGAGCCGTTGTCGCCGTAGACCAGCTCGACCTTGTAAGTCTCGCCGCCCAGAGTGACCTCGGGGGTCTGGCTGTTGGCGTACTGCATACCCAGAATCTCCTTCTTGCCGCCGGAGGCGGAGTCGCCGGAGGAGGGCTCAAAGACGCCGATCTTGATGACCTTCTCGCCGGAGGCGGAACCGCTGCCGGAGCCGCCGCAGGCGGTCAGGGACAGAAGCATACATACGGTCAAAAGGACTGCTAGGATTTTTTTCATATTCTTTTCCTCCCATCTG
>CAKTXO010000121.1 GCA_934630985.1 uncultured Oscillospiraceae bacterium | reverse complement strand
ATCCCCGGAATTCTGAAGGCCTTCCTCAACATCAACGAGGTTCTGGCCTGCATTATGACCAACTGGCTGGCAGCCAACATCGTCACCTGGGCTTTTGACATGTCCAGTTTCAAGAACGTCACCGAGGGCACCAAGACCGCCTATGTCTACAAGACCACCTTCAACGGCGTGGCAACCCCCAAGCTGGGTCTCGACAAGCTGTTCCCCAACTCCCAGGTCAACGCCGGCATTCTGATTGCCATTGTCTTTGCCATTGTGATGTACGTCTTCATCAACAAGACCACCCTGGGCTATGAGCTGAAGACCTGCGGCTCCAACCGGCACGCTGCCCGGTACGCCGGTATCAACGACAAGCGGAACATTGTTCTGTCCATGGCCATCGCCGGAGGTCTGGCCGGCGCGGGCGCTGCCCTCTACTGGCTCTCCGGCAATACGGAGTTCTACTGGTCCACCTATCAGAGCCTGCCCGGGGAGGGCTTCAACGGCATTCCCGTGGCGCTGCTGGCGGTGAACAACCCCATCGCGGTGATTTTCACCGGCATCTTCATGGCTATGCTGAAAATTGTCGGCCAGAACCTGACGGGCTACACCGCCTACAACGAGTACATCACCGACGTAATCATCGGCGTCATTGTCTACCTCAGCGCCTTCTCTCTGGTCATCCGCATGTGGCTGGAAGGCAAGAAGAAAAAGGCAAAGCCCGCCAATGACGCAAACGCTGAGAAAGGAGGGGCCAAGAAATGACATTCATCATTCAGCAGACTCTGCTTTACGCGGTTCCTCTGATGATCGTGGCTCTGGCCGGTGTATTCGCCGAGCGCAGCGGCATCATCAACCTGGCTCTGGAAGGCATCATGATTTTCGGCGCGTTCATCGGCGTCCTCTTTGTCCGCTCCATGCAGGATCTGGATGTGTTCGTGAACGCCGCCCGGCAAGGCTCCTGGCTGACCCTGCAGGGGCTGGAAATTCTGGCCATGCTGGTGTCCGCCGCCCTGGGTGCTCTCTTCAGCCTGCTTCTGAGCTTCGCCTCCATCAACCTGAAGGCGGATCAGACCATCGGCGGCACGGCTCTGAACCTGATGGCTCCCGCCATGGTGCTGTTCCTCATCCGGATCATCGACGGTCAGAACATCCTGGATATGAAGACCGGCGATTCCGCCACCTGGTTCATGCTGAAAAAATCCACCTTCGGCATTCCCAAGAGCCAGGACATCGGCTTTCTGGGGGAGACCTTCCTGAATAAGGTCTACCTTGCCACCTATATCTGCATTCTGCTCTTCCTCATTATGTCCATTCTGCTCTACAAGACCCGCTTCGGTCTGCGGCTCCGAGCCTGCGGCGAGAATCCTCAGGCGGCAGACAGTCTGGGCATCAATGTCTACAAGATGCGCTACGCCGGCACCACCATCTCCGGTGCTCTGGCGGGCATGGGCGGCTTTGTCTACGCCCTGACCACCACCAACTGCACCAGCAACGGCGATGTGGCAGGCTTTGGCTTCCTGGCTCTGGCGGTTATGATCTTCGGCAACTGGAAGCCGCTGAACATTGCCGGTGCCTCCCTGCTCTTTGGCCTCTTCAAGTGCATTGCCGCCGCCTACTCCAGCATCGACATCAACGGAGACGGCGTGTATATGCTGGCGGAAATCGGCATTTCCTCCCACCTGTACCGGATGCTCCCGTACCTGGTGACGCTGATCGTGCTGGCCTTCACCTCCAAGAAGTCCCGGGCTCCCAAGGCCGAGGGCATTCCCTACGACAAGGGCAGCCGCTAAACGCAAAGCAACCCCCCGGTGCCATGCGGCACCGGGGGGTTGACAAAAATACAACTCTGAACTATAATTCATATAGACAGGGGTGCTGCCAACAGACGGTTCCCCCAAGGTTTTGGTTAGGAAGTAACCGCTTGCTTGGAGGCTGGGCGGTTACTTCTTTTTATTATCGTGCTCCTGGAGAACCAGGGAGATAAGCGCAACAAGGAATAGTCCGAATTGAATCAATTCTTCCCATGTAACCATGTGTACCACCCCCTCTCACAATGGATTGGGGGCAAAAGAAGTGGATTACCCCCGAAAAGGGGGAACCGCCTGCCGGGGTGCTGGCAGCACCACAACTATAGTAACGGATTTCCTTCGGAAAAGCAAGCAAAATTCGACATGATTTGCCCCGGTGCCGTGCGGCACCGGGGGGATTTCTTACTTTTCCGGGGAATACAGGGTCGTCATCAGAACCAGGGGTGTGGTCAGGATGATGGGGTAGGCGTACCGGAATTCGCTGTACACCGGCGTTCCCAGCCACAGTCCCACCACCAGCACCAGCACCGGAACCCCGATAAGCCACTGCCGGTTCTTTTTCAGCGCGTTTATCAGGCAGCAGGCAATGAGAATCCAGACCTGCAAACCGATGCTATACAGGGGTTCCAGTACCGCGGGCTTTTCCAATGCCCGGAACCAGGCTCCGAAGGCCGCCGTTACGATCCGGTTTTCACCGCTGTGGACGATTCCCATCACCGGGGTCTCGGAGGAACGGGCGGGGTAAATCCAGTAGAAGTAGCCCCCGTTCCAGTAGCCACGGGTCTCCTCCACCCAGGCCTTCCAGTAATCCGCCGGGTACCGGGCACCCAGGGACAGATAAAGCCGCAGATATTCCCATTTGTGGGTCTGGATATAGTCGGTTTTTCCGTATTGGAAGGTCTCGAATTTCACCGGATCCACGGTCTGGGGGTCGTAAACCTCTTTCATTTTCTCCAAATCGAAAATTTCCGAAAGCAACGCTTCTTCCTCAGGTTTCAGCTCCCGCTCCTGGGTCACCACCCGGGCGATCTGCTGCATGGGCACGGCGAAAGCCTCCACGATGTTGGTTTTCGGCACTTTCAGAAGCCACAGCACCGGGTTGATCATCACCCAGGAAACCGCCAGCACTCCCGTCAGAATCCACAAAAACTTCTTATGTTCCTTGTGCATAAGGACGGCCAGCAGCACCAGCACCGCCAGCATGGCAAACCAGCCGTTGGTGCGAAGCAGGCTCACCCCCAATGCGCCGAGGACGAAAGTCACCCAGTTTCCCTTTTCCCCGCCAACGCCCTTCAGCAGCCGATAAAAGGCAGTGGCCAGCAGCAGGGCAGAGGCTCCGAAGGGGATGTCCTTCCACAGCGTCACGCTGTAGACGATATTGTAGGGCAGCAGTCCATAGACAAAGAACACCGCCCCCAGGCAAGGCCGGGGCACGCCGATCTGATAGAGGGTCATAATCGCATAGGCGAACACCGCCGCCAGGAAGAAAATCTGGAACACATGGTAACAGGCCATCGCCCGGTTGATCTCCCCGAAGAGAGCCAGCCCGATTTTCATGAACACCTGCACCAGCATGGTGTGCCAGAAGGGCATGGTGTTGTTGTAGTTGCCCTTCAGAATCTGAGAGACGGTGGAGTAAGAGTCCGTGGTAAGCACCCCGGGATACCGGGCACCGAACAGGTACAGTAGGTCAATGACCGCAATGACCCCGAACACGCCCCAGAACACCGCCGCCGGGTGCTTCCGCTCCCGGGCATCCCGGCGCAGAGGCAGACGGCAAAGCATGGCGGAAAGCACCTGAAAGCCCACGCAGTAGCCACCGGCCAGATCCAGCACCAGATTCAGCTTGCTTTGCAGGGCGTAAAAGGGCTGGTACAACTCAAAATTTCCCATGACCACCGCCAGGGAAAACAGTCCGGCGAAGATTTTCACCGCCAAAGGCTGCTTTTCCTGCCGCCGGTTGGCAAGCAGACAGGCCAGCCCTGCCAGTCCGCACAGCAGGTACACGCTGTAATAGGTGTCCGTCTGCGTCAGGGGAGACAAATCCGTCAGCCATACAAATATCAGCGCGCCCTGAAGCGCAATCCGGTATTTTTTATCCAATTTCAATGTTTTCTCCGCCTTTCTTCCGGATTTCCAGAAGCACACAGCCGAAATAGCCCCGCTTTTTCAGAAATTCTTCCACACTTTGGCCCCAGTCGTCCGGGCCGCCGGAATCCCGATAGGTGTTGTAGCCCCGGATGCCGGTGTCCGTTTTTTCCAGTGCCGCAAAGTGGGCCCCCAGCCCCTTCTTCCCTGCCCAGTGGTAGAAAACAATGGCCGCGTCCGCCCAGTCCAGGGCTTTGTCGAACTTTTTTCGGTCAAACACCAGCCTGGTTTCAAAGCCCCACTGGCGGAAGCACCGTTCCGGAGCCCAGAAGGCCGTGCCCAGATTGCCGTGGATAACCGGAAGCATCCAGGTAAAATACCGAACCAAAGCTTCCCGATCCGTGGTATAGCCCAGGATTTTCAGGGCGTTCCAGGTGGCAATCCATCCGCAGCCCACCTGGGCCGAGGAGCGCAGGCCGTAGGGAATCTCCCGACAGGTCTGCTGGTTATAAATCAGGTCTTTCACGTCCGGTTCTCCAGCGGATGGGCGGCGATGTACTCGTCCAGAATCTCCGCCGCGCAGTACACCATCCGGGCACAGGGGCGGGTTTTGTAGAATTCCGCCGTCCGGGGCGTGGGCGCCGGATCGCTGGGGGGATTTTTCAGAATTTCCCGGCAGATGATGCTGCCGTTTTTCTCCCGGAATTTCCCGGCCAGCTCCTGAACCAGGGCGTAGTGCGCCTTTTTCGCCCGGTCCTTTTCCCCGTTGTCATCGTAGCCGTACAGAAGCCCCAGAACCATCAGCATTCCGCTGACCGCCCCGCAGACCTCCCGCATCCGGCCCATGCCGCCGCCGAAGGAGGAGGCCATTTTCGCCGAAAATTCCGGGGTCAGCCCGGTTACGTCGCAGAAGGCCACCGCCACCGCCTGGGAACAGCTGCGCCCGTTCAGAAACAATTCCGCCGCATATTCACTGTGATTCATCTATCTTTCCTCCAAAGTAACCGGCACAAAGCCGATGATTTCCATACTTTCCGGCCTTACCCGACAGCGCACGGCCAGCACCCGCACCCCGTTTGCCGCCGCCTCCCGGAGGGCCGCGCCGAAGGCCGGGTCGGTTTTGTCGTTGGGGTGCATGGACACAACGTCCTCGATCTGAATGACGAAGAGCACATAGGCTCCGTACCCCTCCCGAGCCAGCCGGGTCAGACCGTGCAGGTGCTTGGTGCCCCGCTCCGTGGG
>CAKTXO010000120.1 GCA_934630985.1 uncultured Oscillospiraceae bacterium | reverse complement strand
GGCAGGCCATCAGCAAATGGGAAAACGATCAATCCAGCCCGGACACCATCCACCTGATTCAGCTGGCAGACCTTCTGGATACAGAGGTAGCCTATCTGGCGACCGGCGTCAAACCGGTTTATGAGGAAGCGCCCATTGTGGTAAACCTGGTAAAGAAAGAAGATCGGGTTGTCGAGGTGGAGAAAGTGGTGGAAAAGCCGGTAATCCGCCGGATTGTCCGGGTAAAATACCGGCGAAATCCACTGGAATATCTGGCTCTGGGCATCGTCTGCTTTGCGCTGGGGCTGCTTCTGGGTGCACTATTGTTCTAGGGTCTATCTGAAAACCGTCAACACGCCCAAACAGCGGGTCTTTTCCACCTGCTGGGCACCATTTTTTCTTGCAATACGCAGAGTATTCCTGCAAAAAAATGGCTTCATCAGGCGAAAAATCCCTCGCTGTTGGTCATATTTCCGGTTTTCAGATAGACCCTAATGAAAATGCAAATAGTCCAGACATTCGGTGAATGCCTGGACTACAGATTATCAGTGGGACACGGTGCTCAATCCGAATGCATTCCACAGCAACCTGAAATATTTTGATGCGCTTCCGGCGGTGCGGCCGGGGGATTCTTAAGGGGGCGGCTTTTCGGCAGCGCCCTTTCGTAACCAATGATGAAATCGTCTGCGGTTCTCAGCGGATCTTTTGCCCCGACTGTGCAGTTTGAAAAGCTTGAAATACATAAAGTATTCCGGCACTTTTCAAACTTTCATTCGTGACAAAATCTCTCACCGATAACGCTTGCCGATTTCATCATCGGTTACTTAAGCCCGCTTACTTCTCAATGTTCTTGCCGAGACAAGAACATTGCCTCCGGAGGAACCAGAACCGAAAGCTTCCATGAGGCTTGGAATATAAGCGTAGCTTTGCAATTTGCGGATCGATGAGTGCATCGTCCCCTTGTATAATTATGTAACCTGCTATTTTGAGTTGGAGTGACTTCCCTCTCCCCTTCCCTTGAATACAAAAAGAGACATCCCGAAAGGGATGTCTCTTTGGTGGGCGAGGCGGGACTTGAACCCGCACGTCCGCAGTGAACACTAGAACCTGAATCTAGCGAGTCTACCAATTCCACCACTCGCCCATATGTGCGCCGTCTCTCAACGACTTGCTTATGATACCATAGGCAAAGCGGTTTGTCAATAGTTATTTTTGGCTATTTGCTGTCTTTTCTCAAAAGATGTCGAACGGAGCCGTACATTGGCAGAGTTGCCTGGATTTTATAGCCCTCGGTCTGGGCATTGCGCAGGCTGTATCGGTTATCCGGATGGATGGTGCATAAAAGAATTTTTCCCGGCCCCAGTTCCCTTTCCGCTGTCTCCATGAGCCTGCGCTGCAGGCCCTGTCCCCGATAGTCCGAGTGGACTGCCGCCGTGTCCATGTTCACTACCCGCACAAGGTCTTCCGGGGGAAGGTTCAGCTTCCAGCCGTAGTTGATGGGCGAAGTGCCTGGGTAGACCACCGTAAATACCCCCGCCAGCCGTTGCGCATCCTCCGCAACCCACAGCCGCATACTGCCGTTTTCCATCCGCTCCCGGAATTCCTCCGGGGTGTCCAGGCAGAACCACTCCGGGTGGGGCATCTCCGCCCTGACCTGCGCCAGGAACGTCAGAACCCGCTGGATGTCCTGTCGGGTTCCCTCTCGAATTTCCATCATGGAAACCTCTTTCAGCCTGCTGCCGTCAGATAGTTGCTTACGCAGTACAGGGTCTGCCCATTGTAAATCACTCTCGACCAGCCTACGTCCCGGTTGATGCCGGTTCTGGTCACGATCTCGCCGTTTTTCAGGGTGGCCACCACCACACAGCTAGGATCCTCCACGCTGGGAAGAGATCGCAGATTTACCTCTACCTTGGCTGTGACCTGATCCTGAATGTCCTCAAACTGGGTCTGAATCTGAACCTGTCCGGAGGACTGGGTCGGTTCGGCGGCGGGAGTGGCTGCTTGGGTGGGCTGGGTCTCCCCTTCTCCGCCGCCCACTACCTTGAGGTAGCTGGTGACGGCGTAGCAGGTCATACCCTGATATTCCAGCTTCGACCAGCCGTTTTCGCTGATACCCACCCGATTGGCGGTATCCCCCGCCTGAAGCTGAGTCAGCACCACCGCGTCCTCGTGCTCCACGCTGGGAAGCTTTCGCAGATTCACCACTTTTTTTGCGGTCACCACATCGTTCACCGCGGTAAACTGGGTTTGAATTCCGTCTTCCTGTTCCAGGGTCTTCTCGTCCGGCGGTGTGTAGCCCAAATCTGTGGTCAGGTAGCTGGATACAGCGTAATAGATGTTCCCTTCATAGAGAATTTTCGACCAGCCGCTGGTGCTGACGGCAATCCGCTGAGCGATTTCTCCGTTTTTCAGAGTAAACAGCACCACGCTGTCGTCCCCCTGGCTGGGGATGTTGCGCATGTTGGTCTCGTCCCGGGCGGTGACCTGCTCGCTGACCTCGGTGAAGTCCATCATAGCCTCCACGTCCGGCTCCGCCTGAGCAGGGGTTTTCTTGCTCTTGGCCGGTTCAATGCCGTCATAGCCAAAGTAGGCAATGTTCATGTCCACCGGCTGGCGAATGCCCCGGATTTCCCCGTTGGTGGTGTACTGCCACATCTGATGAGTTCCGTTGTAGGTGGATGCGGGGGTATCCGGGTAGGGCTGAGCCGGATACTGAGCCACCCAGATCTTGTATTTGTCCGCAATGCGGGCGGTTTCCCAGTCGTTCTCCCCTTCCAGCTCCCCCTTGGAGGCATAGAACATGCCCTCGTAGCCGTGCTTTTCAATGGCACTCAGGAAGGCCAGCGCCACGTCGGTGCGCTCCTGCTTGGTCATGGAAAACTGGCGGCTGGTTTCTTCCTTGAATCCCTCGCAGTCATAGACCACCGGGTAGGTAATGGGGTAGCCTGCCAGGACTTCCGCCATCCAGTCCGCTTCTTCCTGCGCTTCCTCCTGGCTGATGGCGGTGGAGAAGAAATAGGCGCCCATGGGAATCTCCGCTTTTGCCGCCTCCTGAAGGTTATACCGACCGTTGGGATCCTCCTTGATCAGCCCATCGGAGCGTCCCCGGTAGCCCACCCGGATCATGGCAAAGTCCACCTCGGAATGGGACACTGCCGTCCAGTCGATGGTACCCTGATACCGGGCTACATCGATGCCAATGGTGGTCTCGTCCGTTTCCTTGGTGACCCGCTTTTTCAGGGAGCAGCCTGCCAGAAAGCCTACCAGCATCGCCGCCGTCAGGGTCAGAGCCACTGCCTTGTAGAATGGAATTCTCTGTATCATAGTTTGTGTTTCCTTTGCTGAAGATAGCGTTAGCATACCACACAATGGCTTTCTTGTCCATATGAGAAAACAAGGGATCCTCTGATTAAATCGACAAGGGCTGGGAGCGAGAGATTTTTCTCTAGCCGAAGGGTTCAAAAGCGGAGGAATACTGCATGTATTTCCCGCTTTTGAACCTGCACGGATAGGGAAAAAGATCCGCTATCCAGCCGCAGACGATTTATTCAGAGGTTCCCTAGATACCGTGTCAATTGGGACTTCCCTTTTGACGGAAAGTGGTGTACAATGTGAGAAAATATCACAGAAAGAAGAGAGCCTCAATGAATATGAATTTCAAGCGCAAGCTGCCCATCCCTAAAGAAATCAAGGAGCAGTATCCACTGACTGCCGAGCTGGCTCGGGTCAAGGAGGCCAGGGATCGGCAGATTGCGGATATTTTCACCGGGAAGGACAATCGGATGGTGCTGATCATCGGCCCCTGTTCCGCCGATCGGGAGGACGCGGTGCTGGATTACTGCCACCGGCTGGCAAAGCTCCAGGATGCCGTGAAGGACAAGCTCCTGCTGATTCCCCGGGTGTACACCAACAAGCCCCGAACCACCGGCGCGGGCTACAAGGGGCTTCTGCACCAGCCAGACCCGGAGGGCAAGCCCGACATGCTCCAAGGTGTCATTGCCATTCGCCGGCTCCACACCAATGTGCTGGCGGAAACCGGCCTGTCCACTGCCGATGAAATGCTGTACCCGGACAATTACCGGTATCTTTCCGATTTGCTGGCCTATGTGGCCGTGGGGGCCCGGAGCGTGGAAAATCAGGAGCACCGGCTGACTTCCAGCGGCATTGCCGTGCCGGTGGGTATGAAGAACCCCACCAGCGGGGATATTTCCGTCATGCTCAATTCCATTCTGGCCGCCCAGAGCGGACACGCCTTCATTTACCGTGGCTGGGAAGTGGACACCACCGGCAATCCCCTGGCTCATGCCATCCTCCGGGGCTATGTGAATAAGCATGGCGAGGCCATTCCCAACTACCACTATGAGGATTTGGAGCACCTGTATCAGAATTATCAGGCCAAGGGACTTCAGAATATGGCGCTGATTGTGGACACCAATCACTCCAATTCCGCCAAAAAGTATGACCAGCAGCCCAGAATCTGCAAGGATGTGCTCTACACCTGCCGCCACAGTGCCCAGATTCGTTCCATGGTCAAGGGCTTTATGATCGAGTCTTACTTGGAAAACGGCAGCCAGAAGATCGGCGAGGGTGTTTACGGAAAATCCATCACCGACCCCTGCATCGGCTGGCCGGAGACGGAACGGCTGGTGAAAGAAATTGCGGAACTGTTTTGAAGAAAATTGGGAAGGGCGGCTCGGATGAGCCGCCCTCAGCGTGTCAAAAAAGTCCGAAAGATACGTTGTCATTCCAAACCAGTCCGCAGACTGGTGTGGGAATCCCCCGGATAGAAGTAAAAGCCACTGGTTTATGATCTAAAATGTTTGAAAATTAGGGGGATTGCCACGGCAGTGTGCGCACTGCCTCGCAATGACATGGTTTTTCGACAGTCTGCGGGCGGCTCATCCGAGCCGCCCTTCCCTTTTCCTATTTTGATGTCAGCTTGTTCAGAAGCCAGATGACCACGGCAATCGCGCCGATGACCAGGAAGATACCGACCATGCCCTTTCCCAGCATGGGAAGGGTTTGAGCCAACGCATCCGGATACAGCATAACGAACACCTCCTTAATAGCCCATCAGGGACAGAATCAGGCCGCCTGCCACCACCGAGGCAATCTGACCGGAAACGTTGACACTGATGG
>CAKTXO010000119.1 GCA_934630985.1 uncultured Oscillospiraceae bacterium | reverse complement strand
ACTCTAATTTCTAACTCATCTTCCAAACATAGAAAAAACTGTATCATGCCATGACTATGTGCGGACGCATCCAAATGATCTGTCAACATTGAGATCTTATCTATATCCCAATATATACGATTCATGCCACACATCCTTTCCACCTACATTTCAACAGAAAATTCCGATTTGTTGCTCAATTTTCATATTCAAATTATACCATAAAACTTGTGAACAATTCTACCGCAACTTTGGACTATATGAGAAAAGTCCGAACAGTTTTCTGTCCGGACTTCCTCGCTCAATTATAAATCAATTCCGCTTTCACGACTTCCTCTGCCTGTGCCTTGCAAGCGTTCATCTGCCGCACCCATTCCATTTGGTTTTCGGCTTTCAGTTGCTCGGTCACGCCGTTTTGCTCTGCCAGTGACCGCACGATCAGCTCCATGCGGTTTCGTGCCGCTTCGTCAATCTCGGCGCAATACTGTCTTACGTACACCCAGCTATGCACCGAGGCGTATTTGTTCTTCAGAAGGCCACCCGGAAGATCAGGGCAATGGCGCACAGCAAAATGGCAAGCGGCACATAGAGAAACCGGCCTAAGTTGTACCAAAGCCTGCCGTGGGGCTTGTCGGTGCCCAGATTGATCGCATCCAGCAGCTCCTTCCGGGGCAGCACATAGAACCAACTGACCGCGCCCAGGGTAGCGCCGATGGGGATAATGTAAATGGATACCAAATCCATCCAGGGGCCCCATTTGGAAATCGGCTCCATAAACAGGCCGAAGCCCAGACAGCCCACTGCCAGAATGCCCAGCACCACCAGACGGTTCAGCCTGGGGAACCGGTGCAGAAGGGATTCGGCCACGGCCTCGAACATATTTTGCAGGGAGCTGACTCCGGCAAAAATCATGGCAACATACAGAATGATCGCAAAAAGACGTCCCAGGGGAATGCCCTGCAAAATTTCCGGCAGGGTCACAAACAGCAGTCCGGGGCCTGCTCCGGCATCCAGCCCATAGGCAAAGCAGGCGGGCAGAATCACGAGAGCCGCAACCAGCGCCGCCACGGTATCAAACAGGGCGGTGTGCCGGGCAGCTCCCACCACGTCCTCCTGGGCACTCAGGTAGGCCCCATAGACAATCATGCCGCTGCCGGTAATGGAAAGGGAGAAAAAGGCCTGCCCCATGGCCTGAATCCAGACCGTCGGGTCGGACAGATATTCCCACCGGGGGGTCAGCAGGAACACATAGCCCGCCGCCGAGCCGGGAAGCAGAGCCACCCGGATGGCCAGAATCAGAAAAATCAGGAAAAACAGGGGCATCATGACCTTGTTGGTTTTTTCAATGCTCTTTGCGCCCAGCAGCAGGGTCAGAAGGGTGCCGCAGACCACCAGAATATGGTAGGGAACCACGGAAAAATCCCGACCGGAAAAGTCGGAAAACCAGGCGGCGGTGTTGGCCGTCAGCAGAAGGCCGGTGAGAGAATCCACCAGTGCCTTGAGCACATAGCTGATAATCACCGCGTATCCGATGGCGATGCACAGGGAACCTGCCAGAGGCAGCCAGCCCAGAACCTTACCCACCTTGCCAAGCCCCCGGCTTTCCCAGGCGGCCTCGTAGGTGCCCAGGGTGCCGGTGCCCGTGCGCCGACCCATGGCAAATTCCGCAGGCAGGGCTACGCAGCCGAACAGGGCAACAAACAGCAGATAGATCAGCAGAAACGCGCCGCCGCCGTTGGAGCCCATTTTGTTGGGGAAGCCCCAGACGTTTGCCATGCCTACGGCGGAGCCCACCGAGGCCAGAATAAAGCCCCAGCGGCTGGCAAAGCCCGGATGTTTGGATGAATTCATGGAAATCCTACCTTTCTCAGATAGACCCTAACAAAGCACATGCCACTGCCCGGAGGGAAACCAACGGGCAATGACATGGCTTTTCGTATTTTATACGAGTTTTTAATAAAACGCTTAAAAGCGTTTTATTAGGCCGCAGAATTGCGGCCAGCGGCCACTGCCGCTAAAAAACGAAGTCAATACATTTCTTACCGCCGCCCAGGCGGTCTGCCGTTTCACGGCAGAATAAAATGATTTCATCATTTTATTAAGAAATAGTATTATCGAACGGATTTTGCGTATTCCGTCGGGGTAATGCCGAATTTTTCCTTAAACTGCCGGGAGAAGTGATGCACGGTGGAATACTGAAGTTCCGCGGCGATTTCCGTGAAATTCAGGTTGTTTTCCCGAATCATCTGCTTGCTTTCCTGAAGCTTAATCCGGCGGATATATTCGCCGGGGGAAATTTGCAGATTCTTGTGGAACAGAGCCGTCAGATAGCTGGGGCTCACGTCCACCTGCCGGGCAACCAGAGGTACGGACAGCTTCTCTCGGATGTGGGAGGAGATGAACTGCTGAGCCTGGCGGATGATCTCGTTTTCCGAGTGCACCGCGTTGGCGGTTTGCAGCTTGCCGCCGGTGGGGGCGGTGGTTTCCCGCAGGAGCAGAAGCAGCAGCAGATTCAGCTGGCACAGGATAATGTCCCCGGACAGGGCATCCGTGGTCTCCTGCTCCCGGAGCATATTCTGGAGCAGAGTCACCGCCTTCTGGGGGGCGGTGAATTTCCGGTTCAGCAGGGCGTTCAGCCGGTTTCCCCGGGAGGCAAAGGAAATGGTTACATACCGGGGGGCAACGCCAATGTCGGCGTACTGCATATGCCACTGACCGGGGCCGTAGATCACCAGGTCGCCCTGCTTCAGAAGCAGATCCTGGCCTTCGGCTACGGAGTGCAGCGACCCCTGATCCACATAGGTCAGCTCCGCCATGGGGTGGGACTCCCCGGGAAACAGGAAGCCCTGCTCCTTCTCCTGGTAGAAGAAGGTGTACACGTCATCCACCTGGAGCTGGCGATCGATCTGAGGCTCGGTAAAATTCCGGGTGCCCATTTTCTCCGGAGGCGTAGAAGCCCAGAGCAGGGCGTCCGCCTGACCGACAAAGGGGGTGATGATGAAAAGCACCCCCGGCTTGATGCACACGGGCTTATCCAGATAGTAGTCCTGGTAGTTTTCCCCGTCCAGGCTTACGGAAAGCACGCTGGAGCCGGAACCGCCGGCTGCCCAGGTGTCGGAAAGAGCGCGGAAAATCACCGCGTTCTCCTGGGAAAGGGGAAAGGGCGTGACTGCGTTTTTATCAAAACCGCCGGTGCTGTGGGAGCGTTCCGGGGGAACGGTGCCAAAGCCCTGGAAGGTAACCTGATTCAAATTCCGGATCATGGGCATTTTCCTCTCAAAAAAATAACAGGGTCTTGTCTGACCCTGTTATTATACATAAGATAGTTGAAAATGGCAAACCTTTTCCCCGAAAAACACCTTTGTATTTTTACACGAAAGTGGAAGCCCTTTTTTGGTATTAACGCTGGTATTCAAATTCCAGATCGTAAATATCCACGGTGTCCCCGTCCTGGATGCCCATTTCCTCCAGCCGGGCAAAAAGCCCCGCTTTGCGCAGCAGCCCGTCAAAATGGTTCCGGGCCTCATAGTCGTCGAAGTTGATGTTTTCCACCATGCGGCTGAGCCACTCGCCGGTGACCATCCAGGTGCTGCCGTAGTGCTCGATCTCGAAGGCGGTGGGGTCGGCGGGAGCGGAAATTTCCTCCACATACTCCGGCTCGTAGATGGTGACGGGGGGCAGCTCCTTGAGCTTTTGAGCCACCACCTGCATCAGCTGACGGGTGCCCTGGGTAGTGCCCGCGCTGATTTCGTACAGTTCGCAGCCCGCTTCCTTGGCGGCGGAGCGCAGCCGTTCCAGGTTGTCGCTGTCCGGGGGCAGCAGGTCGCACTTGTTGGCGGCCACGATCATAGGCCGGTCGCCCAGGTCTACGGAGTAGTCCTGGAGCTCCTGATTGATGGCGTGGAAATCCTCCACAGGATCCCGCCCTTCGCTGCCGGATACGTCCACCACATGGACAAGCAGCCGGCACCGGTCGATGTGCCGGAGGAAGTCGTGACCCAGGCCGGCGCCCTCAGCGGCGCCCTCGATAATGCCGGGGATATCCGCCATGACGAAGGACACGCCCTCCTCGACGTAAATCACGCCCAGGTTGGGGAACAGGGTGGTGAAGTGGTAGTTGGCGATTTTCGGTCTTGCGTTGGAGGTGACGGAGAGCAATGTGGATTTGCCCACGTTAGGGAAGCCAACCAGGCCTACGTCCGCCAGCAGCTTCAGCTCCAGAATCACGTCCCGCTCCTGACCCTTCAGGCCAGCCTTGGCAAACCGGGGAACCTGCCGGGTGGGGGTGGCGTAGTGGGCATTGCCCCAGCCCCCACGGCCGCCCCGGGCAATGACAAAGTCCTCGCCGGTGGACATATCCACGATGATCTGACCGGACTCGGCATCCCGGACGACGGTGCCCCGGGGCACGTCGATGACGAGATTTTCGCCCCGTTTGCCCGCCATTTTCCGTCCCATGCCGTTGACACCGGCGGATGCCTGATACTTGCGCTTATAGCGGAAGTCCAGCAGGGTGGACAGGTTGTCGTTGACGTGGAGCACCACGCTGCCGCCATGACCGCCGTCGCCGCCATCGGGGCCGCCGGAGGCAACGTATTTTTCCCGGTGGAAGGCCACGGCACCGTCGCCGCCCCGTCCGCCGATGACCGTAATGCGAACCTTATCTACAAACATAGCATTTCCCTCCATGTTCTCGGCGGGTGACACAGAAAAAAGAATCCAGTATGCGTTTCGGAAAAACTGGGGCAACCTCATCCGGCTCTTCGAGCCACCTTCCCCTCCCAGGGGAAGGCTTTGATATGCGGATTGCCACACCAGTGACATCGGTCACTGGTTCGCAATGACAGCCTGTCCTTCGGCTCTCCACACATATGCCGGGCGGCCAATGACCGCCCCTACAAGTTCTGAATTAGCTTCCGGAATGACCGGGGGATTGCCACACCAGTGTGCACACTGGTTCGCAATGACCGCCTATCCTTCGGCTTTCCACATATATGCCAGGCGGTCAATGGCCGCCCCTGCATTCTATTCTCTTTTCTCTGCCACCCAATATCGGTGAATTTTCTGAAAAAAGAGCCGCCGCGGTATGTGCGGCAGCTCTTTGTCATTATGCGCTTACTGCTCAGCGTAAACGGAGCACTG
>CAKTXO010000118.1 GCA_934630985.1 uncultured Oscillospiraceae bacterium | reverse complement strand
AAGAATATGGCTTTTCTCATGAAGTCCATTGCCCTGGGCAAGGAGCAGTTCGGCCTGCCGGAGCCGGAGCCTGCCGCTCACACCAACTTCATCCGATAAGGAGACCGCTATGCTTTGCACCATAACCGAAATCAACGGCGATTACGCCACCGTCCGCTACCACAGCACCGGCGTTACCTCCCAGGTAGCCATGTTTTTGCTTCCGGAGGGCGCGGATGTTGGGGATGTGCTGAAATTCGAAAATTTTGAATACGAGCGTGTATGACGAAACCCCCGCTGGTCAAAGGCCAGCGGGGGTTCCGCTTGTTAGTAAGGTTCTTTACGCGCGGGCACACCAATATACCACAAAATATCAATTTGCCAGAAGTTTTCGGCACTGGTTCCTCCGGAGGCAATGTTCTTGTCCCGGCAAGAACATTGAGAAGAAGCCGGCTTAGGGGGCGCTGCCGAAAAGCCGCCCCCCTAAGAACCCCCCGGCCGCATCGCCAGAACTGCTCCAAAATGTTTCGGGTGGCTATGGTTGCTTTATTCGTTTCTTCCGAGCAAATCCTCCAAATCCCGGCACAGAGCCTGAACGTTTTCTTCCTTGGTTGCCCAGCTGGTGCAGAAACGGACGGCTCTGTGGCTTTCATCTACCCGGCACTGCTC
Source organism: uncultured Oscillospiraceae bacterium (assembly GCA_934630985.1). Taxonomy (GTDB): domain Bacteria; phylum Bacillota; class Clostridia; order Oscillospirales; family Oscillospiraceae; genus Faecousia. The sequence goes on along the minus strand of CAKTXO010000118.1, from coordinate 4,572 downwards.
ACAGAATACATAGGCTTCCGCCAGCCGGGCAAGCACGCCGTCCGGCAAAATCGGGAACAGCTGGTTGCTCTGAACAGGTACCAGGGAAGGAACGCCCAGTTCCTTGAAGGTGTTTTCCAGCTTCTCCGCCAGGGCAATGGCATGGGCGGAAATGTCGAAATACAGGTTGTCCGTCATTAGAGTGTCAAACTGAATGCCCAGCAGTCGTCCCTTTGCCAGCATACCGCCTCGCTGCTTGATGAGATACCGGAAATCCTCTTTCAGTTCCGGGTTCGTAATCACCACAGCTTCCCCGAAGAGGGCTCCCACCTTGGTGCCGCCGATGTAGAATACATCGCAGCAGTCCCCAATGTCCTTTAGGGTCAGGTCGTTGTCCTTTGCCATCAGGCCGTAGCCCAGCCGGGCTCCGTCCAGGAACAGGTATAGCCCCAATTCCCGGCATGTGTCTCTCAGAGCCGTCAGCTCGACTTTCGTGTACAAAGTGCCCAACTCCGTGGGATTGGAAATGTATACCATTTTCGGCTGCACGGTGTGCTCAAAGCTGGCATCCCCCCGATGGGACAGCACCGCTTCCCTCACCTGCCCGGCAGCGATCTTTCCATCCTGGGACGGCAGCGGCAGCACCTTGTGGCCTGTTGCCTCCACAGCACCGGTCTCGTGGGTGTTGATATGGCCGCTGCCAGCGCAGAGCACCCCCTGATGAGGGCGCAGAGCCGCCGCAATCACCGTCATGTTGGTCTGGGTGCCGCCTACCAGAAAGTGCACCGCAGCGTCTTCCCGGCCGCAGAGAGCACGGATTTTTTCCGCCGCCCGGGCACAGTATTCGTCCTCGCCGTAGCCAAAGGTCTGCTCGTAATTCGTCCGGGTCAGCGCCTCCAGAATCTTCGGATGGCATCCCTCAGAATAGTCATTATTGAAGTAAATCACCGTATATCCTCCCAATGTCGAAATCTGTCTTTATTTTACATCCGGAATAGGGGACTGTCAAGGCGCATAGAATCTTCCAGCAGCACAGCATCGGAGGGGAGCCTATGAAACGAGAGCTGGAGGAGCGAGCCTGTGAATTGGCTGTGTACATGATTGAAACCGGTGCCACCGTCCGAGCCACCGCCCGGCACTTCGGCATTTCCAAATCCACCGTCCACAAGGCGCTGACGGAGCAGCTGCGGCTGTACAGTTATCCCCTGTACACCCAGGTTCGGCAGGTTCTGGACAAAAACAAGCAGGAGCGGCACATCCGGGGCGGCCTTGCCACCCGGCAAAAATATCTCCGGAAGTAAAAAATAAAAGGACATCCAACCGGATGTCCTTTTATTTGGTGGGCGAGGCGGGACTTGAACCCGCACGTCCGCAGTGAACACTAGAACCTGAATCTAGCGAGTCTACCAATTCCACCACTCGCCCATATACGCTTTCTGAGGTGCTCCCCTCAGCGCTTGATTATTCTAGCATACGGTGCGGCGTTTGTCAACAGGTTTTTTCGGAATCTTCCAATTTTTTACTCTTTATAGTAGAGCATACAGTGGCAATAACCGTGGAATTGGGGGTCGGCGATCTGATCCCGGAATTCCTTGCACACGCACTTATTCTCCGGCGTCCGCTCCAACCGGCAGGGACAGTAGCCTCCCGTCCGCTTCAGGCCCTCCCGGATGGTTTTTACCATTTCCGCATCCTCATTCAGCCGCACTGACATGGTTTTCCCTCCTATTCTATGTAATCCGTCTTTCGGAAAACGCTCTCACGATGGTCTGATACCGTTTCTGATTCGCAGAAAGCCAAGCGCATGAGCCGCAGGTTGTATCTCAACCTGTGGCTCTTCCGTTCCGCCCCGCCGGTAACGTCCGTCAAACAGGTCGCAGAAAACCCAAAAATACCGGCAGCCGTCAAGCATCCTGTCAAAGACTCCGAACGTATTGCAGCAGCTCGGTAAAGCCTCCGCTTGGATACCGGGAAATGTCCTTCCCGTTCCGGTTAATCAGGCAGTCCGTCAGCAGGAACACCTTCATTCCCAGCGTTTCCGCAATCATATCCTCATCTACATCGTTTCCCACCATCAGGCAGTCCGAAGGGTTCAGGTTCAGTTTGCCCAGAATTTCCTGGTAATAATCGGGGTTGGGCTTACAGTACCGGGCATTTTCGTAGGTGGTGATGCGTTCAAAGTCCCCCGGTTCCAGCCCCGCCCAGCGAATACGGCTCTGGGTGGCAACCGCCGGGAATAAGGGATTGGTGGCAAGAATCACCCGATAGCCCAGACTCCGGATTTCCCGCACCGCCGGAGCCGCCGCAGGCTGAAAGCCGCAGCTATTGCGGGATTTCTGGAATTCTCTCTGGTAAAATTCATCGAACAGGGCACTGTCCTGTCGGCAATCCCGCTCCATTACCCGGTCAAACACGACCCAGAATACATCCTCATTTCTGGCCTTTCCGTCATTTTTCACCATGGCCCCGGTGCCCTTCCAGACAGCTTTGATGAGTTTTTCCGGATCGTAGCCGCGAGGTGCCAGAAAAGCCGCCATCCGACCCAAATAATCCTTGACGAACACCTCCTGATCCATGGGAAGCAGGGTTCCGTCCAGGTCAAACAATACTGCTTTCAATTGCGCTCTCCTTTTCGTTAAGGTAACTCTCCAGACCGCTGAACTGGTTCACCGCACACCGGTGATGTTCGGTGCAGTCGGCGATGATATTGTTCTGATAGTTATAGAGCACGTCCTCCAGGGTCACAGAGGGCAGCTCCTCCAAGGTAGCGGATTTCCCGGGGAAAGAAAGATCCGCCAGATAATGGGCGGTCTTGGAATTGTAAATAATGGGAAACACCGGCTTTCCGAAGGAAATACCAAGAATGGTGCTGTGGAACCGGGTGCATACGACAAAGCTGGCACCGGAGAGCACCTTCAGGCTCTGCCGGGCACTGCCCCGATAGCAGCAGGCGGAAAGACGTTTTTCCCCGGAGAACCGGTTAAGAAGTGTCTGCACCGCTTTCTCATCCTCCTGCCACTGACAGAAGGACAGGAGAGTCACCGGGATTTCCCGACCCAGGAAGTAGCCAATTACCCGCTCCAACAGGTCATAATAGGCCTGAGCCACGGCTTCATCCTGGGTATTCTGGCGCAGGTCCATCACGGAAATGGCCACATTCTCCCCTACTTCACCTACATAGGGCTTTGGAATCAGGAACAGCACATCCGGGGCGTACTGCACATTGGGCGCGGCGCGCATTTTTTGGTAGGAGGCATAATCCCGGAGGCAGACATGCCGGTAATTCCGGAACTCCTCATCTATCTGCTCCCAGTAATCCTCGGAATACACCGGCCCCAGATTGGCGCCGATGACAAACCGGTTTCCCCTGCCGCCTGTGCATCTGCGCAGGGCAAAATCCGGTTTTTCCTCTGTGGAGAAGTCGATTTCCTGACCCCCAGGGGCGTGCTGCATGAAAATAGAGCCGCCGATTTTCACGAAGGCATCGCAGCCACTGGCAATATGCTTCAGCCGCCTCTGGCGCACATGCTCCACCATATGTACCATTTTCTGCCTTCCCCGGTGGGATGCCAGATTGGAAATTCTGCGAAGCCGCAGATCCACATGGGAAAAATGGAGAATTCGGACATTGGGAGGCAGCTTTTTAGGAACGCATCTGGGATTGACCAGCAGATGAATCTCGCAGTCGGAGAAATGCTCCGCAAAGGTCTCCACAAACAGGTCGTCACCTAAGTTGTGACAGCTGTAAAAATCCAGAACGATTTGCTTCTTATGGGTCACGAGTCAATCCTCCATGACCCCCTGGCCCACGGACATGATGTCGTAGGGCGTGGTCTGGTAGACAAAATAGTTCAGCCAATTGCTGTAGAGCAGATTTCCGTGTCCCCGCCAGCGCACAATGGGTCGCTTGGTGTCGTCGTCATCCGGATAGTAATTCACGGGCACATGGATGGGAAGACCCTGGTTTTTATCCCGCAGATACTCCCGTTCCAGGGTGTCCGGGTCGTATTCCGAGTGGCCGGTAACAAAAATCTGCCGCCCCTCCTTGTTCATGATGATGTACACCCCGGCTTCTTCCGAGGAAGCCAGAATCTTCAGTCCGGGCACTGCCTCGATGTCCTCTCGCAGGACGGTGGTGTGCCGGGAATGGGGGGCATAAAATACGTCGTCGAAGCCCCGGAGCAAAATCGCCCGCTTATAGTCCGCGTGATGGGGATAGACCCCGAAAAGTTTCTCCGGAAGCTGCTTTTTCTGGATGCCGTAGTGATAGTACAGTCCCGCCTGGGCACCCCAGCAGATGTGGAAGGTGGAATGGACGTGAGTCTTGCTCCACTCCATGATCCGGGTTAATTCCTGCCAGTAGTCCACCTGCTCAAAGGGCAGATTCTCCACCGGTGCGCCGGTGATGACCATGCCGTCGAATTTCCGGTCCTTCAGCTCGTCGAAGGTCTTGTAGAAGGACAGCAGATGCTCCTCCGGGGTATTCTTGGCTCGGTGGCCGGATACCATCATCAGTTCCAGATGCACCTGCAAGGGGGTGTTGCCCAGAACCCGGCTCAGCTGGGTCTCGGTGACGATTTTTGTGGGCATCAG